>CAYWMW010000197.1:0-8423 GCA_964458975.1 uncultured Lewinella sp. | reverse complement strand
GCGCCGGGCAACCAAACACTGCAACTTCCCAAACAACGACAACTCCGCTGTCTCCTCCCGGAAGTCCGCAAAACCCCCAGCCAGGAAGGCCTTGGCTTGCTCGATGAAGTCGGCAGCGCCAGCTTGGAACTGTTCCAGGGTAACGGTAGCCATCTGTGAAGCCTTACCCTCTACCTGACCGATGTACCGCCGCGCGGTGAACATCTTCGCCTGCAGGTTGGTCGGGTTCCGCTGGATGCCTTTAAGGCCTTCCTTATCGGTGTAGATTTCCTCGATGTCGGCAATGGCTTTCTTGAGGTCCTTGATGTCTGCGGAGAGGGAGTCTTTTACGGCTTTCGGCGCATCCTTGAGGAGGCCTTCGACGCGCTTCAGGGATTTGCCGGCTTGCTGGAGGTCGTTCCAGGCTTCGGTGAGGCGGACTACGGTGGTGTCGTACTCGGCCGTGAGGGCTTCGCGGGCGGCGAGGGGGTTGCCGGTGGCTTTGGCCTCACGCGGATCGGCGTGAACGGTAACCATGGTCTTGTCCACATGGTCACCGAAGGTCATCACCACTTCGTAGACGCCGGGGCCTACGCGGGCGCCGCTGGGTGTATCAGCATCGGGGCGGGGTTCGCGGCGGCTGGGGAAGGAGATACCGTCCCGCCGCATGTTCCAGCTGGTGCGGTTCATGCCGTAGCGGGGGGTGGTGGTGTAGGTCCGGATGGTGTCGCCCGTCTGGGTGTCTACGACCTGGATTTTCAGCTTCTTTTTGTTTGGCTTAGGCCCGTTCGGGTCTTTGTCGGCGGCGGAGAGCATTGCGGCTTCCGCAGGGGCTTCGGCCGTTGAGTAGCGGAGCAGACGGCTTACGTCTCCCCCTTTGGGGGCTGGGGGGCTAACTTCCCCTGCACCTGCGGCCGCGCCCTTATTCTTCTTGCCTTTCTTGCGCTTGCCTTTGCTGGCCATCTCTTCCTTGGCGGCGTCGGCGTTCATGCCTTTCATCCCTTCACCCTTTCCACCTTTACTCCCTTCCTCCTGCGGGAGGACCCAGTAAGTGAGCATGGCGCCACCCCGGCGGTCCTGCCCCTGAAACTGGCCCTGGGCGTAAAAACGGGTGCCCTGGTAGCTGCGGTAGCTCCACTGGTAAGCATCGGGTGCGGGGAAAACGGCGAAGGTATCTTGCAGCATTTTGGTGCCCTGCTTGGCGATTTCGCGCAGCGGGCGGATGTCGTCCATGATCCAGACGGCGCGGCCGAAGGTACCGATGATGAGGTCGTGTTCACGCGGGTGAATCTTCATGTCGCGGGTAGAAACGTGGGGGTAGTTTTTATCGTAGTGCGTCCAGCTTCCACCTTTATCGAAGCTGATGAACAGGCCCTGATCGGTGCCGAGAAAGAGGAGCTTCGGCTCAACGGGGTCCTGCACGATGGCGAGGGTGTGGCCTACGACCGCGCCGCTCGGCTTGATGATTTGCCGGAAGGTCTGCCCGTAATCCGTAGTGTGGTAGACGTAGGGTTTGGTGTCTCCGCGCCGGAAGTCATTCACGATCACCCAGGCCTCGGCCGGGTTGTGCAGGGAAGCCTCGATGTAAGGAATCCAGGCTCCTTCCTTGAAGCCGGGCAGGTTGGCGGTCACGTCGTTCCACGTCTTGCCGTCGTCCGGGCTGAAGTGGAGGCGGCCGTCGTCGGAGCCGACCCAAAGGCCCTGTTTTTCGCCCCAGGCGTTGTGGTTGGGCACAATGGCGAGCAGGGTAGTGTGGTTCTCCGCCTGGGTAGCGTCGATGGTGAGGCCGCCGGAGATCATGGACCGCTGGCGGAGGCTGTCGTTGGTCGTCAGGTCGGGGCTGATGATGGTCCAGTTGTCGCCGCAGTCGATGGATTTGTGGACGAACTGGCTGCCCATGTAGATCGTACAGTCGCCCTCGTCGCTCTGCGCGATCGGGGCGTTCCAGTTGAAGCGCAGGAAGGTGCCGTCCGGGTGGACGGGCTTGATGCCGACCGTCTTGCCCGTCGTGCGGTTCACGCGGCCCAGGGCTCCGCCCTGGCTGGCGGCGTAGACCATGTTTTTGCTGCCGGGCTTGAAGATGAGATCGAACCCGTCGCCGAAGTAGACTTCCTGCCAGTCGGCATCGGTGATGCCGCCGGACTTGAGGCCCTGGCTGGGCCCGACCCACGAGCCGTTGTCCTGCATCCCGCCGCCGACGAGGTAGGGGAAGCTCATGTCGTAGTTGATGTGGTAGAGCTGCGCCAGGGGCAGGTTGGCCGCGAAGCGCCAGGTCTCGCCGCCGTCGTGGCTGATGTTGAGGCCGCCGTCGTTGCCGTCAATCACGTATTCCGGGTCATTCGGGTCGATCCAAAAAGCGTGGTGATCGGGGTGGACGCTGTTGCCGTAGTCGGCGATTTCGCGGAAGGATTTACCGCCGTCTTCGGACTTGGCGACGTAGGTATAGACGTTGTAGATTCGGTTTTCGTTCTGCGGGTCTACGTAGAGTTCAGCGTAGTAGAAGGGGCGGTTGCCGATGTCTTTGGTGCTCACCAGCTTCCAGTTCGTGCCGCCGTCGGTGGATTTGTAGAGGCCGTTCACCTTGGCTTCCACGAGGGCGTAGAGGATGTTAGATTTGTTGGTCGCGATGGCCAGGCCGATGCGGCCGAGGTCGCCTTTGGGCAGGCCGTGCTTGGCGGTTTTGCGTTCCCAGTTGTCGCCACCATCGTGGGTGATCCAGATGCCGGAGCCGGGGCCGCCGGAGTTGAAGTAGTCGGGGTCGCGGTCGAACGTCCAGGTCGCAGCGATGATCTTATTCGGGTTGTTGGGGTCGATGATCATGTCGGCAATGCCGGTGCCGTCATCTACGTAGAGGATCTTCTTCCAGGTCTTCCCGCCGTCGGTGGTGCGGAACACGCCGCGTTCCTCGTTCGGGTACCACATATTGCCCATCGCGCCGGCGTAAACGATGTCCGGGTTCGTGGGGTGAATGATCACGCGGTGGATGTGGCGGGTGGCTTCCAGGCCCATGTGTTTCCACGTTTTACCGCCGTCCAGGCTTTTGTAAATACCGCCGCCGTAGTTGGCCGAGTTGCGGGGGTTGCCCTCGCCGGTGCCGACCCAGACGATGTTCGGATTGGCGTCGGAAACGGCTACGGAGCCGATGCCGAGGTACTTCTGGTCGTCAAAAATGGGCTCGAAGCTGATGCCGGCGTTGCGGCTCATCCATACGCCGCCGGAGGCGGTGCCTACGTAGATGTGGTCGCGGTCGGTGGGGTTCACGTCAATGGCCGTTACCCGGCCGGACATACCGGCGGGGCCGATGTTGCGAGGGGCGAGGGCTTCCCAGTGGTCCAGGTCGATCTGAGCGAGTAAGGGCGTAAGGGACAAAAGGAGGAAGGGGAGAATCAGTGCAAGTCCTTTATTCCTTTTCCACTTTTTTCCCTTACTTAGGGCGGGGCCGCGGGTGCAATGGAAGGTTGAAAGAGCAAGGATGGTCAGGTACGGTAGTCTCATGAATGTTTGGTTAGTGCTTTGGACGGGGAAGATACGACAGATGTAGGAGTTGGGCTAATAGCGGGAACGTTGATTTATTACTCGCTGAAACACATGTTTACAGAGTACTTTCAGCGGGCAATAATTTATTGCTCGCTGAAACTATACCTCACACTACTAATTCAGCGAGCATCCGTATTTAAGCCTCAACAAGCTCTTAAAGCAATACAATTAGTACGGTTCTAGCGATTAATAACTTATTCGTCGCTCAAAGTGTTAATTAAATAGTGCTTTAAGCAATAAATAAGGAATTGACTGCTCAAAGTGCAACTTCAGCCTTACTTTGAGCAACTAATTATTTAACGGCTTAGGGTCTATAAGTAAATAACTTACCTGGTTGAAAACGAGTGGTCGTAACGCTGGGCAAGAAAGACTGCTGAAAGCATAGCCATAGCTATGGTTTCAGTTGGCTGACGCGGCCCAGCGTTGCGAACGCCGTTTGTAAACCGGTAAGTTATTTACTCATAGACCCTTAACCTTATCTGTTCAATTTATGACTTCATCCGACTTCGAAAACGCCTTACCGGTAATAGCCAGAGAGAAAGAACAGGATCAGCTTATGGAGCTGTATCACCAGAGGTCCTCAGAACTGGTTTCCATCACCGGCCGCCGTCGGGTAGGGAAAACTTTTTTAGTTGACCAGACTTTTGCGGGAAAGCTAGATTTTGAGCTAACCGGAACCCAAAACGGAGACCGCAAGGAACAGCTGAATAACTTTGCTGATAGTTTATCGCGCGTTTCCGGAAAGCACATAAAAGAAGTGACCTTCGATACCTGGCAGTTTGCCTTTTTCGCGCTGAGGGACTACCTGGAAACAATTGAGCGTAAAAAGAAACTTGTTGTTTTTCTTGATGAACTTCCCTGGTTGGCAACACATAAATCCGGTTTCCTCAGCGCTTTGAGTTACTTCTGGAACTCCTGGGCCAGCAAAAGAAACGTGATGGTAATCATTTGTGGGTCGGCGGCATCCTGGATGATACAGAAGGTTGTTCGTCATACAGGTGGGTTACATAACCGGATCACCAAACGGATAGAATTACAACCATTTAACCTGAAAGAAACCCGGACTTATCTCGAATCGCGGGGTTTTTCTTACGACAATTACAGTATCGTAGAACTGTATATGGCGTTTGGAGGAATCCCGTTTTATCTTAAAGAGTTAAATCCTGGCCTAAGCGTGGCTTCAAACGTAGAAGCCGTTGCCATGAACCGAAGCGGCACGCTACACGATGAATTCAATCGTCTGTACCCCGCGTTGTTTGATCATGCGGACCGGCACATTGAAGTGATTCGTGCATTGGCCGGTCACATCTACGGGCTCGACCGTACGGCAATCGTCAAAAAAACAACGCTCAGTAACGGAGGAGGCCTGACCAAGATCCTCGAAGAGCTTGAGTTTTCCGGCTTCATCCAAAGCTATTTCACGTTCGGTAAGAAGAAGAAAAACAAAATCTATCGGCTCATAGACGAATACTCGGGGTTCTACCTGAAATTTATAGAGCCAAACCGCAATGAAGGACCCCAAACATGGGAATCATTGTACGACAGGCCCGCTTATAATACATGGACGGGCTATGCCTTCGAGAACCTCGGATTACGGCATTTAGCGCAAATCAAACGGGCTCTTGGAATAAGCGGAGTAGCTACCGCAAGTTCGGTATATAGCCATAAAGGAACCAAGACCGAGCAGGGCCTGCAGATCGATTTGGTAATCAATCGGGCAGACCGTGCGATTAACCTTTGTGAGTTTAAGTTCTACAATAAAGAAGTGGAACTGACGAAAGAACGGATCCAAAAGCTCCAGCATCGTCGGCAAAGATTTCGGCAGTTGACGGACGTGCGAGGAATCCTGTTTAATACGCTTGTGACTACCTACGGTATAAAAAAAGGACAGGCGCTCGGCGGCGTTGTAGATCAGGTCATAACCATAGAAGACCTCTTCCAATAAATAAAGCCCGTAACTTCCCTTCTACACAACAAAACCAAACATGCCCAACCACAGATTTTCCTTCCTGATCCTGCTACTTAGTTTGCCCTGTCTGCTCCTCGCGCAAGACAAAGTACCCTTCACCCAAATGGACGTCTTTGACCTGGAGTGGGTAAGCGCCCCTCAAATTTCTCCGAACGGAGATTGGATCGTTTACCAACGCCGGGGGATGGACATCATGAAAGACCGGCGCACCTCCCGTTTGTGGTTAATGCAAGCCGATGGCAGTGGCCACCGTAAGCTCACCAGTAATGACATCAATGAGTCTTCCGCAGTATGGTCGCCCGACGGTAGCCGGTTGGCCTTCGTGAGTGGCAGCGACCAGGGCTCGGAGATTTACGTGTACTGGCTGGCGTCCGGCGTGATGGCCCGGCTGACGCAGCTGGAGCGATCGCCTTCGGGCTTGAGTTGGTCGCCCGACGGTAAACACCTCGCCTTTTCGATGCTCGTGCCGGGTAAAGAACTCAGTTTAGTCAGTGGCCCACGGCCGCCAAAGGGTGCCGACTGGGCCGCCGCCCCTCGGGTGACTACCCGCGTGAAACACGAGGCCGATGGCTCAGGATACATGGAACCCGGCTTCTCCCACTACTTCGTTATCTCCGCCGAAGGCGGCAGCGCCCGCCAGCTTACCTTCGGTAATTTTCACCACCGCGGTACGCCGCAGTGGACCCCGGACGGTAAGCAGCTGATCTTTTCCGCCAACCGGATCGACGATTGGGAGTACCGTTTCCGCAATTCAGAGGTGTACAGCCTTAACCTGGCCAGCGGCGCAATCACGCCACTAACCGACCGGGACGGCCCGGACGGGAATCCCGTCGTGTCCCCCGATGGCAAGCAAATTCTCTACGTTGGCTTTCCGGATAAAATGCAAACCTACCAGCTCACGCGGGCCTACCTGATGAACATTGATGGCTCGGGGAAAAAGGAGGTCCCCCTGGACCTGGACCGCTCCGTAGGCGACCTCGTCTGGGCTGCTGACGGCAAGGGCTTCTACTTCCAATACGACGATGAGGGGTCTTCACTGGTGGGCCACAGCACGCTGGGCGGTAAGCACAAAGTAGTGGTACATGATGTTGGCGGTACCGCCGTGGCGCGCCCGTACAGCGGTGGCTCCTTCTCCGTCGCTGACGGTGGCAAAATTGCCTTCACCCTAACGAGCCCCTACCAGCCCGCAGAGCTGGCGGTGCAGAACGCCGACAGCGACGGCTCAAAGCAGCTCACCAAAGTGAGCCAGAGCCTGCTGGAATACCGTAAGCTCGGTAAGCTGGAGGAGATTTGGTACAAATCCAGTGTGGACGGACGCAACGTTCAGGGCTGGGTCGTTTACCCGCCTGACTTTACCGAAGGCGGTTCCTACCCTATGCTCGTGGAAAACCACGGCGGGCCAATTTCCAGCTACGGACCGCACTTCTCCCCGGAAGTGCAGCTGTATGCCAGTGCGGGCTTCGCCGTGTTCTACCCCAACCCCAGGGGAAGTACCAGCTACGGCGAGGAGTTCGGGAACCTGCTCTACCACAACTACCCCGGCGAAGATTACAACGATGTGATGGACGGAGTAGACGAGTTGCTCAAGCGCCCGTACTTCACGGAGGATAGCCTTTTTGTGACCGGCGGCAGCGCCGGCGGCATCATGACCGCCTGGATGATCGGAAAGAACAACCGCTTCCGGTCCGCAGCCGTCATCAAGCCCGTGATGAACTGGATCAGTAAGACCCTGACCGCCGACAACTACTACGGCTACGCCTACTCCCGTTACCCCGGGCAACCCTGGGAAAACCCAATGGATTACTGGAAATTCTCACCCATTTCTTTGGTCGGGAACGTACAGACCCCAACCCTGGTAATGGTAGGTGGTTCCGATCTGCGTACCCCCCTGTCGGAAGCCAAGCAGTTGTACCACGCGCTGAAGCTGCGCAAGATCGAGACGGCACTGGTGGAGGTTCCGGGAGCTTACCACTTTATTGCCAACCGGCCAAGCCAGTTGATTACCAAGGTTGATCACATCGTAGCGTGGTTTAATCGGTATCGGTGATAACTAAGCTCCTGCTAACTTTCTTCGCACCCGCGCCCGCGCCCAAAAATGCCAACCCCATGACGAACACCGTCAGGTAACTAAATACCTTTGTTCCGGGCTAAAACCCAAACGAGCGGAGCGAGTATCCCCGTGCGGCAGCCCACCGAACTACAAAACCACCGAACCACAAAACCATGCTAAGCCGCCCCCGCCGCAACCGCCAATCGGCCGCCATCCGCGCCCAAATCCGTGAAACCGAACTCACCCCCGGCCACCTCGTGCAACCGATCTTCCTGATGCCCGACCCCGACGCGCGCTTGCCGATCGTGAGCCTACCCGGCACCTTCCGCCTCGGCATCGAAGAAGTAGTCCGGGAAGTAGGCGAATGCCGCAAGCTCGGCATCTTCAGCTTCATCATGTTCCCCGCCGTTCCGGAGGAATATAAGGATAAAACTGGCACCTACGCCACCAGCAAAGACAATTTCTACCTCCACGCCGCCACCCGCCTGAAAGCCGAATACCCGGACATCTGCCTCATCTCCGACGTGGCCCTAGATCCCTACAGCACCGACGGCCACGACGGCCTCGTTGTAAACGGCAAGATCGACAACGACCAAACACTGCCCCTCGTAGACGCCATGGCCGTAGCCCAGGCCCGCGCCGGTTTTGACGTCATCGGCCCCAGCGAAATGATGGACGGCCGCATCGAATCCATCCGCCGCGCGCTTGATGCGGAGGGTTTCACCGATACCTCCATCATGAGCTACTGCGCCAAGTACGCCAGCGCCTTCTACGGCCCTTTCCGCGATGCGCTCGACTCCGCGCCTCGCCAGCTCGAAGACGTCCCCACCGACAAAAAGACCTACCAGATGGACCCGGCCAACCGCCGCGAAGCCCTCCGCGAAGCCG
>CAYWMW010000196.1:6891-8435 GCA_964458975.1 uncultured Lewinella sp. | reverse complement strand
CCCCTAAGGGGAGGGGCTTTTTGTTTTCATTCAGGCGTAGCGCAATGGCGTTAGCCATTAGCGAAGCCTGAATGAAAACAAAAAGCCCCTCCAACCCTAAGGGGTGGAGAGGCTTTTTAATTCGTAAACCCGAGCTGAATCTTAGCCGAGTTTCTTGATGTGCAGAGCCAGGCCAGACTTGAGGTTGGCGGCTTTGTTGGGGTGGAAGAGGTTGCGCTTGGCAAGACGGTCGATCATGCTGAACAGCGCAGGGAGCTGCTTTTCGGCCTCGGCCTTGTCTTCCATTTCACGTACTTTCTTGAGGGCAGTACGGGTAGATTTTTTGTAGTAGCGGTTGTGCAGACGCTTTTTTTCGTCCTGACGAATACGCTTCTTTGCTGACTTATGATGTGCCATTTTCTTCTTTTTTAAAATTCAGGGGTCCGAATCGGTCCGCAAAGGTACGGGTAATCTTTTAACCGCACAAATTTATGTTACCGCTGATTCTTGTTATTTATTTCTGAGCCAAACTGAGCAAAGCTCAGTTTGGCTCAGAAATAAATAACAAGAATCAGCGGTGGCAGAGCATATTAGGCGCTCTTAAAGGCCTTCATCGCTTCCGTCAGGCGGGGCAGTACCTCAAACAGGTCGCCCACAACACCGTAGTCGGCGGCCTTAAAGAAAGGCGCTTCGGGGTCTTTATTGATGACGACGATGGTCTTAGAGCTGTTCACCCCCGCGAGGTGCTGAATGGCTCCACTGATGCCAGCGGCGATGTAGAGGTTCGGGTGGATGGCGACGCCGGTTTGCCCAACGTGCTCGTGGTGAGGGCGCCAGTCGCTGTCGGAAACCGGGCGGCTACAGGCGGTCGTCGCACCGAGTACATCGGCCAAATCGGTGATTACGCCCCAGTTCTCCGGCCCCTTGAGGCCCCGACCTCCGGAAACGACGAGCTCGGCTTCGGGTAGGGGAGTGATGCCTTCGGCGCGTTCGGTGCTGAGCACCTTCACCTTGGGGGCGGGTAGGTCTACGCTGATGCTTTCTACACCAACGGCACTTCCGCTTTCTTCGACCGGGATGGAGTTGCCGACCAGGCTGATCACCTTAGTGTCGGTCAGGATGGCAACGTCGGCGAAGGCTTTACCGGAGAATACGGCCTTGCGAACGGTGAACTTCCCTCCGTCAACCGCCGGCACGGCCTTAACGCCCGGCGCGGAGCCAGCGTCTAAACGAGCCGCGAGGCGGCCGGTCAGGTTCTTGCCCGTACTGTTGTGGGAAAGTACGATCACCTTTGCGCCGAGCTGCTGGGCTGCTCCGGCAATGGCTGCGGTGAACACGCCACTGTCGAAACCAGCCAGGGTGGGGTCAGACACGTTGTAAACTTTGCTTGCACCGAAACGACCGAGGTCGCCAGCGTCTTGCACGTCGCCCAAAGTGAGGGCTACGCACTCGGTGCCCATGGCCGCAGCCGTTTTTGCACCGTAAGTAACCACCTCGTGGGCGGCTTTTTTGAATTTTCCGTTGGTGGCTTCTGCGAATACCAATACCATCGTTTTGTATTTTAG
>CAYWMW010000196.1:0-6791 GCA_964458975.1 uncultured Lewinella sp. | reverse complement strand
GGTAGCAACTACATTACTACCGAACTACATTACCACAAGACTAAATAACCTTAGCCTCCTCGTGCAGCAAGCGCACCAACTCGCCCATGTTATCCGGTTCCACCAGCTTTACGGCAGATTTTTCGGGGGGCAGTTCATAGCTCGAGACCTCCGTGGTGGTGGGGGCATCTACCGGCTCCACTACATTGAGCGGTTTGCGCTTGGCCATCATGATGCCGCGCATGTTGGGGATGCGTTGCTCGGCCATGCCTTTAGCGGCACTCAGGCAGAGTGGGGTACTTACTTCCACTACTTCCACGCCGCCTTCGATGTCGCGGGTGATGGTAGCCGTATTGCCGTTCATTTCCAGCTTACTGGCTTCGCCTACGTAGGCGGTGTCTAGCAGCTCGGCGACCATAGCACCTACTTCTGATCCGTTGTAATCAATGGTCTCTTTACCGAAGAAAATTATGTCGTAACCGGCGGCCTGGGCGGCAATTTGCTTCGCGATGTAAAGGCTTCCGCCGCCTTCGCTGTTCACGCGGATGGCGTCGTCTGCACCAATGGCCAGTCCTTTACGGATCACAGAGTCGTTGTCCGCAGGGCCAACGTTTAAGAGAGTTACTGAGCCGCCGCCAGCCTCCTTCAGCTCCAGGGCGCGGACGAGCGCGTACCACTCGTCGTAAGGGTTCATGATGTACTGAATACCGCCTTTATCGAGGTCGGTCTTATCAGCCGTCAGCTGAATTTTTGTGGTGGTTTCTGGCGTCTTACTGACGCAGACAAGCATTTTCATAAGCTTCGGTTAATTCGTTAGGGGCAAAATTTCCAAACAAGCTCTTAGCTTTATAGAAGCTGATTTGGGCGCATACGCGGGTGCAGTGTAAGAACCCGCTGAAGGCAAAAAAAGTTAAAGGCTTTGCCCTCAGTTCGCAAATATAGGCCCCTGCGGACGGCTGAAAAAGCCATTCTAGCGAATTTTCGCTAGAAAAGTTCATTGACCGTCGCTTATTACATAAATTTTACCCTTCAAAAACACATTTACCCCAGCTTTTTTGCGGAACTTTGTCGGAATTTATACGGCAGTACTTTCAGTCTGTTTTTTGCTACACATCAGGCCTTACACAAAACTGATGTCTCGCCCCCTTCCGGCCACGCCGATCAACCAATACCATGAGCAACTTTTCTCATCTTTCCAACGCCAACCCCCGCTACATCGAGAACCTATACCAACAGTTCGTCGCTGATGCCGATTCTGTGGACCAGAGCTGGAAAGATTTTTTTCTGGGTTTTGAATATGCGACTGAAAACACCAACGGCAGCGCACAGCCAAACGAAACGGCTTTACCCAAAACGAGTGGTGGCGATATTGACTGGGATCACGTTAAAAAAGAGCTGAGTGTTTTCGCCCTCATTAAAGCTTACCGGGTGCGCGGCCACGTAGATGCCACCATCGACCCCATCAACGTTTTTGACGATCCGGATGCCGTACTGGACCTGGCCCGGTACGATCTGTCCGAGGCGGATCTTTCAACCGTCTTTAAGGCTGCGGAGCAGTTCAAAATGCCGCCAAGCCCCCTGAGAGAAATCATCGCCCGGTTAGACCGCGTCTACCTGGGTAACATCGGTTTTGAATGTGACCACATCTTCAGCCGCAAAAAACGGCGCTGGCTGCGCGACCGGATTGAAAAGCGCGACCCGGCGAACCCCTACGGCCTCACCGAAACCGACAAAAAGCACATCCTCAGCCGACTGACGGATGCCGTAACCTTCGAAGACTTCCTCAAGCTTAAGTACGGAGCCACCAAGCGCTTCGGCCTCGAAGGCGGAGAGTCCGCCATCGTCAGCCTCGATACCATCATCAACCGCGCCGCCGAAAAGGGCGTGGAAGAGGTCATCATCGGCATGGCCCACCGTGGCCGCCTCAATACCCTGACGAACATCATGAACAAAAGCCTGGAGAGCATCTTCCAGGAGTTTGAAGGGGCTACGCCAGATGACGTCAAAGGAGACGGAGACGTAAAGTACCACATGGGCTACCGCGGAAGCCTGGATACCCAAAACGGCAAACAGGTAAAAGTAGAGCTGGCCCCCAACCCCAGCCACCTCGAAGCCGTTGCCCCCGTTGTTGAAGGCTTCGCCCGCGCAAAAGCGGACATGCAGTACGGCAACGACTATGACCGCATTCTGCCCATCCTCATTCACGGAGATGCGGCGGTCGCCGGCCAGGGCGTCGTCTTTGAGACCGCCCAGATGAGTGAACTGGAAGCCTACACTACCGGCGGAACCATTCACTTCATCATCAACAACCAGGTTGGTTTTACGACCGACCAGAAAGATGCCCGCACCAGCATCTACTCCAGCGGAGTAGCCAGTGTGACCCAAAGCCCGGTATTTCACGTAAACGGAGACGACCCCGAAGCCGTAATGTACGTCTCCCGCCTCGCCGTTGATTACCGCAACAAGTTCAACTCCGATGTCTACATCGACATGCTCTGCTACCGCAAGCACGGCCACAACGAAGGCGACGAGCCGCTGTTCACCCAGCCGGCCATGTACGCTAAGATCAAAAAACACGACGATGTCCGCATGCTCTACACCGCCCAGCTGGTGGAGCGCGGAGACGTCGACAAAGCCTACGCAGACAAACTCCACGCCGAACTCAAAGAAACCATGCAGCTTACCTTTGATAAGGTGAAAGGTGGGGCAATGGACTACAGCTACCAGGACCCCGAAGAAGCATGGGCAAACATGAAGCCAGATCACTGGAACATGAAGTACTTCGAGCAAAGCCCCGAAACCGGGGTGAAGAAGGAGGTAATCAGTAAGGTACTGAAGCACCTGACTACCCTGCCCGCAGACTTCGACTACGTCAAGAAGATGGAGCGCCTCTTCAAGGGCTACAACAAATCCGTCAAAGAAAATAAAATCGACTGGGCCCTGGGCGAACTTAGCGCTTACGCCACCCTCCTGATGGAAGGTTACGGCATCAGAATGAGCGGTCAGGACGTCCGCCGGGGCACCTTTAGCCACCGCCACGCCATCCTGACCAGTAAGGATGGAGAGGGTAAACTCAACCGTCTCGATGGCCTGAGCGACGATCAAGGGAAGTTGCACATCTACAACTCTCTCCTGTCCGAATTTGCTGTGCTCGGCTTTGAGTACGGCTACGCAACCTCCAGCCCCAACAACCTGGTGCTCTGGGAAGCCCAATTCGGAGACTTCGCCAACGGTGCCATGACGATGTTCGACCAGTTCATCTCCAGCGGAGAGAGCAAATGGGCCCGCCAGAACGGTTTGACTGTACTGCTTCCCCACGGTTACGAAGGCCAGGGGCCAGAGCACTCCAGCGCCCGTATGGAGCGCTTCCTCCAGCTCTGCGCTGAGTACAATATGCTGGTCACCAACGTCACGATGCCCGCAAACATGTTCCACCTGCTGCGCCGCCAGCTAACGTGGAACTTCCGCAAGCCGCTCGTCAATATGTCGCCCAAGTCCGGCCTGCGCCACGCTATGGCCGTTAGCCCCGTGGAAGACTTTGGCCCCGGTACCCGCTTCCAGGAAATCATCGATGACCCAACGGTAACCAAAACCGGAAACAAAAAGGTGAAACGCCTGCTCCTCTGCTCCGGCAAAGTCTACTTCGATCTCGCCCAGTATAAAGAACAGAACCAACGGGACGACGTGGCCATCGTCCGCCTGGAACAACTCTTCCCGCTGCCCACCAAGCAGATGAACGCCATTTTGAAACGCTATAAAGGCGCGGACGTGATCTGGGTACAGGAAGAAAGCCGCAACGCCGGAGCATGGTCATACATCTCTGAGCACATGCTGTACAACGAAGACATCGGCGTACAACTCAAGTACGTTGGTCGGCCCGGTACCGCTTCTCCCGCCACGGGGTACAAAAAGGTACACGTTAAGGAGCAGGAGGCTTTGATCGAAAAGGCCTTTGGCTAAACGACCTAAAGCCGCGTATTTACCACGTTGTTATAAAGTGACCCAAAAGTATACTTCAACCCAAAACTGAGCTCCGCCTCAAAGTTGGTCGCCAGCTGAGACTGCCCCAGGAGGATGTCTTCCACAGAAGCCTCGCCGCGCGGCAGGCTGATCTGGTCGTTGATGATCTCGTAGCTGCCACCAACGTTGAAGGAAAGACCTTTGATCAGGCGTACGTCTGCCTGCCCGCTCAGAGACAGGCGGTTTTTGCTGAAATCATTCAGGAAGTTACCCCCGGAAACCCCGGCGAAGATGTTGCCCCAGCGCTGACGGAGGCGTAAGTTGACGTCCAGTACCTGACGGACGAGACTCTCTTCTGTTTCCAGAAAAACGGTTTCTTCGGTATAGTCGTTGTGCGTCCAACCCATGCGGTAGGCTACGGTGAATTCCTTAAAAGGAACTTCGTTGTAGTTGAAAAAGCTGTACTCGATGGCCGGGGCAATCCAGACACCGTAGTCAATGTTACGGAAAGTGGAGGAGGTGCCACTGGCGAAAAAGCCGACGGACCAGTGATCGCTGATGCTCTTCACAATGGAGGTGTTGGCCCACATATCCCGCCGTAAGGAGACGAGTTCTGTTCCGTCACTCTGGGTAACGGTTTGGCTGCGGTAGAAGTAGTTGGGCTGGAAACGTACCCGTAGTTCGGGCGTGGTGCGGTCTGCCTCGAAACCGATGCGAAGATCAGTACGGCCCCGTTGGGTCTCTTTGCTCGTGTTGAAACGTGCGAAAGATTCGAAAATCCAGTTATTCCAGAGGTCAATGGTTTCGCTGTCATCCAGTACCTCTTCCTCTTCGAGGTCTACCTTCACGGCGGCCAGTGCGGCGTAGGGCGTTCCGGCAAGAAAGCCAGCTAAACCCAGTTGGATACGCCGCGTAAGTACTTCGTCTACTTCTCTACCCGTCATCACGGCGGTAACGGGAACTTTAAAGCTCAGTTGGTTGCCCTCCAGCTCGTGCTGCCCTTTAAAGTTCAGGTTGTAGACCTTGCCGCCGTTACTGAGAAAATTGGTGACGATGAAAAGGTTGACCTGGGCGTTGGCCGGGTCCAGGGCGTGGTTGACGTAGTTGATCTCCTGTTTCAACAGCGTCTTATTGCACTGGCAGTCGGTGAATAAATTCAGTCTAGCCTGCGCTGACAGGGAAGAGGTGCAAAAGAAAAAAGTTAGTAGTAAGGAGGCGAAAATGGTCTTCATGTGTGGTGATTGGCTTTTGGTGTCACAAAGTTAGTGTGATTGTTACCCTAAGGTCAACCCCACAACCACCCCATATCAGGCATTAAAAATAGCTTTTGGTAGGAAAAATAGCTTTTGGGGCGCGGCCGCAGGTGCCGTGGGAGGTTTTGGAGTTAGCTCGTCGGCCGAGGCGGGCGATAGCCCTGACTCGTCCGCCGAGCGGACAATAGACCGCTCTTCTTTGCCCGCTTCGTGCATTGTAACCCCTTACTGTACGGATGGGGCTTGCCTCCGTCCGTACGAACGCCCTGAAATCACTCTTATCGTTTGCTCCGCAAACGACAAGTATATTTCCCTGGCGGTAGGAACGGGGTCAGGCTCCGTCCTTAAGTAGAAGGACTTAGATTACAGATCACTGGTCACCGAGGCTCCTTCAACCAACTCAGCACCTGCGGCCGCGCCCTAAAAGCTAACCCCTAAAAGCTAAAAACTACCCCTCCCCCCGAGCCTCCGCCAGCGCCGCCTTATACACCCGCAGCGCCCGCTCCCGGCCCCATTTGTGTTCCACCAGCGGCTCGGCGGGGTAATCCGGCGTACCGTACTCCGGCACCCATTCTTTGACGTATTTATAGTCTTTGTCAAATTTCTTCTGCTGGCTATCGTAGTTGAAGATGCGGAAATAGGGCTGGGCATCGGTGCCACAACCCGCAGCCCACTGCCAGCCACCGTTGTTGCTGGCCAGGTCGTAATCGAGGAGCTTTTCGGCGAAGTAGGCTTCGCCCCAGCGCCAGTCGATCAGCAAATGCTTGGTCAGGTAGCTGGCCACGATCATGCGCACCCGGTTGTGCATCCAGCCGGATTCGTTGAGCTGCCGCATGCCCGCGTCCACGATCGGGACACCGGTTTTGCCCGCGCACCAGGCCTTGAACTGGGCCTCGTCGTTCTCCCACGGGATGTCCTTATACTCATCGCGAAAAGGGCCATCCACCACCTTGGGAAACGACTGGAGGATGTTGGAGTAAAAATCTCTCCAAACCAGTTCCTTCAGGTAAGTCTCGTTCAGGCCCAAAGCTTTACGCGCCTTCTCCCGGATGGAGATCGTTCCGTGGCGGAAGTGAACACCCAGCTCGCTGGTGCCCTTGATGCCGGGGAAGTTGCGCGTCTCGTCGTACGTGCGGATGATCTTGCGGGGTACTTCCTTCGCGGGGATGTCCGGCTCAATTTCCTTGAACCCCATCTCCGCGAGGGTAGGGATGGAGTGCTTCGCCTTGCCCTGCTGAAGGTTGCTGAGGTACTCCTCCGTAGGGTAGGGCTTGAGGTAGTAACTGATCTCTCCACCCTCAAACGGCACCATCCGGCTCTCCATCATCGTCTTCCACTTACGCCAGAAGGGGGTGTAGACGGTGTAGGGGCCGCCGGTGTTCTTCTGCACCTCGTGGCTCTCGAAGATGATGTGGTCTTTGTAGTCGTGGAAGCCGATGCCGTCTTTGGCCAGTAGGTCTTTCACCGCCTGGTCACGCACCTTAGCGTAGGGCTCGTAGTCCCGGTTAGTGTAGACGGCGGTGGGCTTGTATTTCTTTTTGATGTCTTCCCAGACGTTCAGCGGCTTGCCGTAAAAAACGTGGAGGTCTCCGCCGTGGG
>CAYWMW010000195.1:0-8470 GCA_964458975.1 uncultured Lewinella sp. | reverse complement strand
AGGGTGAAGTGCTTGAGCCTGAACGGGTCAGTCTTAAGCGGCTGCAAAGGTACGGAATATTTAGAAACTAGGAAACTAGAAAATCGGTTCTCTGAATTCTGGTTCTTTAAGCAGGCGCGGCCGCGGGTGCAAAGTGAGGTTTAGCGGTTGAGTTCTTTCAGCATCTTCCCGCCCCGCGAGCGAAAGCCCGGCGTAGTCCCCTCCGCAATAGTAAGCTCAATGATGCCGCGCAGCTCATCCTTGAGCTCCGGGTAGAGGGTACAAAAGTTAAACACCACCGTCATGGCAAATACCCGGATGGCAACGGCCTCGGTTTGGTCTTCGGTAAGGCGGAAGGCGAGGTCCAGCAGCGGCCCCTGGTTTTCTTCGTCGATGGCGGAGAGTGGCAGCTCGCTGAAATACCGCATCACGTTGCGGCTTACGGATGGGTGCGGCGCGGGATCGGCGGCAGTAATCATGCGGGCGTGCCAGGGTTGCAGCCAGTCCGGGTTTCTCCGCCCCAGATCCCCCACCACCATCGCAGAGCGTTGCACTACCCGATATTCTCCGGCCAGGAAAGCATCCATGAGAGCGGCAACGCGCTTTTGGTCTTCGAGAACGTGGTTGAGCACCCGGTCGGCATTGGCGCGGGAGTGTTCCTTGAGGAGTTGGTTGGGGTAGTTCATGGTTGGAGAGTGCGAAGATCGGGAATTTATGCTGGTTTTGTGGTTCGGTGGTCTGGTGGTTCGGTAGGCTGCCCGACCTGTCAATTTGCGGCCGACCCACCAGGCCACCGCACCACAAAACCACCGGACCATCCACAGCTTGCTTGACGTTTACATCTTGTTGGGGTCCGCAGGAAACCTCGCCCCTACCCTTCCTCGCACCTGCGGCCGCGCCCAAAAAAGTCTCCTTAAAAAATCAGACCGTTAGCTCACAACGGAACTAACGGTCTGACATGCTAGCGAACTAAACCTAATTTTAGTCCCAGCTCTTATTGCTAACCTTGGAAGCACTCACCAGCTGGGCGTACTCTTCGGTGCTGAGCCCATCGTAGCAAAACTGGATCGGATCTACCTGCTTGCCGTCTTTGTGGACTTCGTAGTGGAGGTGATCGCCGGTACTGCCACCGGTACTGCCAACGAGGCCGATTTTTGCGCCACGCTCAACTTCAGCACCGTTCTTTACCAAAATTTTGCTCATGTGGCCATAGAGGCTTTTGAAGCCGTAGCCGTGGTCGATGATGACGCACTTACCGTAGTCTCCCCGGTTACCCGCCCAAACAACTTTTCCTTTACCGGAAGCCTGAATGGGGGTACCTTTTTTACAGTTAAAGTCGATACCGTAGTGCATTTTGTGTACACCGTGGATCGGGTGCAGGCGCATACCAAAGCCCGAAAGGTTCTCGATCTTGCGGTTAAACTGGTCGGAGCGGATAGGCTTGATGCTAGGAATACGCGCAATTCGGTCTTCCTTATTAACGATCATCGCGGTGACGTCGTCCAAAGACCGGCTTTGGAGGTCCAGACGGTGCTTGAGGTCGTCCAGTTCCGAGCGGGTGCTTGCCACTTGCTCACCTACATTGGGCAGTTCGCGCAGGTCGCTGTACGCATCGTGGCCACCACGGCCACCCTGCCATACATCGCGGTCAATGGGTTCTTCGCGGAACATCATGCGGTACACACCGGCATCGCGTTCCTGAATTGATTCGAGGACGTCCCCCATGGCAAGTACCTCGCCCTGAAGGTGTTTGTTTTCCCCCAACACAATTTCCAACTCTTGCATCAGCAAGCGCTCTTTTGGGCTGGGGAAGTAAGCGTGGATAACGACAACCATCAGGAATGCCGTAAGCATTGCGGCACCACAAAAAGCGGCCCCTCTGAGGATGGTGTACCGAAGGGGTTCAACGACCCGGTCGTACTGCAGCGTTTGCTGATTGAAGACGAATTTTTCGCGTCTCATAAAGGAGTTTCTAGACAAAAAATCACAACGGCTAAAAAACTAATAGAATAAACGTGTCTCTGTATTTCTTATGCTCTCAAAGCTTGCCGTTGTCTTATTCCCATGAACTTAGACGGTCAGAAACCGCCCGTTCAGTGTGTGCGAATGTACTTTATTGCCAGCTACCTGATAAAAAATGAAGGGAAAAAGTTACCAACAATAACCCTATTTTGCGTATTAACTTGTGGAAAACGGCTTAATTTGCAATATCGACACTTTTTTGATGATGTTAATTTTCTTGTTTTTATTTGTTTAAATAGAAATTTTAAAAACAATTTATTTATTAATGCCGTCCTGTAAAACTGTGATAACACCAGCCTACCGGAACATTCCGAAGCAGTCATTGTACCGATCCGCTTTCCGCCGGCGCTGTAATTCCTTGCTGTTGCCGAAGTCAATGATCAGGCTGGCTTCCAGGGTGGAGCCGAGGCCTCCGGGCACGTTGCGCAGGTCGGAGACCACAGCATCGTAGCTGAAGCCAATTTTCAGGACGTCTTGCCGGAAGCTCACCGCAGCGATGATGCCATCGGCGTTCTCAAAAGCGTGGCGGTACCAACCGCCAATGGCTACCGGTCCGTAGCCGAAGTAAGCGCCCATATTCAGTTGGCGCAGCAGTGCCTGGGAGGTAAACAGGAAGTTGGGGGTCACGTAAGCGGGGCGGCGGCGGTTGCTGTAGCGCTTAACTTTAATTTGGGCTCCGCCGGTGATGGTGGTGCGCATGGGCCTGCCGGAGTAAAGGTTTTGGCCTAGTTCAATCAGGCTTTCGTCGGGCCGGTTCATGTGCTCGAAGCTGACACCGCCGTAAACGTTGTAGGCCGAGATCAGGACGCCAGCGCCAAAGTCGGCGGAAGTTTTGGAGAGGGCCGCCAGCTGTTCTTCCGTAATTCCGTCGGCTCCGTTGATGGGGTCTAGCACGTCGCCAAAAGTCAGGGAGCTAAAATCCAGGGAGGTACTCAGGATGCCACCGGAGAGGCCCAGCCGGGCGCGAACGTCCCGGTTAATCATTACCTCGTAGCTGTACACTACGGCCACTTCGGTGTTTTTATAAGCGCCCTCCAGTTGGTTGTCGGTCATCATCCGCAGGCCTACTCCGCTGGGGGTGTTCTCAATTGGCTGGTCGTAACTGGCCGCCAGCGTTGTGAATGCACTGGGAAAAGACGTGTGCTGGGCGCGGTAGTTAAAAACGGCGCGCGGAGCCGTGCCGATTCCCGCAAAGCCCGGATTCAGCCGCAGTGGCGAGGCGTAGAACTGAGAAAAGACCGGGTCTTGCGCCACCAGCGGCAGCACACAGGCCATCAGCAAAGAAAGGAGTATTATTTTTTTCATCGGGATGCAGGGTTGTGGCGTGGGTTTAAGCAGATGCACAAAGTAATGTCTTTCAGGCAAAATCATTGAGGGCCGAAGGGCAATTCCCCTTAGCGCGGGAGCCGGCCTTCACGTTTTCGTTGTGCATTCGGTCACCTACACGCTGGTGGCCTAAAGCTACCCAAAATCGCCCCATCCCGCCAAACCAAACAAGTTAAAATCTTTAACTGGTCTTTCTTAAGACACCCTGCGGACAAGCATTGATAATTAGTTCGGTCAGGACAACGTTTTGGCCTTTATACTGTATCTTAAAGATGGTTCCATACCTTAATATTATGCACAAGTTCCTTTTCACCCTTTGCCTCACCACTTTTTCCTTGCTCTTGTCGGCACAGTTGCGTTTTGCCGAACAATTGATTTGGGACGACGAACCCACCGTTGTTGAATGGAACGGGGCTACCCAGGTCCAGTTTGGCTATACGTTGGGCGGGGCCGCAGGTGCAAAGAAGGTTTTCGAGCAACCGATCTATCTGAAAACATTTGCTGCGGAGCCGGGCCGGGCGTATACCGTAGAAGTCATCAACACCGTCTTTGAGCCCGTGCGTGTGCCCCCGGGCGCGGCGGATTTTCCGGAGGAGTTCAGCTTCACCGTCGGGGTGAGCCGCCAGCCCGAAGGCTACGTCGGTAAGGTCTCCGCCCCGGCAATGATCAGTACCCCAACTGGTGTCCAGCGTTTGCTCTCGTTCGACATCCGCCTTGCACCTGCGGCCGCGCCCAAAAGCCGCCCCCGCACGGTATTTGCCACCAACTCCGTGCTGCGCGAAGGCACCTGGTTCCGCTTCACGGTGGAGGAAACCGGCGTACACAAACTTACCCGAGCGTTCCTGGCTGATGAGCTTGGCGTAAACCTGGACGGTGTGGACCCGCGCGACATCGCCATCTTCGGCCACCCCTTCTCCGGCAAACTCCCCGAGACCATCAACATCGACGCACCGGACGACCTGACGGAGATGCCTATCGTCATCCAGGGCGAAGACGACGGTAACTTCGACGGTGGAGACTTCATCCTCTTCCACGCCCAGGGCCCGGACCGGATGCGCTACGCGCCGAACGACGACGTTTTCAACTACGAAAAAAACATCTACGCCACTACCAACAGCTATTTCCTGCGCGTTGGGGGCAGCCGTGGCCGCCGGGTCAGCACCCTGCCCGCCGCCAGCAACGGTACCGAAGTGAGCACCTACGACGCCGTTTACCACTTCGAGGAAGACAAATTTAACATCCTCCACCAGCTCGGTGGCAACTCCCACGGTTCTGGCCAGAGCTGGTGGGGAGACCTACTGGCCGGTGCCCGCGAGGTGGAGTACCGCAACGTGTTCAACATCCCCGGCCTGGTGGCCGATCAGGACGCGCGCATCCGCGCGCGCATGGCCCTGCGGACCGACGTTAGCAGCCGTTTCCAACTCGAAGTGGGCGACCAGGTCATCACCAGCAACGTTGCCAGCCGGGTAAGAATTGGCCAGCAAGAACAATCTGTCGCCGCCATCCCTACCCTCCTCAGCGGAGCCGTGCGGCTGCCCGGCGAAGACGTAACCGTTACCCTAAACTACCCCCGGCCGGCCAACTCCGGTACGAGCGAGGGCTACCTGGATTGGTTTCAGGTGCGTGCCCGCCGCCGGCTCGCCTTCGGCAACCTCGGCCAGTTCAGTTTCCGGGATGTTGGCAGCATGGACGCAGCGGCCGTCCGGTTTAGGTTTGAGAGCAATTTGCCTTCCGATGCTGCCGTCTGGCGCATTGACGGAGCGGACATCCGCGCGGCGAACATATCTGACGGTAGCTTCAGTGCTCCGGCTGCCGGCCGGCTGTTCGAGTACGTCGCCTTCCGCTCTGGTGCGGCGTTGCTTACCCCGCAGGCCGTTAGTACGGGCCCCATCCCTAACCAGAACCTCCATGCGGAGAACGACGCGGAGATGATCATCATCGCCCACCCCAACTTCCTGCAGCAGGCCGAATTACTGGCGGAGCACCGCCGGACGCACAACGGGCTTAAAGTAATACTCGTTTCTACCCAGCAAATCTACAACGAGTTCAGCAGCGGCCGCGACGATGCCGCCGCCCTGCGGAACTTCAGCCTGATGCTCTACGAGCGGTCTCCTAACCTCCGCTACCTGCTGCTCTTCGGTGATGGTAGTTTTGACCACCGCAACGTCCTGGAGTTGGGCACTAACTTCATCCCCGCTTTCGAGCACGACGGCCGCCTGACCGAGGTAGGCAGCTTCCCGGCGGATGATTTCTACGGCATCTTCACCGCCGCCACCAACGGGCAGCCGCTGGAGCCGGACCTGAACGTGGCCATCGGTCGCCTGCCGGTGAAGACGGCGGATGAGGCTACGCAGGTCGTCCGCAAGCTCATCCGTTACGATACCGAACCCAACACCCTGGGTGATTGGCGCACCCGTCTGGTCTTCGTCGGAGACGATGAAGATGGCAACCAGCACGCCCGCGATGTAGACCGGGTGGCCACCTCCGTTGCTGTCCGCAAGCCCGACCTCAACTTCGACAAACTCTACTTCGACCTCTTTCCGCAGCAGAGCCTCTCCGCCGGAGATCGCTTTCCGGACGTTACCGAAGGGCTGGACCGAGCGGTATTCCGGGGCGCCCTGGCGGTGACCTACCTCGGCCACGGCGGCCCACGCGGCTGGGCGCAGGAGCGGGTGCTGACCATCCCGCAGATTCGCAACTGGAACCGGCCGCCGAACTCCATCGACCCCATCCAACCACCGGTATTCATCACGGCAACCTGTACGTTCTCTAATTACGACGACGGGGCCTTCGTCTCCGCCGGAGAGGAAGCGCTGCTCACGCCCAACGGCGGCGTAGCGGCACTGCTCACCACTACCCGCCCGGTGTTTGCTACCCGAAACTTCGTCTTGACCGACGAGACCGTAAAGGCCATGCTCGAACGCCCGGATGGGAACTGGCGAACGCTCGGAGACATCATCCGTATCGCCAAAAACAACGTCACGCCCTTCCCCTTCTCAAGCGTCAACCTGAGTGGTAATACCGAAAACGCTCGCAAATTCACCCTCCTCGGAGATCCTGCAATGGTGATCGCCCTCCCCGAGCACTCCGTTCGGACAACGATGATAGACGACCTTCCGATCACGGAAGAACGACAAGACACCGTGCGCGCCCTCCAGAAAATGAAGATCAGCGGCGAAGTCACCGATCTGGCGGGCAACCTGCTCTCTGATTTCAACGGTCAGGTTTTCCCGACCATCTACGACAAGGCGCGCACCGTTACCACTCTACAGCAAGACCAGCCGAACGTTAACCCGCTGGAGGTAAGCGTACAGCGCAGCATCGTATTCCGGGGCCGGGCTACGGTGACCAACGGCAGGTTTGACTTTGAGTTTGTGGTTCCACGCGATATTGACTATTCATTCGGGGCGGGAAAAATCAGTTACTACGCCGCAGATCTGAATCAACTCACCGATGCCTCCGGGTCTTACGATAAGCTCGTTATCGGTGGCACCAGCGATGAGATCGTTACCGACGACGAAGGGCCGACCGTAGAAGTATTCATGGACGACGAGAGCTTCATCTCCGGTAGTGAAACGAGCGCCGACCCCATCTTACTCGTTAATCTAGCTGATGACCTCGGCATCAACGTGGCGGGCAGCAGCATCGGCCACGACCTCGAAGCGGTGCTCGACGAAGACACCCGCAACAGTATCGTCCTGAACGACTACTACGAGGCGGAAGCGGATAACTTCCGTAGGGGGAAGGTTCGTTTCCCGCTCTTTGATCTTGAACCGGGCCTGCACACCGTATCCGTCCGTGCCTGGGATGTGGCCAACAACAGTGCCCAGGGCAAAACCGAATTCATCGTCGCGGCCGACGGAGCCGATGCCATCAGCCGCATCCTGAACTACCCCAACCCGTTCACTGACCGGACTTGTTTCCAGTTCGACCACACCCTCGTGGGGCAGGAAGTGGAGGCCATCGTGCAGATCTATACCATCAGCGGCCGCTTGGTAAAAACCCTGACCCGCGACTTCCCCTTCGCCGACGGTACCGTCCGCCTGGACGACTGCATCGAGTGGGATGGTTTGGATGATTACGGAGACCAGCTGGCGCGCGGCGTCTACCTCTACCAGGTACGCTTGCGCGGGGATTCCGGGACTATTGTGGACGGGGAGTTGGAGAAACTTGTTATTCTCAAATAGCGTTATCTTGGCAAATATGGAAGCTAAAATATTTGAGCGTAACGATTACACCGAAGAGGAGTACTTCGAGTTGTTTGATCAGTTCGAGCGGAAGATTGAGTACCATAATGGGCAGATTGAGATGATGGCGGGGGCATCCAGCGCTCATAACGACATTGCCGTAAATCTTTTGCTTGCACTAGCACGCAACAGTAAAAACTGCAAACCTCACAACAGTGACCAAGCAGTAAGCATACCTCTGTTCAAGCGCTATGTTTATCCTGATTTATCCTTCTCCTGCGGTGGCCCAGAATACAAAGATGGCAAAGGCATAGTCCTTCTGAACCCTACGTTGGTGGTTGAGGTTGTTTCGGGAAGCTCTGACTTAAGAGATAGAAAAGATAAGTTCGAGTGGTATTTCAGCATTCCAAGTGTACAGGAATATATCATTGTTGATTCCACCAAAATTGATGTTAAAAGTTACTTGAGAAAAAGTAAGAAAGACTGGGCCATGCAGAGCTTATGGTCAGAAGAACAAGTTTTGATCATTTCTTCCCTGGGTGAAGAGATAAGTTTGAAAGAAATTTATAACGATGTTGTGCTGGCCTCAGCGGAGGAAGATATTTAGAGCAAGCAGCACGCGACTTCATGCCGTATTGCCTGTGACTTCCCTTGCGCCAACGGAACCGTCCGACTCAACGACTGCATCGAGTGGGATGGTTTGGATGATTACGGAGACCAGCTCGCGCGCGGCGTCTACCTCTACCAGGTACGCTTGCGCGGGGATTCCGGGACTATTGTGGACGGGGAGTTGGAGAAACTTGTTATCCTGAAGTAATGTTATCTTAGCACTTATGGATGCCAGAAAATTATCGGACAAGCGCTACACCATAGAAGAATACATCGAGCTGGCTGAGAATTCTCTAGAGAAGCTGGAGTACCATGACGGGATGATTGTAGCTATGGCCGGAGCGACA
>CAYWMW010000194.1:0-8518 GCA_964458975.1 uncultured Lewinella sp. | reverse complement strand
TTTAACAGCCTACGTCTTAACCCCATAGTCTCTTCCGAGTATACTACTACACGTAGCACCGCTCTGCGGTACAGTTTTTCTGATGGGAGGCGCTGTAACCCAAGACAGCGCTGTGCTACGTCTTGGGTTACTAATCTTAAATCCCTACGGGATGACTACCTCAGCAAGTCATGCATAGCATTATACCCTTCCGCGTAGTGGATAGCTTTTGGATAACCTCAGACGAAGTCCGGGGTGTGTCCTGGGGTGAGTCCGGGGTATTTCACTACCTTCACCCCGAACCGAGCAAAACCAACCGACCATCAAGACTTACGCCATCACCACCTTCGAGGGTTTCGAAGAAATCCTCGCCGCCGAACTTACCGCCCTTGGGGCCTCCGACGTTGAACCCGGCCGCCGGGTCGTGATGTGCAAGGGAGACCAGGCCTTCATGTACCGCGCCAACCTCAACCTGAGAACCGGCATTCGGGTACTGACCGAGATCGCCTCCTTCCGCGCCCGCAACGAGCAGCAGATGTACGACCAGCTGAAGGCCATCGACTGGAGCCCTTACCTCAGGGTGGACGGTTTCCTCTGGATCGACGCCAACACCCAGTCGGATTATCACCGCAACGCCGTTTACCTGAGTCAGCTTTTCAAGGACGCCATCGTGGATCAGTTTCGGGCGAAGACCGGCGAACGCCCCAGCGTTAGCAAGGAGGATGCCGACCTTACGCTCAACCTCCACGTTACCCGCAACGACGAAGTGAGCGTAAGCCTCAACAGCTCGGGTGAAAGCCTCCACCGCCGTGGCTACCGCAAGCGGACGGGCGGAGCGCCCATCAACGAAGTACTGGCAGCGGGTCTGGTCACCCTGGCTGGCTACGACGGCGAGGTTCCCTTCTGCGACCCGATGTGCGGCTCGGGGACCATCGTTGCGGAGGCGGCGATGATTGCCGCCCGGCAAGCACCCGGCCTCAACCGCTCCTTCGGCTTCGAGCGCTGGCCGGATTTTGACCCCGCCCTCTGGGCATCCATCCGCCAGGAGGCCCGCGACAAAGTCCGCACCCCACCCCACCCCATCCTGGCCAACGACATCGACGAGCTGACGCTTCGGCTGGCTAAGGTTTCACTGGAGCGTACCGGTTTGGTCCGCCACATTGAGTTCGAATCACGGCCCTTTAACCAACTCCCTGCACCTGCGCCCCGTCGCCCTAAATTTGATGACGAACCTGTGCCGGAAACTGGCGGTATTCTCGTCACCAACCCACCCTACGAAGTCCGCCTCAAAACCGGCAACATCGAAGAGCTCTACGAGATGATCGGTGACACCTTCAAGACCAACTGGAAGGGCTACGCTGCGTGGCTCATCACCGGTAGCCCTGAAGGGCTTAAGTCAGTTGGCCTCAAAACCAGCCGCCGGATTCCGCTCATGAATGGGCCGATTGAGGTGCGGTATGTTCGGTACGACCTGTACGAAGGGTCTAAGAAAAAGAAGGCAGAAGAGGAGTAATGCTTGTGTCGAAAAAGTAAAATTGGCCGGCGCGCTGCGCGCTTTTTTTCATCTCACAGAGTTTAGCAGAGTTACACACAGTTGCCTGTGTCTCCAAACACCTGAGCCAAACTCTGTGAAACTCTGTAGACAACTCCGTGTAACTCTGTGAGATTTTACTTTGCGCGAAGCGCATCAACAACTCCTTGCCGGAGGCAAGTCGGTCCAGTAACCTACTCCCCCTCAATAATTGTCTTCCTCCGGTAGTAATCCATGATCTTCTTCGCCGTACTCAGGTTGGTAACCTCCGCAATTTCGGAGGCAAGAGCGTTGCGGACCTTCTTCGGGCTACCGAAGTGCGCCATCAGCTTCTGCACCGTTTTGTCACCGATGCCGGGGATTTGGTGCAGTTCGGTACCGACCATTCCGATGCTCCGCTTATTGCGGTGGTGGCGGAGGCTGAAACGGTGGGCCTCATCCCGACACTGCTGGATCAGCCTCAGGGATTCCGACTTTTTATTGATGTGCAGGGGCACGGAATCATCGGGAAAATAGATCTCTTCCAGCCGCTTGGCGATGCCTACTACGACCATTTTACCGCGCAGACCGAGTTCGTCGATGGCCTCCATGCTGTGACTCAGCTGGCCTTTGCCACCGTCGATGATGACGAGCTGCGGGAAGGGTTCATTCTCGTCCCGCAGGCGGCGGTAACGGCGGAAGACCACCTCGCGCATACTGGCGAAGTCGTCCGGGCCAACCACCGTTTTGATGTTGTAGTGGCGGTAATCCTTCTTGCTCGGCTTTGCGTTTTTGAAGACCACGCAGGCACTGGCCGGGTTGGTGCCCTGGATGTTGGAGTTGTCAAAACATTCGATGTGCATCGGTAACTCTTTCATTTGGAGGTCCGACTGGAGGGTGCGCAGGATGCGCTCCGCCGGCGTCTGGCGGTTCTGGTGGCTGATGCGCTGCTTCTTGCGCTGCAGGAGCATGTACTTTGCGTTCTTTTCGGAGAGTTCCAGCAAGCGTTTTTTATCGCCGATTTTGGGGACGACGATTTCGGCCTCCACGCCGGGCAATTCCAAATCCTGGTTCAGGATGATCTCCTGGCTGATGGAGTTGTAGCGGTCCCGCAGTTCGGGGATGGCGTAGGTGAGCAGGCTTTCGGCATCGTCGTCGAGGTTCATCGTCATCTCCTGGGTGGTGGTATGGATGATGGCGCCGTCTACGATTTTGATG
This sequence comes from uncultured Lewinella sp., assembly GCA_964458975.1. Lineage (GTDB taxonomy): Bacteria > Bacteroidota > Bacteroidia > Chitinophagales > Saprospiraceae > Neolewinella. Next base: position 5,811 of record CAYWMW010000194.1, on the reverse strand, counting down.
TAGTTGAGGAAGGCTTCTTTCTCGTCAATGGCGAGGCCGAAGACGTCTACATCCCGGATGGCGACGCTTACGATCTGTGACTTGGCCTGGTAGTTGTTGAAAGACTTGAGCTTCTCCTTGATCTGCTGGGCGCGTTCAAACTCCATCGCTTCGGCCAGGGTTTGCATCTCTGCCTCGAAGTGGCGCTTCACCTCCCCGAAGTTGCCCTTCAGGATGTTTTTTACCTGGGCGATCTTTTTGTCGTACGCTTCTTCGGATTCTTCCCCGACGCAGGGGCCTTCGCAGTTTTTGATGTGGTACTCCAGGCATACTTTGAACTTACCCGCTTCGATGTCGGGCTGCTTGAGGTTCAGGGTACAGGTGCGGAGGGGGAAGAGCTGTTTGATGAGGTCCAGGATGACCTTCAGGCGGCCCTTGCTGGTGTAGGGGCCGAAGTAGTAACTGCCGTCGCGTACTACCTTGCGGGTAATGAACACGCGGGGGAAGCGCTCCTTCTTGATGCAGATGTAGCTGTAGTTTTTATCGTCTTTTAGGTTGACGTTGTAGCGCGGCTGGTGGGTTTTGATGAGGGCGTTTTCCAGCAAAAGGGCATCGGCTTCTGTTTCCACGATGGTGAACTCGATGCGGGCCGCGTTGCGGACCATGATGCGGGTTCGGTGGAGGCGGTCTTTACGCTCTCCGAAGTAACTTGCCACCCGGTTGCGCAGCACCTTCGCCTTACCGACGTATAATATGGTATCATCAGGGCCAATGAAACGGTAAACCCCCGGTTGTTTGGGTACGGTATCGGCGATGGCCTTGAAGTCTGCGGTGGTCATGATTGGAATAACGTGGGTTCTAACAAAACGTTTGAAGGGGCGGGGAAATAATTACGGCTTATCCTTGTTTGAACTTTGGGATGGTGAATTGCTCTGGTTCGAATAAACTGGTCTAATGGTTTGGGGTAGTTCGAACATACTGGTCTAATAGCCTAAGGACAGTTCGAATAAACTGGTCTAATAGTTTGGGGTAGTTCGAACATACTGGTCTAATAGCCTAAGGACAGTTCGAATAAACTGGTCTAATAACTCTACTCTTCACTAAAAACCCAACTCCTTCAACCTCCACCGCATCCCGCGGCCGCGCCCAACTACCTCATCAGCATTTCCAGCGGAGAGGGAAACTGCTCGTCCGGGGAGACAAAATACCCCCACATAAAAGCAGAAAGCAGGAACCACAGCGGAAAGAAAATGAAAAACAATAAAAAATTCAGAATAGCATGCTTGCGCAAACGTGTGCCCTTCGGGCTCACAGGCCAGCCGATGATCGCCAGCCAAAACTGAAAGAACATAAAAATCAGGGCGTTGCCCCAGTAGTAGTAAACGATCAGCCAAGCGGCTGCATCCGAAGCCTTCGGAACGAGAGACATCACGCCGGGCAGCACAAGGATGGAAGCGTAGAAACCAGTATTAAACCAGTTAATGATCCCGGAAGCAGTAGGAGCAGACATTAAAATGTATAGTTAAAAGCCTCAAAGGTATCCACCATAGATAAGCGCCCGCGCTCATCCATTTGCAACCGGCCGCCAGCGACCCTTGCGTCGTGCTCCAGCAGCAAGGTCCAATCTTCTTTCAGTACATCCCCGAGCAAACGTTCTTTTTCGACCAGCGTATCCAGCGGGCGGACATCGAAGGCCATCACCCACGGTAAGCTCAGGTGCGCGGCGCTGGGAATCAGGTCAGCACAGTACACCAATCTTCGGCCGTCGGGGAGGTCAATGAGCGGCAACTGCATCGCCTCCGTATGCCCGTACACCGTCCGCAGCCGGATGCCGGGGAACCACTCGAAGTCAGTCGCCTGATCGGGCAAAAAGCGAAGTTTGCCGCTTTTATCCAGCGGATCAAGGTTTGCGGGTAAGAAGCTCGCTGCCTCCCGCGCGTTCGGGGCACTGGCCCAGCGCCATTGTTTGCCGCAGACCCAGTGGGTGGCGTTCGGGAAAGTGAGTTGCGCCCTACCCTTTTCGTCGAGGTAACTAGCGCCGCCAACGTGGTCAAAATGCAGGTGGGTAAACAGCACATCGGTGATTTCCTCTGGCGAGATCATCGCCGCCGCCAAACCCGTCACCAGCTCCTGCGGAATGCTGGGGTTGAAGTGTTTCCGGAAGCGTTCGCCGTCCTTCTCTCCAATTCCTGTATCGACCAGGATCTTCCGCCCGTCGTCCGTCTCCAGCAGGAGGCAGCGCATGGCCCAGGTACAGCGGTTGCTTCCTTCCTCCGGCGGGTACGCCCTGCTCCAGACGGACTGAGGGACGACACCGAACATGGCACCGCCGTCTAGTTCGAGCGTACCGGCGAGGACGCTGGTAAGTTTGGTGATCATCGGTATAGCATTTACCTGCGGTAGGGTTTTGTGGTTCGGTGGAGGGTGGCTCGGTCCACAAGACCACCCGACCACCCGACCACAGAACCACCTCGCCTAGCTATACTGCGTAAGAATATTCTCGTACAGTTCTTGCTTGCCCGAAGTCTGCTTCGGTTCTCCCTGGGCGTGGCCGAGCTTTGCGAGTTCCTCCAGCGTGAGGGCACCGATTTCGTACTTCTTACCGTTTCCGGCGTCGAAGGAAGCGTAGCGGTCTTCGCGCATGGCCTTGTACTGGCTGCTTGTCAGGATCTTATCGGCCGCAAGAAGCCCACGGGCGAAAGCATCCATACCGCCAATGTGGGCGTGGAAGATATCGGCGAGGTCGGTGGAGTTACGGCGCGTCTTCGCGTCGAAGTTTACGCCGCCGCCCTGGAGGCCACCGCCTTCGAGGATGACCAACATGGCTTCCGTAAGCTCCGGCACGTTGGTCGGGAACTGGTCCGTATCCCAACCGTTCTGGTAATCGCCCCGGTTGGCATCGATGGAGCCGAGCAGGCCTTCGGAGACCGCCACGGCCAGTTCGTGCTGGAAGGTATGCTGGGCCAGCGTTGCGTGGTTGACCTCGATGTTGAGCTTGAAGTCGTCCATCAGGTTGTACTTCCGCAGGAAGCCAGCCACGGTAGCGGAGTCGAAGTCGTACTGGTGCTTGCTGGGCTCAAACGGCTTGGGCTCAATGAAGAAGGTACCGTTGAAGCCCTGCTTGCGGGCGTAATCGCGCGCCATGGTCAGGAACTGTGCCAGGTGATCTACTTCCCGGCCAAGGTCGGTATTGAGTAAGCTCATATAGCCTTCCCGGCCACCCCAGAATACGTAGTTCTCGCCGCCAAGTTTGATGGTGGCATCGATGGCATTTTTCAGCTGCGCACCGGCGTAGGCGACGACGTCGAAATCAGGATTGGTGCTCGCTCCGTTCATATAGCGCGGGTGGCTGAACAGGTTGGCGGTGCCCCAGAGTACCTTGCGGCCTTCGGCGTCCATCTTTTGCTTCAGGTAGTCGGTTACTTCTTCGAGGCGGCGGCCGTAGGTATCCAGGTCAGCACCGGCTTCGTCCAGCAAGTCAACGTCGTGGAAGCAGAAGTAGTCCAGGTCCAGTTTGTCCATCACCTCGAACCCGGCATCAACGGCGTTCTTTGCTTCCTGCACCGGGTCGTTGTCTCCGAGCCAGGGGTAGTTGGCGGTTCCGGGGCCGAAGGGGTCGCCTCCGGTATTCCGCAAGGTGTGCCACCAGGCCATAGCAAACTTAAAGTGCTCGTTCATGGTCTTACCCGCAACCACCTGGTTTTTGTCGTAGAATTTAAACGCGAAAGGGTTGTCGCTCTCTTTGCCCTCGAATCGAATCTGGGGGATGTTCTTAAAGTATGTCATTCTTGATGGGTCGTGATTAGATTAGCGCGATGAAGATGGCTACCTCCTCAAAGCTTATAATTGCTACATGAACGCCGAAGGTAGGAAATCAAATTGAATAGGGAACAACCTTCCCAAAATACAATCGGTTGGGGTAGCTTTTCCCCGCCAATTGCGTGTTTATTTTTTGCAAAACACCCAATTTATTGCCCTTTCGTGGCGAAGTTGGCCATGAACTATTCTTTTGCCAAAGACTACTCGCCCTGCTTAGGGATCGCTCCGGTAGCCTGCCCGAAGTAAAAGACGAACTGCTGCATTTGGTTAGCCAGTTCTTTATTTCCCGTTGCCTTGAAGTAAGTATCCGCCAGGCCCCGCAGGGTTTGGTACATGAAGCGATCCATTTCAACGACCTGCAGGTCTTTCGTCCAGAGGTCAACCTTCATAGTTTCCTTGGTTTGCTCGTTGAACAGGCTCAGCAACATTCCCTTACAGCCTTCGGAGGGGCCGGGTTTATCGCTTGCGCCCCATTTCATTTCTACGGGCATCTGTTCGGCGTTCAGGCTTACTTCTACGGTTATCTTGCTGCGTTTTTTTACTGTCTCTTTGGCCATTTGGTGGTTTTTGCGCAAAGGTAGGGGTATAGTCAAACAGTCTAGTAGTCAAACAGTCAAATAGTCTTACGAGCTTGACTAATTGACGGTGTGACTACTTGACTAAATAAGAGGGCGCGGCCGCAGGATGCAGGGCGGGTTAAGAAGAACAGACCGCCCTTTAAGCTCTAAGTACCCGGACATAATTACCCTCAAGTATTACCTTGGTTCTTAAAACCTCACCATGCACCTGCGTCAGCGCCTCCTTTTTATCCTGCTAGTCGTTACCGCCACGCTTAGAGCTCAAACCGATAGCCTTCCCGCTTTCCCACAAGATTTTACCGGAAAATGGGCAGGTACGCTGGAAGTTTTCAACGCTAAAGGCATGGCCCAGAGCGTACCGATGGAGCTCCACATTTTGCCCATCACCGACAGCACCTACACCTACACCATAATCTACGGCGAAGACAAGGTTGCCGGAAAACGCGACTACCTGATCCGGCGCGGCCCCGACGGCCCCCACCACTGGATCTGCGACGAGCAAAACACCATTCTGCTAGACGGCTACTTCCTCGGCAACGTCTACCAAAGCGTATTCACCGTGATGGGCAACTACCTGATTTCCAACCTTGAACACCGGGGAGACCACCTGATTTACTCCATTCAAGTAGGCAGCGAAACGGCCATCCGCGCCAGCGGTAACCCGAGACATGAGAAAGAAGAAATACCAGAAGTAAAGTCTTTCAAATCTACCGGCTACCAGCGCGCACGATTGGTTAAATTCTAGTGCATAGATTCTCTCATCGACCTGACTTTGAACGCAGATAATTCGTAGGGGGACAAGGCAGTAAAACCGGAGCTTAGCCGTAGCTAAGTGAGGATTTTACTAACGCAGTCACCGTACGAAGTAGCAAGTTGAAAGTAGGGAGCATGAGAGAAGCTATGCACTAGTGTGCTCTACTCCTCTTCCTGGTCCTGAATCCCCAAAAAAGGCTTCAGCCCCTTCCATAACTTAGCGGAAGTATCGTCCAGCACGGGGTCATCCTCCTCCGGCTTCTGGCGGTACTGGCTCAGGATGTCCAGCAACACATTTATGCGCCCCTCCGTGTCGTAAAATTTATTCACAATCGCCACCCGCTGGTGCTCCACCAGGCAGTAGCCCGACTGAAAGTTTCCTTTTTCGTACCGAACTTTATATCCTAGTTCTTTGGCCAGGGTTTCTAACTTTTTCAGCGTATGCTTGGTGTGAGAAATAGTCATGCGTAGTTCGGCAGTTTGTTGGTTCGGTGGCAAGGTACTACCTGTTGGTCGGCTTAGGCAGAATGCTCCCTTCATTTTCTTTGTGTCCTTTGTAAACGCGATGGGCGGATCTCGCCTTCGGCTCGATCAACCCATCGCTAAGAGACGTACCCTTACAGGGCACTTAAGTGGATGCCTTTGTGTTCTCCGTGTTCTTTGTGTTCTCCGTGTTCTTTGT
>CAYWMW010000193.1:7242-8534 GCA_964458975.1 uncultured Lewinella sp. | reverse complement strand
ACTAGTGGCCCGGTTAATTACCTGGGTACCTCAATTCCCCGCAGGATCTCCGCAATAACATCCTTAGCCCCAAAGCCTTCCATCTCCCGCTCCGGGGTAAGGATGATGCGGTGGTTGAGCACGGGGTAGGCAACCTGCTGAATGTCGTCTGGCGTAACGAAGTCGCGGCCCGCAAGCGCGGCCACGGCTTTAGATAAGCGCAGGATGGCCAGCGAGGCCCGGGGGCTGGCCCCCAGGTAGAGATCCGGATGCGTCCGGGTGCGGTGCACGAGGCCCGCGATGTAGTCGAGCAGTTCGTTGCGGATGAAGACTTTCTCCACCAGTGCAGCGTATTTCGCAATCAGTGCTTTGGTGAAGACGGGTTTTACTTCTTCTTGCTGGGTCTGGCGGAAGTCGTTCCGGAAACGGTAGAGGATTTCTTTCTCCTCCTCCATGTCCGGATAGTCGATGATGATGCGGACCAGAAAGCGGTCAAGCTGGGCCTCGGGCAGGCGGTAAGTACCTTCCTGCTCGATGGGGTTCTGGGTAGCGATGACGAAGAAAGGGTCTTCCATCGTGTAGGTCGTGCCGTCAGCCGTGATCTGCTGCTCAGCCATCACCTCGAAGAGGGCAGCCTGGGTTTTTGCCGGCGCGCGGTTGATTTCGTCAATCAGGACGATGTTGGAGAAGACGGGCCCTTTGGTGAACTGGAATTCGGAGTCGCCCATGTTGAAGACCGTTGTTCCCGTCACGTCACTCGGCATCAGGTCCGGGGTGAACTGGATGCGGGAGTAGTCTGCTGCAACGGTCTTGGCCAGTAATTTGGCGATCATCGTTTTGGCGATGCCGGGGACCCCTTCCACGAGCACGTGCCCACCAGCCAGCAGGGAGGCGATGAGCAGATCGATGAACTCCTTTTGCCCAACTACCAATTTACCGATCTCGGCGCGGACGGAGATGGCGGCCTGGTGTAGTTCATCGAGGTCGATGCGGTCGGCCGGGGCCATAGTGTGGGCCACTTCATCCACGGGGAGGGCGTCGGGGACTAGTTCGCCGAGGGAGTCTTCCAGTGGCGGCTCGTAGCCTTCCGGTGGGGTAGAAGGGGTTGGGTCTTGGGGCTGGTTGGGGTTTTCTTCTTCGGGGAGCATGTTTCTTAGTTAGTGGGTGGTGAATCCCCGGACTTCGTCCGGGGTTACTGGGGTATAATCGCTACGCGATTGTGTGGGGAGACTCCCCGGACTTCGTCCGGGGTTACTGAGGTATAATCGCTACGCGATTGTGTGGGGAGACTCCCCGGACTTCGTCCGGGGTTA
>CAYWMW010000193.1:0-7142 GCA_964458975.1 uncultured Lewinella sp. | reverse complement strand
GGTATAATCGCTACGCGATTGTGTGGGGAGACTCCCCGGACTTCGTCCGGGGTTACTAACGTATAATCGCTACGCGATAGCAAGCGTCGGAGTATCATAGGTTACAGTTTATAGAGTGGTTCGATGGCGCGGTAGAAGCGGACCAGTTCCCCGTCGGTGAGGTGTTTTTTGGACTGTACGAAGCGGATTTCGGTGAGGGCCTGGTGGGCTGTTTTGTCGTCTCCGCCGATCAGTTCGGCGAGGTTCTCCGGAGGGGGCTCTCCTTCCTTCCAACGAACGGAGAAACGATCCTGCAGGAAGAAGCGCAAACTGGCCAGCTCTTGCCGCGCCAGTGCAATGTGGTGGCCTTTCTGGTAGACCAGCCGGCTGATGGTATCGATGAAGCGTTTGCTGGAGTTCTCGCGCCGGTGAACGATGGGGATGATCCGCTGGCGGCGCTTGCCCCGGAAGATGATGTACAGGAAGGTGGCGAGCAGCAAGGTGTACCATGCCAGAGCAAGTGGTGGCTGCTCCTGAATGTAGCTCAGGGCCTCGTTGCCGGTAAGTAGGTTGCGGCCGCCGTTGTAGCTTCTACCCTGGTTGTTGCTGGCTTGCCGGTTGCGCTGCCGCGCAACGGAGGGAGGTACCCGACTGACTTCATCCCAATACACCGGCCCTTCACCAAGAACGGAGAGGGTGGCTTCCGCGTATTCGTGCTGGAGGCTATCCACCAGGTAGAAATTGGTGAAGAAGATCGGGTTGTTGTGGAAATAGAACTGGCCTTCGCCCCAGCCTAGCCGGGTGAAGTTGATGTTGTAGTGCTCCAGCGTACCGAGCACTTCATTATCAAGCAGCGTATCGCAAAGCATACCGCCGTTGAGGTAGCGGGTGGAGCGTTGCCAGGGCTCGAAGTCGTAGACGTTGAAGAGCGTATAGCTGCGGTCATTTGCGCTGAGTTGCACCGAGACGGTGTCGAGATTTAGGGTGCTGATCCGTTCGCTGGCGTTGTAGAAGCTGTAGTAGCAGTCGTCCCCAAACAGGTGATGGGCCAGGTCTTCGGGCAGGTCGTTGGCGGCGATGAAGGCGGTGTTGCCCCGCTCCACAAAGTCTAGCAGCTGCGTGACCGAGCGCTCATTGTAGTAGGCGTAGCTGCCGACGAAGATGTAGTTGGCCGAGGGCTCCTCAATCTCCGCTAAAAGGGTCAGGCTGTCTTCAACGAACGTGAGCCCTTCGGGCCGAGCTTCCAGTAGTTCGTACAGGGCGTAGAGATCGAAGGGTTGTTCCTTATTGTACCGGTAAGACTCCTGCCAGTTGGTCCAGCAACCGGAGCAGCCGGAGAGGAAGAGGACTACGCATGCGTAGAACAGGTATTGTGTAGTACGGCCCCTAAACATACGAGTCTGGTTTGGCCGTAGCGGCCTTGATGGCGGCGTTCAGGGTGGTGAACTTACGGTAGACGAGGCGGTAGCTTAGGCGCTCAATCGGGTATTTGCCGTACCAGTAGCGTTCGTAATCTGCGGTGACGTCGCGGAAATCCTCCAGGAAGGTACTGCGGCGGAGCTGGTTTTGATAGTCGCGGTTACTGAAGTCGCGGCGGTACTTGATGAGGCCACCATCCTGCAGCTCTTTGAGCAACTGGATGTACAGCAGGCGTACAGCAATATCGTACTGGCCCGCGTTCTCGGCCCGTTGCAGGAGGGTCAGGGATACCCCTTCGGCAACGAGCTGTTCTTCTTCGATTTCGGAGATGTTGATCTGGTCTTGATCTTCATCTTCGCCTCTGGTGCGTTTGCGCATGTTTACGTCTCCGAGCATCAGGTAGATGAGGTAGCCAAGGCCCGCCAGTAGCAGGAAGAGAATTATTAGGGTAGTGGTGCTGGAGAGGTCAATATTCCAGTTTTCGTAGCTGCTCATGCCGTCCCACCAATCGTCAAGATTTTCTTCAACTTCCTCCTCTTTTTCTTTTTTCTTTTTTGAGTAGTCTAGCTCATTCATCAGCTCTTCGTGTCGTTCTGCGGGGAAGACGAAGCTGGGAGCATCCTGAGCGGTAAGCGAGCCTGGCCCTAGAACGGAGACCACCATCACGACCAGCCGTAAGCCCGGTGCGAAGGGCCGCAAAAGCAGAAAAGGGAAGTGAAGGATGAGCAGGCGGATTGGGTGCATGTTTGTTTCAGGAAGGGGAAGATACGGCAGTGGACGGAAATGTACTTAGGATCATCCGATGTGCCATCCTTTTCATTGCACCGGCGTTCGCGCCCATAAAGTTATTGCCAATAAGATTTACTCCCCAAAACGGTGTAGTTCACCCCCTAATTCAGGAATTATTTAAGGTCGTTATAACAATTGACCAAATTTTCGCATTATTGTTCTTTAATTCCCCCATTAATCGCCGAGGAGCAATTCTACCTCCAACGCACAAACAATACTGCAATATGAGCAAGTTTGATGAAAAACTAGCCACCTACGAAGCCGCTCTTAAGAAGCTTGACCCGAAAGCGGACATGGATCTTCTCCGTAAAGTCACCAAAGGCCTCGGCCCATCCATCTACAATAACGACAGCAACAAAGTCGCTTGCAGCCAGAAAACAGAGCTGGAGCGCGTCGTGAAAAACTACTGCGAGAAGAAACTTGGCGTAAGTGCTGAAGATGGAGACAAAGCCGTTAAGGCCGCCTGCGAAAAGTACTCCGAGCGCTCCAAGCACCGCCCGGTATTCTACTACCTCGTCTGCGTAGACCTCGGTAAGGAAAGCGTTTACGCTTAATGATCAGGACGTCTTAGACATCCCCACATCGGTAAAAGCCCAGCGGACTTCGGTTCGTTGGGCTTTGCTGATTTGAGGTTTAGCTGGTCGTTGCGCGTCGGTTTTAAGTTCGGTGTTACCTCCTTCGTAGCAGGGTCGCTGCGCGACAGTTCTGGAACACAGAGTTTCACGGAGGGGCCACAGAGTTACACAGAGTTGCCGTCGTTGGAGGCGGGGCAGGAAGGCTACGCTACACAGTAATTCGCCCCTCCACCTCATCTCTGACGCACGCCCAGACCACCTCTGCCACCGTCTCCGGTGCAAGAATATCCGCCGGTGGTTCTTCGTTCGCCCAACTGGCGGTGAGGGTTGCGCCGGGCGCTACAAGGGTGGCCTTTACGCCGGTATTTTCAAGCTCTTTGGCCCAGCCCAGAAACAAGCCCCGAAGTGCGTATTTGGTCGCCACGTAGGCCGTCAGATGGGCGGGTTGGAAGTCCGTCCCCCGCGAGCCGATCACCACCAGGTGGCCAGCACTATGCTTAATCATTGTGGGTAAAACCCGACGGGCCAGCTTATGGTTGGCCCCTACGTTTACTTCCCAGAGCTGGCCGTAAATGTCTTTTTCACCGAGCAAGGGCCCGGGAGTAAATGCGGCGGCGTTGAGCAGCAGGACATCGTAAGCACGTACGGGGATGGCCTCAAGGCCTGCTTTTGCCCCAAGATCTGCCGTAACCGTTTTTAGTTGGCCGGGAGGGAAGCTTTTTTTTAGCGCTTCAAGATCTGCGGCGGTGCGGGCAACGGCGGTTATTTGCCAGCCCTGGGCGGCGAATAACTCAGCGCAGGCGCGGCCGATGCCCTTTGTAGCGCCCGTAATCAGTACGCGTTTTTTCATTCGGCTACGTTTAAGAGCGTTGCTGCGGGGTCGGTTACCACCTCGCCCTGGTAGCCACTTTCGGAAACACCGATGCGGATGCCCGCCCAGGTGCCGCCGCAGGAGTTGTGTACCACGGCGTTGGGGCCAAGAATCAGCGTTGCACCGGGGTCTACGTGAATGGCCGCCCGCTCCGGCAAATGAATCCGGTTGTTGATGCGCAGGGTATTACCCCGCCGAACAAAAATATCACTGTTAAAATCCCGCGCACCTTCCCAGTTCAGGTCTTTAGTGACGCGGATGGATTCGGTGCTGGCGTAGTCGCACCAGCGGGGCAGCAGCCATTTGCGCTGGCGGCCGGTGATGTCGTTCATGCGGGCGTGCATCCGCCCGATCTGGCAGGGGGTGAGGGCTTCCTGATTTTTGCTGTAGTCCATCAGGTTGTTGCTCGTTTTGCCGGGGCCGTAGTTTTTGCCGCTGCGGCTCCAGGCGTTGTTTTTGTGTACGGGCGTATCGTCACAACCATCGCGGCCCCAGGCGTGGTTCAGGCCCAGGGCGTGGCCGATCTCGTGGGCTACGATGCCGCGCAGCTCCCACGGCTTACGGTCGTTCTCCAGCCAGCCGGTTACCTTGATGGCGTTGCCGAGGTAGATGCCTTCGGTGCCGGGGCGCTTGAAGGTCTTACTCTCGATGCTGTCGCGCGGCGGGCCCATGATGAAGATGTTGAGCACGCTGTCTTGATTAAGGCCGTATTTCTGTATCACCTTACGGTCGGCCCGGTTACGGCCCCTGCCGTTGTGGAGGTACCAGTACAATTCATCGTCGTAATGCTCGTAGATGGCCAGTTCATCCGTCCCCGGTTTTTTGGGGATGTTGAAGTGCAGGCGGCGGGGCAGGGCGGGCACGTCCATGCTGTCGGGGGTGAGCCACAACTCGGTTTGCTTGCGTAGAATACTGTTGGTATAGCTGAGTACGTCTTTGATCTCATCAACAGCCTGCTGCCCGTAAAAAGGGTAGAGGGTATCCGTGCTGTTCATGATGTGAAAGCTGATGTGCAGGTAGCGCATCGGCAGGTAGCGTTCGTTGGTGCTGTCGGGCAGGTAGTGGTCGGGGTCCGTGTTGCGCTGCCGGGTAAATTCGTACTCCGTTGGTCGTTGTACGTTGTCGGGCCGGAAGCGTTCGTACTCAAACGGTTCATCATCGCGGAATTCAACGACCGAGCTGGCGGTGGTCGGTTTGGGCTTGCAGGCGTAGGCGAGCAGGGGCAACAGCAGGAGGATCAGGTAACGAGGCATTCGGCAAGATAATTATTCCTTATTGAGGACGCTTCAAACCTTGCTTAGGTCATTATCGGTTCGTTAAAAGGTTGGAATTATTTGGGCGCGGACGCGGGTGCCATGGAGGTTTTTAGAGTCTGGAGTCACGGAGTCTGGAGTCGCTACCGCGCTTACCACTCATTTCGCTTCGCTCATTCGCTCTAGGTGAGCAAGCGTAGCGTAGTGAACGGCTCGTGCGGTAGCGACTCCCGACTCCCGACTCCCGGACTCCCGACTCCTACACCGCCGAAAGCCCCCCATCCATACCAATCACCTGCCCGGTGACGAAGGCGGCCTTATCGCTCAGCAGAAATGCCGCCATCGCAGCAATCTCGTCGGCGGAAGCGACGCGCTTCAGGGGGTGGCGGCTGGCGCTGGCCTCGCGCTTTTCGTCGGTAGCGAGCAGTTTTCCGGCCAGCGGCGTATCGGTCAAAGATGGGGCGATGGCGTTTACCCGGATGTTCGGCGCGTACTCGGCGGCGAGGCTGCGGGTGAGGCCCTCAACGGCGCCTTTGGCCGCTGCAACACCGGCGTGGAAGGGCATCCCCCGCTGCACGGCAACGGTGGAGAAAAATACTACGGCGGCCTGGTCGGATTTCTTCAACGTCCGCTCTGCCGCTTGCAAACAACGCACGGCCCCGACGACGTTGAGCTCAAAAGCCTCCCGAAAGGCTGGCGCTTTTAGGCTACGAAATGACTTCAGGTTGATGCTGCCCGGGCAGTAGACCAGCCCGTCAATTCCTTCGGGGATCGCGTCCTTCGGCGGGTCGGTTTCGCCAACGACGTCGTAGGCGGTGAAGGGGACCGAGGCTGGGAGGTCCCGCTGCTCCCGCGCCCAGACGGACACACTGTGCCCTTCGTTTAAAAGTTGATCCACTAGTGCGCGCCCGATGCCGGAGCTGCCGCCGATGATTAGGTAGGTTGCCATTGTTGCTATGTTTTTTTAGCGGAACGGGGATAGCGGGATTTGGTTGTGGAATGGCCTGCCTTCGGCGGTTGCGCTGTAGACAAAAGAAGGATCGCGGATTTAGGCGGATTACGCGGATGAACACGGATTGTACAATAGGGAATCCGTGTTAACCCGCGTAACCCGCCTAAAATCCGCGATCCTCTTTTAATTGCCGGAGGCAGCTCACTCCAACCGAGCCTCCCCAGCCGCCAGCATAGAAGCCCGTAAGGCCTTACCGTACTTCTGCCCGTTGAACTGGGTGGTGATCTTCAACTTTGCCTGCTCCATTTCCGGTAGTTCGATGAAGTCTTTGCACTGGGTGGAACAACAGTCGTTGAACTTTGCGGCGCAGCTTTCGCACTGAACGAAGAGGATGTGGCAGGCTTCGTTGGCGCAGTCCAGTTGCCGGTCCGAGGCCTTACCGCACTGGTGGCAGTGGGAGACGACGTGCTCGGAGATGCGTTCGCCCAGGCGCTCGTCGAAAACGAAGTTTTTGCCGAGGTATTTGTTCTCCAGCCCCAGTGCTTCGCACTGGCGGGCGTACTCGATGATGCCACCGTCGACCATGCAAACGTTCTCGAAGCCCCGGTGGAGGTAGTAGGCGCTGGCTTTCTCGCAACGGATGCCCCCGGTGCAGTACATTACGATGGGTTTGTCTTTTTTGTCGGCCAGCATGTCTTCTACTACGGGCAGGAGATCCCGGAAATTGGTGATGTCTGGGCGGATGGCGCCTTCGAAGTAGCCGACTTCGCTTTCGTAGTGGTTGCGCATGTCTACGACGATGGTCTCGTCCTGGTCGAGTAGTTCGTTGACTTCCGTGGCGTTCAGGTGGCGGCCGCGCTTGGTGACGTCGAAGGTCTCGTCCTCCAGCCCGTCGGCGACGATCTTCGGGCGGACTTTGATTTTTAGCTTCAGGAACGACTCGGCCTCGGCCTCAATGGCGATGTTGAGCCGCATCCCGTCCATAAAATCTACGGCGTAAAGCACCTTTTTGAAGTCCTCAAATTTCGAGGCAGGCACGGATACCTGGCCGTTGATGCCCTCGGTAGCGATGTACACCCGGCCGAAGACATCGAGCGCACTCCACTGCACGTAGCACTGGTTGCGAAACAGCTCCGGATCGGAGATGCTGGCGTAGCGGTAGAAAGAAAAGGTGACGCGGGGTTCCGTTTCCGCTTCCAGACGGGCACGAAGGTCTTCGGGGCTGAGTACGTTGCGTAGTTTACGCGGAGACATATCTTTGGTAGTTTCGGAGGGCAAAATTACGGAAAAATCCGGCCTCCTAA
>CAYWMW010000192.1:0-8543 GCA_964458975.1 uncultured Lewinella sp. | reverse complement strand
AGTACCCTACGATTGGGGTTAACCTCCTGGTGGGCGTTTCGGCTAAATTTTAGTATTTTAGTTCGGTAGTAATGTAGTAGCTACCGCACGTTGTAGGCATTACTTAACTACGTATAAAGCTAGGCTGTTAAACCTGACGATGACCTCCCGTAGCCACCTCTCCCCAACCCCTCTCCAACACGCTTCGCCCCAGGCTCAGCGGAGAGGGGCTATCCAGAAGAAAACGCTTCGCGTTTTGGTGGTAGAAAACCGTCACGGGTGATCATCGTCAGGTTTAACAGCCTACGTATAAAGCCCCGTAGCTTGCGCTCTCCCCTATCCATTGCGCCCTACGCTGTAACGCCTCCAGTATGCGGCAGCGACTACCGCACTACACTACTACATTACTACACCACTATACTACTACTGTACTAAAAAAGATGAAAACCTTACTCAACCAACTCTACGCCCGCGAGCCCCTAAGCCGCCAGTCTGCCTACGAAACCCTCTCCCGGATCGGCAACGGAGAGGCCGGAGATATGGAGATCGCCGCGGTGGTTTCCGCCATCAATATGCGCCCTGCGGTCCTCTCTGAAATTCAGGGATTTCGGGACGCGATGCTGGAACTGGCCCGCCCGATCAACCTGCGGGGAATGGAAACCATCGACATCGTCGGTACGGGTGGAGACGGTAAGAATACCTTCAACATCAGTACGCTATCGAGCATGGTAGTGGCTGGTGCGGGCTACAAAGTCACCAAACACGGGAGCTACGGCGTGAGCTCCAGTGTGGGCAGCAGCGATGTTCTGCTCGCCCTCGGCTATGATTTCACCGACGACGAAGACGCCCTGCTGAAAACCCTCGACCGGGCCGGCATCTGTTTCTTCCACGCGCCGCTGTTTCACCCGGCGATGAAGAACGTCGCGCCAGTCAGAAAGTCACTAAAGGTCCGCAGTTTCTTCAACCTCCTCGGTCCGTTGCTGAACCCGGCCAAGCCCCGCTACCAGCTCTTCGGCACCTACAACCGCGAGGTACTCCGCATCTACGACTACATCCTACAGGATGAGACGGAGCGCGAATACAACATCGTCCACGCCCTGGATGGCTACGACGAGATCAGCCTCACCGGTGCGGCCTCCGTCCGCAGCCGCGAGCGACAGCGCCTGCTACATCCTGCAGACTTCGGCCTTGAACAGCTAACCCAGGAATCCCTCCACGGCGGTGATACCGCTGCCGAAGGAAAAGCTATCTTCCTCTCTGTTCTGGAAGGAAAAGCTACCCCTGCTCAAAGAAGTGTAGTTTGTGCGAACGCCGGTTTGGCTATTCATACCATTAAGCCGGAGCAAAGTTTGCTGGACTGTGTAGCGGAAGCTGGAGAAAGTTTGGACTCTGGGGCGGCTCGGAATGTTTTACGGCGGTTGGTGGAAGGTTAAGTTGGAGGAAAAGTCATGATTTCACCACCCCTCGTCTAAAACCGATTACCCAACCGCTTCACCTTAGCCCCCCGGTTCTTATACCGTGGCCCAGTAACCCGGGCCTTCGTTTGCCGCCACCGCATTACGGAAGGCGACCTACGGATTTTTGGTTTCCTGTTTTTGTAGGCGGGCGAACTCATCCTTGGTCTGCGTAGCGGCGAGCTCGCTGCGGAAGCAATACGGTTAAGCTCTACCAGCCGCCCACCCGCTTTTGGGTTTTTATAATTAGGCCCGTATGCGGTAGATAGCTTACGCACAACACTTTCTTTAACTGGTGTCTTCTCCGGAAAAAGACCCGCTACCCGGTTACGCTCCATTTGGGCAGTAACTTCGGTGCTGAATAGAAATAGGCAACAAATAATAGCTATCGAGATAAAGGGGCGCTGATGATCCATCACAAGGGAGTTTCTTGGAAAACGCAGCTAAGTCTCAAATGTTGAAATCAGCACAATTTATAAAAACAACTCTCCTTAACGGTATATTATTCTACCCCTGCTGCCCACTAGCCAATAAATAACGGTAAGTAGCCACCAGCTTCTCCCGCTTAAAAAGAAGCTTGACAACATCAATCCGTGCCTTCAGGAAGGCCTGGAGCCGGGCGTTTAGCAGGAACTGGGTGCTTTCTCCTAAGCCGAACAATTCCTGCTCGGCAGCCAACAGCCGTTCGGCCTGATCCGCCAGCACATTGCCGGAAGTGATTTGCAGATTGTAGTTATCGATGGCCGTACGGTAGGCCAGGGCTTTGGTTTCGAGGGCCTGGGTTTTGTCCGTCAGTTTATTGCGAGATTCGATCACCTTGAGGCGGGCAATCTGCGCGCCAGCACGGGCTTTGCGGTTCAGGATTGGGTAACTAGCCGTTACGCCCAGTTTATAGGCTTCGGTGAAGGGGCTCGCCTCTTGCTCGGGCAGGCCCACGCCATCGCCGAGCAAGTAATACTCCAGGTTAAGCTCTGGTTTTCGTTCTTCGTTTTTGAGTTCCAGGCTCAGGCGGGCATCCGCGAGGTCGAGGTTAAGCTGCTGAAGGTGGGGGTGAAGGTTGAGCACTGACGTATCGGGCAGACCGACGGAGGAATCGAGAAAATCTGTGGGCCTGTCCCCAAAAGCCAGTGGCCAGTACAGTTCTGCGAGGGACTGTGCGGCCAGGTCTTCCTCCACCAGGGCGGCGGCGACGGCCTGGCGCTGCAGGCCGAGGTATACCGTAGCTTCCAGGGTGTCAACGGCGGGTTTGTCTCCCTGAATTACGAGCTGGCGGTAGTCGCGCAGGCGTTGTAGGAGCGCCGCTTCGATGTCCTGGTTTAGGTTTACGGTACGGGTGGCGAAGACCCATTTGAGGTAGCGCAGGCGAATGTCGTAGCGCATATCATTCCGGATCACGTCCGCAGCAGCGCGCTGGCGGTCTGCGGCTAGTTCTCCTTTGCGGAGGCCGATTCGGGTTTCGTCGGTGAGCAAGCCGCGCAGGAGTGGGAGTTTGAGCGCGATGTAGGCCTGGCCGTTAGAAGGCAGCGTCCTTTCCTCGTTCAGAAAAGTGCCTTCGGCGACCTGAAAGCCACCGGCCACCTCCAGCGCGAAAGGACTTTGCCAGCTAATTTCAGCTTTGCCGTAGTCAAAGTATTCGATGCCTTTGAAGTCCTTGCGGTCGTAATCCAGCTTAAATTTCGGGTCCAACAACGCCCGGCCTGCGAGTGCCTCGGCCAGCCCGCGTTCCTGCACGGCATCTGCGGTTCTGGCCAGCGGGTGGTTGTTCATGATCCAGGTTTCTACTTCGAGGTAAGTCAGTTCTTCCTGCGCGGCCGCAGGTGCAAAACAAAGTAGAAAGAGCAGAGTGAGTAGGGAAGATCGTTTCATCAACGTAAACATTGCTTTTAAAAATCGAAATTTGCACCTGCATTCGTGCCTGAAAAGAATCGGTTGTCGGTTGTCGGTTGTCGGTTGTCGGTTGTCAGTTGTCGGTTGTCGGTTGCGCAACTGACAACTGACCAACACCCTCTACTTCACTATCGTTTTCACCGGAGCCTTAACCTTGAGGTCTTTATCCGACTTATCTTCACTTTGGTAGTAATCTGGCGGGAAGGCATTGAGCTGGCGCCAGGCTTCGTACCACACGGGAACGTTGCCGAGCAGGGCCACGCCTTCTGCCCCCGAGCCCGGCCTGAGGGCCTCGGGCCAGGGGCGGCCTTCATCGGTAGGGCTAACGAGAACGCGGTAGCGCCCCTTACTGTCAATGATGTTATCGATGGCCACTACTTCCCCGGTGAAGGTGCCGTAGCTGAGGCCCGGCCAGCCACTGAAGAAAACGGCGGGCCAGCCGTCAAACAGGAAGCGGACCTCCTGCCCCAGGCTAACCAGCGGCAGGTTGAAGGGGTCCACGAACATCTCCACGGCAGAGCGGAACGTCCTCGGCAGAATGGTGACGACGGATTCGCCCTCCTTCACCGTTTCCCCGATACCGGGCGTGAGGATCTTACCGATCACCCCGTCCTGCGGTGAGGTGATGAAGCCAAAGTCGCGGCGGATGCGGTAGTTTGTCTCGGTGTTCTGCAGCTTGGCCACGTCCCCAATACTCGTGTAGTATTGCGTACGCGCACTCGCACGATCGCTCTGCGCCTTGGCGATCTTTCCTTGGTATTCCGGCTCGGTGGCCGCCAGTCGGAGCTCGGTTTGGGTGACTTCCGTCTTCGCCTGGTCTAGTTTGTTCTGGATGGCGGTCCGCTTGGCACGCGCTTCCCTAGTTTTTAGCACCTTCGCTTCTGCGTCAGAGAGGGACTTAAGTCCCCGGCGGAAAAGGCTATCAATGCGGCGTTCCTGGTATTCGGCAATTTCTACCTGCGTTTCTTGCTGTAGTAAATCTGCCTCAAGGGTGCTCACGTAGAGTCGGCTTTGGTCTAACTTATTCCGTCCCTGTTTAAGCTTATTCGCCAGTTCCTGATCTAGGGTAATAATCTGCCGGTCCAAAGCAGCAACCTTAGCCAGATAGCCTTCGGCACTGTTGCTTTTTGCTTCCCGCATGGTGGCCGTCCGCTCTACGAGTTCGGGGTCGAAGTATTCCGATTTGATCTCACTGAGCCGGGCAATGGTATCGCCCTTCTTAACGGTGTCGCCCTCAAAGAGGTACCAGGCCTCAATACGGCCGGGGATGGTGGCCTGGATGGACTGCGGCCGGTCTGCGGCTCCGAAGGCCGTTACGGTGCCTTTGGCCCTGAAGTTTTGCGTCCAGGGCATAAAGCAAAGCACGATCACCAAAATGACACCAACGAGCAGCCACCACCGAAAGAGGTGTTGCCCGTTGGGCAGGTCTACGCGGTCTAATGAGGAGAGGTTCATTGGCTTTACGCTGTCTAGCACACGTTGTCTGGATAGGTTGAGCATGGTCTTTAAATTGTCCGGTTGATGGCCGGTAAGTTGGTACTTAGAGCTTGTTGAAGGAGAACTAGATTCGGGTGGTTCCGGTGGTCCAGATTTCCTTGGCGGGTAGGTAAGCCAGGGTATCTTCCGGCGTACCGTCGAAAATGATGCCGCCCCGGCGGAGTAGGATTACGCGGTCGCAGGAGCGGGCGACTTCGGGCTCATTGCTCAGGATCACGAGGGTCCATTGCTGGCGTTTGTTGGCCAGTTCGGTAACGATTTTGCGTCGGGTGATCGGTTCCAGCCGGTCCAGCAGGTTACCGAGAACGACCAGCCTTGGCCGGCGAACGATGGCGCGTGCCACCAGTAAACGGACGCGCACTGAGCTCGGAACGTTTAAACCTTCGGCTACTAGTTCGGTATCGTAACCAGCGGGCTGTTCGGTTACCCACTCTGATAATTGGGCAACGCCGAGGGCCCACTGTACGTCGGCAAAGCTGACCCCAGGGTGGCCCAGGCAGATGTTGTCAATCAGGGTTCCGGGAACGATGCTTTCTTCCGGGGTGTAATCTCCGATGGCTTGCCGGAGGCCTTCCAGCTTTAGGTTGGCCATCGGTGTTTCGTTGAAGGCCAGGATACCAGTATAGTCTTTCCGGCTGCCCGACAGCAGTTGAATGAGCGTAGAACGCCCGGAACGGTTGTAGCCCGCGATACACACGCGCTCGTTCGGCTCCAGTTTAAAGTTTATTTTATTCAAGGCAACCATTCCGGACTCAGGATATACAAACGAAAGATCATCCGCCTTTACGGACATCCCCTCTCCCGTATCGAGCGAAGCAAATTCCAGCGTGCCGTCGTCTTCAATTTCTAAATCCGTTACGGCAGCAATTTTTTCTACTCCGGTAAGCGTATCGTACACCACATCGAGGGTAAAAATGAGTTTCTCCGCTGAGCTGAGAATGAGGAGGATTACAATCTCCGCAGCAACAAACTGGCCGATGTTGATCTGGTTATCGATGACCAGTTTACCACCCAGGAGCAGGAAGAAGGCCGTTACCAAGGCCTGAAAGGTGATGAGAAAAAAGTAGTGGTTGAGCAGTACCTTGAAGTGGGCAGACCGGGCATCGAGGTAGCCACCCAGCAAACTATTGGTGCGGCTCATGGTAAGTTGCTCTCCGCCGGCAAGCTTGAAGGTGTTGCTTGCCCGGGCGATGTCTTCCAGCCAACCCGCTACTTTATATTTATACTTACTTTCCTTCAGGCTCGTATCCAGGCCCGATGGTGCCATCAAACGAAGGATAACGAACAGGAAAACCAGAAGTACCCCACCAAAGGCAGCAAAAAAGGGATGGTAGAGCGATAAAAGAATGAGGCCGAAGATGATCTGCATTGCCGCTCCGCTCAGGTCAAGCAGAATTTTGGGTAAGCCTTTCTGTACCGTTATTACGTCAAAGAAGCGGTTCACCAGCTCCGGTGGATAGTGCTCTTTTAGCTCTGCCAGCTTGATCCGGGGCAAGCGGTAGGCGAACTCGAAGGAAGCGCGGCTAAACAACCGCCGTTGCAGGGTCTCCGCCACAACGTATTGCATTACCTTCAGTGCCCCCACCAGAACGGAGGCGCCGGTAACCACCGCAACGAGAATGACCAGGGAGGCATTAAAGTCTCCGCCGGCAATAAGGTTAATGATCGCCTGAACGCCCAGTGGGCCAACCAGCGCAAGAATACCTATAAGTACGGAGTAAATATAGACGTAGCCGATGTCCTTACTGTCGGGCTTGAGCAGAGAGAAAAATCGGCGTAGAGGGGTAGGTCCGGAAGTCGATGCCATTAGCTAGTAAAATGTCCTTCGTTGATAGTAATGCTATCAGTACGTTTGTTAGTTGATTTTGTTTGGCGGGCCGGGGTATTTATTTTGGTAAATGTCTTCTGCTTCCTTTCCGATAATTTCTTCGCCCGCGCTAAGAATTTTTAATACACTGTACCTTTGGCCGTTATGAAAACACCAAGAAGTCGTAAAAGTGCTGTTGGGGGAAAAAAGTTTTTGGGATTTGCCAGTGCGTTCCTGCTGTTTGCCAGCTTCTTCTTCATCAGAGACTTCTCGGGGCCGGGGATCATGAGTGGGTTTTGACTTTGGGCGCGGCCGCAGGTGCAGTGGAGGGTATATAAGTTTTTCACCAAAGGCGTGTCGACGCTACACTCGCCAGTCGAATTCTTCTTCGTCAATAGAACGGGGGGCTAACTTTGTTGTGTGTAAAGGCTTCAACATCCAGGCAAAGCGAACTTAATGGTACTACGAAAAAGTTCGCCTGGCGAGTTTAGCTTTAAGAATCTATGAGGCTCCCGACCGGCTTCAAAACCTCCCCCTGCACCTGCGCGCCGCCGCCCAAACAGCCCAAACCCGCCAGCTCGGAAAAGGCTTCATACTACAAACGTAATATTAACCCTACCTTGCGCCACTCAACTCCTAATTATGCGGTTACTCCCCTTCCTACTTTTATCTCTTCTCCCCTTACTCCTCACTGCGCAGCAGCGCAAAAAGGTGGACTCTACCCTCACCGTAAGCTTTGAAGACTACGACCCGCCGAGCAGCCTGGTGGTACCGGAACACATCATGAAATCGGCCAGTATTCCTTTCGTGGACGTACACAGCCACCACTGGCGGATGGGCACCCAGGACCTCGACAAACTGATCCGTGAAATGGACGAGCTGAACATGAAGGCCATCGTTAACCTGAGCGGCCGCGGCGGCGAAGCGCTGAAGGGGATGATGGACAACATCAACAAAAGCGGCTACCAGGATCGGATCATTTGCTTCACCAACATCAACATCCGCAGCATCGACGATCCTGACTATTTGGAGTCTACCCTGGCCCAGCTTCGGTTCGACAAAAGCATCGGTGCCCGTGGCCTGAAAATCTACAAATCCCAGGGGATGAGCAATACCGACAAGGCCGGTAACCGCATAAAGATCAACGATCCTCGCCTGAGCCCGATCTTCGATTTGGCCGGAGAGTTCAACTGGCCCGTCCTGATCCACTACGCCGACCCGAAGCAGTTCTGGCAACCGCACGACGCCAACAACGAACGCTGGTTGGAGCTAAAACTGAAGCCCAACCGCAAGCAGGAAAACAAACGCGTAAGCTGGGAAACCATCGCCTCCGAAGCGCACGGTCTCTTCAAGGCACACCCCAATACCACCTTCATCGCCGCCCACATGGCCTGGTTCGGCAACGACCTGGTTCACCTCGGCAAATTCCTGGACGACAACCCCAACGTGAACGTAGAAATCGGTGCCGTCATCGCCGAGCTCGGTCGTCAACCCCGCGCCGCCAATCGCTTCTTCGCCAAGTACCAGGACCGCGTCCTGTTCGGTAAAGACGCCTACAACCCGGAAGAATACGCAACCTACTTCCGCGTCCTCGAATCCGACGACGAATACTTCCCCTACTACAAACGCTACCACGCCTTCTGGAAAATGTACGGCCTGGACCTGCCTACGCCTATTTTGGAAAAGCTGTACTGGAAGAATGCCGTGCGGCTGATTGTGGGGCTGGAATAAGAGTCGGGAGTTTGGAGTCGGGAGTCGGGAGTTTGGAGTCGGGAGTCGGGAGTCGGGAGTCGCTGCCGCACGTACCGTTCGCAGCGCTACGCTTGCTCACCACAGGCGAGGGAGCGTAGCGAACCAAGTGGGCACAGCGGCAGCGACTCCAAACTCCAGACTCCAAACTCCAGACTCTAAAGGCGAGG
>CAYWMW010000191.1:0-8598 GCA_964458975.1 uncultured Lewinella sp. | reverse complement strand
AACCGCACCACCATACCCCCACTAGCCGCCGTCTGCGGGAAGCCGAGCGGGTTGAACGGCGTAGTCTTGCGATAGTCGAAGAAAGCCCGGAGGCTGAGCAGGTTGTTCACCTGGTACTCCACCGAAGGCGCGATGGTGAACACCCGGCTACCTTCCACGATCACGCGGTCGGAGGTACTCAGCGTACTGGCGTAGGTTTTACCGTCGCGGAGGCTGAAGTTGAACTGGACGTCCATATCGCTGATGTTGAGGCGGCCTCCGGAGGAGCTGCCACCACCCCGGCGCTGGCCACCCCGGCGCGGTTGCTCTTCTTCCGCAGCCGGTTTTCGTCGTTTCTTCTTATTGCCCTGCAGGAAGCCGATCTGGACGTCGCTGAGTACGATCCCGAAACCACCAACTACCTCCTTAGAGACCTGCTCACTCAGCAGTTTATTGACGATGTTGATGCTCCGGTTGTCCTGGCTTTGGTAAGCGAAATTGACGGAAAGCCCGTTCTGCATCTCCGCCTCAATGGAGATGAGTGGCGCGAAGGACTTCGACTCCGTGATGTTCGGAATTTCAATCCGGGGGAAGAAGTTCAGGCTTACCGTATCGTAGCCGACAAATTCTGGTTGGGTCGCTTCGGCCAGTGCGTCGAGGTAATCAAGGCTGGTGCCGTAGCTACTGATGGAGAAGGTAGACTGGAAACCGTGCTGGATGTTGACGCGGCGGAAGAAATCTCCGAAGTTACCGATCTTGTCCAGGCCCGTCCAGCTGAAGCGCCAGTTCGGGCTGGCCCTCAGGTCAAAAGGATTTAGGCTCACGTTATCTGCGTCTTCACCCCGGTAGGCGGCAAGGAAGGCGGGCAGGAGTACGTCCTGCTGGTTAGGCCCGTAGCCGAAGGCGTAGCCCTGCTGCGCCAACTGCGGATCGGCGTGCAGCGTACCCGGGCTAGCTCCCGAGCGCCCAAGGCGCTGGCTAACCACCAAACGGTTGGCCTCAAAGGTTTCAAACAGGTTGTTGAGGTTGGTCGTGTCCTGATTAAAGAGCGAGCTGGCACCACCGTTAGAGAAGGTCAGCGCTCCATCCCGAATCGGGATGGTGTGGTTGAAGAACTGCTGCGTCGGGTCTTTGGAGAGTACCTTGAAGGTCTCGCTGTAGTTCTCCGTAAAGGTCCGGTCGATGCTCAGTTCCAGGCGGAAATCTTTGAAGGGTTCGATGGTTGCAGCCCCATCCCAGCGGCGGGTGAAGTTCTGAATCACTTCCTGACTCAGGAGCGGGTTGACGGAGAGGTTGCCGCTTTCCCCCAGGTCGTTCAGGTAGTCGTTTGGCCCGCCCCATTCCGCTTCGGTAAGCTCACGAATTTTCGGCTGAAGGCCCGCTACGAAGCCCCAGCCCGGAGACTCGAAGCCGGAGCTCTGCCCCAGGAAGTCGGGTTCAGGCAGGAAGCCGGGGATGATGGTCTCAAAGTCCTCACTGTAGTTCACACGGACGCTGCGCAGCGCCATCAGCGGACGGATGAGGGCACGCATACCGGCACTTGGCCCGGAGGATTTTTTGCGCTCGCGGGCCTTCGGTTTTTCCTTGCCGTCTTTCTCATCCTTTGCAGCGCCTCGGCTACGGGAGGTCGGCCGGCGGCGGCGCTGCGGTCGGTTGATCTTGCGCAAAAAGTCGAACTGGTCGTAGAATTTTTCGAAGTTGAGGTTGGCGGTCAGTACCCGGCTTTGGCTGTTCTGGATGGTATTACCCAAGGAGCTACCGCCCGGGATGTTGTTGCCCTGCGTCAGGCTCAGCGGTGAGGCGTTCCAGGAATAGTTGGCCAGGTAGTTCGCCCGAACATCAACAAAGTCAAGGAAGGGCAAGTACCGCAGCGGCAACTGGTAGCTGGCGTTGAGGCTGTGCGAGTACTGCTTCGGCCGGCCGCCGGTGAGGAGGTTGTTCCAGATACTGTCTGACCTGATTTGGTCACGTTCTGCTTCAGGAAGCCCTAAAATTCGGTTCTCGTCCGGCTCATCAATCGTAGCGTTCATGTTGGCGTTGTAGCCGAGTTTGATGCTGCGGGTGAGGTCCCAGCGGAGGTCGTAGGCGCGGTCCCAGGTGAAGCGTTTGTTGTAGAAGGTATTGAACTCTGGGTTTACGGTTGCGAAGCGGTAGCGCGTAGTCGCGAAGCTCCGGTTCAGCACGTTGGCGAAGGTGAAGCTGTTTGGTAGCGGATTGATGTTGATCTCCTTGATCAGCTTCAGGTATTTGCTCTTGATGCCCTTGAAGGGTTCGATGGAGCCCCCCCGGCCCCGGCTGAAGGTATAGTCCAGCGCACCGGTCTGGTCGTTCACCACTTCGCTTTCAATGAAGGGGTCGGAGCGTTCCGTTTTGGTGATGCCGTAGCTGAGGCTGATGTTGGCGGGGTCCAGCGGGCTGGGCTTCGTCCGTCGCGTTGCCGGGGTAATGCCGACGTTGTTGAGCGCGAGGGCAGAGATTGTGCTGATTTCCTGGGCTTGCTCGCGGAGAGAGTCCCTGAAGGTTTCGTTCTCGGCGGCGTCGATTTTATCCTTCAGCCTGACGTCGAGATCATAAGGATCGTACTCCGGCGTACTTACCGTTTTGCTGTGCTGCAGGTAGAGCGGCAGGCGGACGCCCCACTTTTGCGGCAGGAACTTATCGAGCGCAAAGTTACCGGCCAGATCGTAGCCGTAGGTAGCTTCCCGGGCGCGTTCCGTTACGTTGTCGTCCAGGCCACCGAAGCCGATGCTGCTGTAGTTGGCCGCAGCGGTGATGTTGCCCAAATCTGCCAGCTGAATATCCGCCCGGGCGATACCGGCTACGCCGCCGCGCTCGTCTAACCCTTCCACCCGAAGCTCATTGACCCAGACCTCAGAACTTATACCATTGTTATTGAGGTCGTTCTTGTTCTTCACCCCGATCATGAATACCTTGACGTAGCCCAGGTTCGGATTACCCTTTACGCGAACGGTGTGCTCCACGTTCTGGATGGAGGCCAGAATTTCAGGCGAATATTCGTCGGGATCGGTAAACGGCCTGAAGGTCTGCGAAAATTCCTGGCTGAGGGGAACGTTGGTATTGTTGCGCTCCAGCTTCAGGTCGCGGAGCAACGCCAACGGAAGGTTTACTTCGTTGCGCGGTTTCCAGACTTCGTTGGAGTAATCTCTGCCGTTGAGGAACTGGTTCTGGCGGTTGAGGCCACCTTCCATATCGAGGCTGTCCAGGATCATGGCAAAACCCGCTGTATCCGAAAGCTCCAGCGGTACCTCGTATTCGTAGTAGTTCTGTTCAAAGTCAGAGCCCATCCGGAGGAAGAGAATGAGCTGGCCTGTATCGGGCCGGTCGAAGCGGCTATCACCGAGGGCTTCCGCGTGGACGAACATCCGCAGCTTATCGTAAACCCGCAGGTCGGTCTCGGTGTACTTAAAGACGGCGCGGCGGGCACCGGGCTGAAGGTTCTCCACCTTCATGGTTAAGGACTGCTCGTTCTGGAGGGTGTTCACCACGCCCAGGCTTTGCTCCCGGCGGATGCCCTGGGGCAGTACATAGTTGAACGGTTCGCGGCTGCTGTTTTCCTCAATGTTTACCGCATCGACGTTGAACTCCGTAGAGCCCTCACCACCGATGGCCGGCCCGCTCTGGAACTGGCGGGTGTAACGCCGCCAGCTGTTGCGTACGAGTTCGAACTCGGCGAAACGCAGGGTAACCGGCGCGCGGAAATCTTTCATGTACATCCGCATAAAACGGATGGAGCGGAAATCCTGAATGCCACCAACGGCGACCTTTTGATCGGAGTTCAACGGGATACGGAAGCGGTACCAAACCCGGCCGTTGGTAGCTTCCAGCCGGTCGGTGATGAAGGGCGTTGCTTCCTGGTCGAACTCACGGGGGTTACTGGCGCTACGCACGAAGGGGATTTCATACTGGAAGTAGCTTTCAGATTCATTGAGCGTATTGTCCTGATTGATGTCTTCTGCATCGGGGAGGTTGGTCGTGCTCTCGCGGGTAGAGTTTCTTGCGGTGCCGGTATTCGCGGCGGAGTTACCCTCCAGGCCGTTCCAGCCCCGGTGACGGGTGAGGAGGTCTGTACTGTCACGGTAGCGACCGTTGTTGAAGTAGTAGAAGTTGTCGTTCGCCGGGTCCTCCCGCAGGGCTTGGAAGCCAGCGGTAGGCCCAGCGTTGGAGAACGCATCAATGTAATCACTGTACGTCTCGAGTTCCAGGGAATCGTTGATACAATCGAGGCCAACATCTTGCTGTGTACGGGTTGCGGGGTCGTTGTCAAAACCACGGGTGATCTGTTGGGAAACCGGTACGCGGCCCCAGACTGTTTCGTCGACCGGGCGACCGGGATTGATCGGGCCGGGCAGGCCGTTTTCAAAGGCCTTGCGGCTGTCCTTCAGGATGTCTTCGCTGACGTTACCGAAGTTGATGTAAAGGGTACCTTGTTTATCGGCCCCGTCTTCTGCCGGGAGGTTGGCGTTAAAGGGGTTCAGGAAAGGAGAGAGCATCCAGAATTCAACAAACTCAATGTTGGCACTCTGGAAATCCGGCGTGCGCATTTCCCGCATGATACCCCCCCAACGGGTTTCAGGGTCACGCAGTTTCACGGGGGAGATCAGGTCGTTCTCCAGGTTAGCACCAGAGGTGAAACCAGGAATACCGTTAGGGGTATCGAAATTGTACTGCCCCCGGATACGAGGGTTGTAAGAGAGGTCGAAGGTGAAGAACTGAACCCTGGCCCGTTGACTCAGCGGAATGTCAAGATTCGGGAATACCTCCTGCTGGGGTACGGCACTGGTGTAGATGTTACGGTCTCCTCCGTTTTCTCCTGTCCGGGAGTTGGGCTCCAGGCGGTACCAATTCAGGAGGGCACGGTTGGCACCGGAAACGAGGCCGGGCTGCTGGGCTTCGGGGAAGAGCGGGTTGTTGTTGGCCGCATCGTTCTGTGGTACGGAAGCCAGGAACCAGGACTGGACCGGTACTTTAAGGTCAATCGGGCTGGCCGTCCCCTCGAAGTCGTCGAGGTAAACGATGCCGGTGTCGTCTCCCCTCGCTCGGTTGATGGCCCGGCTGTGGCCCGGTCTCAGCCATGCAGTCTCCGCCGTGAGGCTGATGTTACTCGGCGCACTGGTGCTGAAGAGCGGCAGCTTATCGACCATCCGCGTGAGCCAGCCAGATTCGGTCTGGAAGGTCGCGTCGAGGCCGTAAATTTTGTTGTTGATCGGGTCTTCGCCGATGTTGACCTTCTGGGTGAAGGGCCGCTCAAAGAGCTGCATGAACGTACCGCCGACACTGAACTTATCATTGATCTCATAGTCCGCCCGCAGGCCGAGCATCGTCTTCGTCTGGAGGCTGAAAACAGTATTGTCCTCAAAGGAAACATTGATCGGAACGCCGGAGCTAAGGATGGCGTCATTAAGGATGCGGACCCGCCCGGTGCTGTAATCAACCGAGTAGTCCCGGTCTTCCTCCAGCAAGGCACCACCCGCCGTTACGCGAACGGAGCCCGGAGGGATGTTGAAAGCACCAAGGCTGATCTCTGATTGAACGGAAGATTTGTAAGAACCCCGGATAGCAAAACGGTTTTTCTCCGGGAACTCCCGCGCCTGGAAGATCGTAGAGTCGTAAAGCTCCTGGTACACAAACCGGTCTACGTCTTCAGGGCGGAGCAGCTCCGCCAAATCACTACCGAAGGGTTCGAGAACAGGGAAGTAGACCCGGCCCGTTGTGGGGTTGATGGTGATGCCCGGCACAAAGTCAAAAACACCATCTGGCTGGGGGTCATTCTGTACGTTCAACCGGTCGAGGTTGAAGGCACGGATGAGCGGCAGGCCGGGGATGGGGTCAGACCCCGGAAAGGCAGGGTTAGAAACCGGAACCGGAAGGAAACGCTTGAAGCCCTCGCCCGGGTCTTCGTACTGAATGTCGAGCAAGAAGTCCTCCTGGTTTACCTGGTAGGCTCCGAGGGAGTAGACGTTCTTCATCATCAGGTCCCAGGTAGGCTGGCCTACGCGCTGGGTGGAAGACTTGAGCATTTTGGTAAACAGCACCTGGTTGGCGAAGCGGCTGGTGTCTTCCTGCTGCTGGGGCTGGCCCGACCGGTTGAGGACGCCGTTGTTGGAGTTGTCCGTATTGACGGAGAGCTCACCAACCTTGAAGATGTTGCCGTTGTATTTGTAGCGGTAGGAAACGGCGACGACCTGATCGGGCTGAACGTTGATGTTCAGGGAGATGAACCCGAGCTCGGGATGAACGGTATACTCTCGCGCGGTCAGCTTACGGGCCGATACTTTCTCGAAGTCCCGGATGGGTTGGAGGCCGAAGCGGCCAGATTGCAGGGCAGAAACTGAGCGGTCGATGTCGCGTACCTGATCGCCAGCGCTTACAAGCTTACCGTAGAGATCGTTGGCGCCGTTGTCGGGCAAAGAAATATCGGAAGGGCAAAGCTGCTCGTACTCCGGGGAGCTGATGGTACGGTTGGCGGTTGGGTTGGTGAGGTTTTCAACGTTCGGCTCGGCGAGGTCGGCGAAGGCGACGATGTCGCGCACGTCGAGTACATCATTACGGTCGTTCGTGATCCAGACCTCGATGTTTTCGGCGTGGAAGAGGGAGTTGATCTGGGGCAGGTTGGCCAGGGCGTCTTCGTAAACGTCGCGGTTGTAGTGGCTGAGGAAGAAGTGGCGGTTCTCGTCGTAGCTGTCGGCGTAGACCTCGTATTCGGAGAGCTGGGCACCGCCCTCGATGGTCAGTTTTTCGCGCTGGCTCCGTTGCTGGCTGGCGATGGCCGTCAGCTTCAGGTGGCCAAACTGAAGCTCGGTCTTAAGCCCGAAGAGCGACTGGGCCCCTTCGATCAGGGAACCACGCAGGGGCAGGGCAACGTCGCCCGCCTCGATCTTGCGCAGGATGTCGTCTTCGCTGAAGGCTTCGGAGTTGTAGTCGAGCTTGATCTGGTTATCAAAGTTGAAGGTGGCACCGGTGTTGTAGTTGGTGTTCAGCTTCAACTTGTCGCCGATCTGGCCGGTCACGTTCATCTGGATGTCCATGTCAAAATCGAAGATCGTGTTCCGGCGGAAGCGCTCAACGATGAAGGGATTGTCTTGAAACTGGTAGTTGACCCCGAAGCTGAGGTCTACACCACCCTGGGGCTGGATGTCGATTTCGGTACCGCCGAAGAGGTTGTCGATCAAATCCGGGTCAAGCTCAATTTCTTCGAGGGGGTCGGTAGCGGTGATGTTCGCGTCGCCCAGGCCAACGCCGCCGAGGGAGTTAAAATAGTCTTTCTTGTCTTTCTCCTCGCGGTATTTGAAGTACTCCTCAAAGGTGAGGGTAGTAGGTGGGCGGAAGTCCAGATTACCGATTTTCTCACGGATGATGTAGTTGCCGGTAGCCGGGTCATACTCCACACTGCGGGTTACGTTGGCGGGGTCGCGCAGGTCAACGGGGTTGCGGTTCGGGTCGGTGATGAAGTCCCGGCGGCGGTCTTGAAGCGGAGGGAGGGTGTCGGGAAACGTTCTTTGCACCTGCGTTTGCGCCCCTAAACCCCCTCCCCAACCCCTCCACACGGGGGAGGGGTTTGTAGAAACGCTTCGCGTTTCGTTCCAAAGGCTTGACTCATGGTCAATATACCCCGGCAAATCTTCACTCTTCACCTTGCCTGGCAAGGGCTGGTAGGTGATCTGCTTAAAGAGTTGCACCATCGCAGCATCAGCCGGCGCGTTGGAGCCGGAGATGAAGGGAGCGTAAGTGAAGTTGAGCGAGATTAAAGCAAAACATCCTAGTAGTGAAAGTAGCGTCTTATTCATATATCAATCCTTACCAAAGGCCCGGGGAGATATCGGGCGGTCCATCGGAAACGAAAACCAGTGAGTAAAAACGTGTTCCGAGGATCAATTTTAAGATTAGAGGCCGGTAAAATGTCCGGCAGTTTACAGTGCAAAGGCGGTAAAAATCAGGAAGACAGTTCCCGGAGAGCAAGCTTAATGATCTCTTCAGAGCTCCCGAGGTCCGGCTTAGCGGCAAAAATCCGGTTGAGGGCACGTTGCACGGCCGGCCGGGCAAAGCCAAGGTTTACCAAGGCAGATAACGCCTCCGCCCGTTGGGTATTGCTCTGGGGAGACAGCATTGTTGGTGCAGCGAAACTTTCCTTCATCATCTTGTCTTTCAGGTCCAGAATGATACGTTGCGCCGTCTTCGGGCCAATGCCCTTCACCTTACGGATGCTGGCCACATCTTCGCCGATTACGGCGCTCCGAAATTCGTCCGGGTTCATGCTGGAAAGAACGACCAAAGCCGTGCTCGGCCCCACGCCACTCACCCCGATCAGGAGGCGAAAAAGACTGCGCTCCGTTTCGTCGTAAAAGCCATAGAGCGCCTGGATGTCTTCCTTCACGTGAAAATGCGTGAGCAGCTTGGCTTTCTCCGCCTTTTCAATCTTCGTGTAGGTGAACAGGCTGATGTTGATGTGGTAGCCGATGCCACCCGCTTCGATCACCACAAAACTGGGCGTTTTGTGCGCAATGGGGCCGTTTACGTAGGTAATCATAGGAGGAGGAATGTTGTTTTTGGGCGCGCAAAGGTACGGGTTATTGAGTTTGGAGTTGGGAGATTGGAGTCGGG
>CAYWMW010000190.1:0-8604 GCA_964458975.1 uncultured Lewinella sp. | reverse complement strand
TTCGGCTTGTACTTGAAGCCCCAGGCTTCCAGCGTTACCGTTGAGCCCTCGCGGATCATATTGTACCAGTTCCGGTCGCCGACGGTATCGGCCATCATCTGCAGGCCGTACTCATCCATGCCTGATTCGTAGATGGCCTCCATCAGGTACTGAGCGCCGTAGACGGAACAGGCCATGCCCCGGCTCTTGATGTACTCCCCTACGGACTTTTTGTAAGCATCGGGCACCAGACCAAAGGCCAGCGGGAACATATTGGCGTGGATGGAGCTGTGGTCCGTTCCCTCTCCGTCTACGTAGTAGCCTTTCTTGCGGTCCAGCATGGTGTTATTGACGGCGCGCTTCACCTTCAGGGCACGCAGCTCGAAGTCCAGCGCGTCATCAGGCTTGTCGAGTACGCGGGCGAACTCGGCCATGATGCGCATATTGCCGTAAAACATGGCGTTGATGACGGTATTGTTGGGCATGAAGACGAAGCCGTCGCGCTCACCGGTTACTTCCGGGTTGCCCTGCCAGTTGGCGGAGGGCCAGTCGACGATGTCGCGGAGTTTGATTTTTCGCTCTCCGAAGCCAAGCTTTTTCATCAGCTCCGGCGTTTGGCGCTCGGAGCTCACCATATCGTCTTCGCCCTGGAGGTCCAGCAGGGTTTTGTGCTTCAGCTCATCGTAATACTCGGCGATCAGTTCGGTGTTGCCGGTGTACATGTAGTCGGCGTGGAACATCAGGGCAACGTGCAGCTGCCACTCGGTCGGCCAGGTAGGGTACTCCATGAAGTACTCGATGGTGCGGCGGCCGATGGCGTACTCCCGGTCGGTGGAGTAATGGCTGAGCTGTTGGAGGTAGGCATCGGCTTCGTAGGGGATGCGCTCGCGCTCACCGTCGACGTAGAGGCCGGAGAAGGAGGTCGCCTTCATGCTGTAGCGGCACAGCTCCCAGATCTGGTTAAGGATGTCATTGTCGGAGGTGAAGTAGCTGGCGTCGTCGTCCCAATAAGTATAGTAGACGAGCTGGGTGAGGTCCTTGCTTTCAAAACCTCTTTTTGCACCTGCGGCCGCGCCATAAATTTCTGCGTACCGGAAGGGCATCAATACCGGGATACTGTCTGGCAAATGCACCGCCAGCGGCTTGGTATTGCGCTCATTGGGCACAATGGGCAGTTGGTAAGTGTGCGTTCCCTTCATCACCGGCAACTCAATTTCCTGGGCGCGGATGTGGCCGCCGGGGTTCATTTCGATCTTACCGTCGGTCAGTTTTTCACCGATCCGGATGGTCAGGGAGCCTTTCCGCCGCGCGGTGTAGGTAAACTCCATGCTGGCAAAACCATGCTTGCCAAAATCCACGAACCAGGCATCGCCACGTTGCTCCAGCTTGACGGGTTTGACGCGGTCCATCTGGAAGATATTTTCGGTACTCAGGTATTTGCCCCCTGTTTCTCCTTTTTGGCTCGCGCCGTCGCTGGAAAGGGCAACGTAGTTGTCGGTTTCCGTATCCACGCCCCGAAACTGCTGGGGCTCGGAATAGCGGCTGAGGCGGTTCACGTCGTCCCAGATGCGGACTTTCCAGAAGTAAGCCTTGTTGGGGTCCAGCGCAGCGCCGGCGTATTCTACCGCAATATTGTCGTTGCTGGTCACCTTTTTGCTGTCCCAGACGTCGCCATGATTAGCGTCAATGTTAGCGCGGGAAGAGGCGACTAAGACCTGGTAAGCCGCTTGAAATTCAGCACCGACCGGGACGACCCAGCCAAACTCTGGCGTAGGGTCCCGCAGCACGGTCGTGGCCGGTTCACGGATGTATTCGATGGAAAGATCCGTTGGTGCGGCGGAGAAATCATCGCTGTACCGCGCAATCAGTTGGTCGCATTTTTTGCGCAGCGCCATCAGTGTTTTTGCGTGGGTGGGGTTGGTGGCCAGGTTGTTGGTTTCCTTGGGGTCTTCATTGAGGTTGTAGAGTTCCTCGGCGCGCTGGTCGTCAACGTAGCGGAAGTATTTCCAGTCTTTGGTGCGAACGCCTTCGCTGGGTGGAATCTCGTCGAAATTCCAGATGTGCTCGATCAGGACGGTGTCGCGGTCGGTGAGTTTTTTGCTTGTACCCGATGTAACGGGCAGCAGGCTTTGGCCCTGGTAAGAAGCTGGCTTTTTAGCGCCCGCCAGGTCTAGGATTGTGGCAGGAACGTCGATGTTGAGGGCGAGCGCATCGCTGTCGATGTGCTTATCCTCGCGGGGGTCCATGAGGATGAGGGGGACGCGCACGGAGTTGTCGTACATGAGCCATTTACCGGCCAGTTGGCGTTCGCCGAGGAAGTAGCCATTGTCGCCCATCAGGATGATGACGGTATTATCCGCCACGCCCTGCCGTTCGAGTTCTTTGCGCAGTTTGCCGATTTCCAGGTCGATACCGGAGAGCATTCGGTAGTACCCCTTCACGCTGTGCTGGTATTTTTCGGGGGTGTCGTAGCGCCAGGTCCAGCGGAGGCGGTTGAAGCCATCGCGGACAGGTTTCGGTAGGAGGTCGAAGTATTTTTGGGCGCCAAGCGCAGGTGCCGGGATGGTTGTTGAAGCCAGGAGCGGAGCGGTGGTCTCCTGCCAGAAATACTGGTCTTCCGCCGGGTCGTGCGCGTGGGGTGCGCTGAAGCACAATTGCAGGGCAAAGGGCTTGTCTTTTTGCGCATTTTCTTTGATGAAGTCGAGGCCTTGTTGGCCGGTGTAGCGGGTCAGGTGGACGGTGTCTCCGTCGATGGTTTTGTAGAAGTAGCCGCGCTTGTCTTTGAAGGAGTTGTTGCGGTCATAGCCGTCGTACTCGTCAAAAAGGTCGGCCTGGCCTTTGTAGCGGATGCCGTATTTGCCAAAGAAGCCGGTGTGGTAGCCCGCATCACGGAGCACCCTGGGGTAGGCACTGTCCATATATTCATCGCGGATGTCTCCGGTTTGGAAGTTGAAGCGGTGCGTCCGCTCGTAAACGCCGGATAGCAGACTGGCGCGGCTCGCAGCGCAGATCGGTGTCGTTACCATCGCGTGGTTAAAGTAAGTACCAGACTCCGCCAGTTTGTCCATCTCCGGGGTATGGATCAGTTCGTTGCCCGCGTAGCCGATGGCGTCGAAGCGCTGGTCATCGGTGAGGATGAAGATGATGTTGGGCTGCTCGGCTGCTCCCCGTTGGCTGGCTAAATCAGCGGTACCAACAAAGGCGAACAGACAGAAGAGAAGGAAGCGGGAAGATTTTGGCATGATACTGTTGTGTCTTAAAAAGCTCAATAATAAAAGCAGGAGGCAAATCGCCGCCGTTTATGGGGGTAGTTACACCTCCGGCGATACGATGTTGCCTCCTGTTGCAAGCTCCTACGTTTGTAGTAGCCTACGTAATTAGTCGATCAAAATACAAATTTTCAATTCAGGCTTTTGTTAAAAAGGCCTGTTGCGTGCGTAATTACGGAGTTGGTGACCAACACCGTTACTGAAAACGTAGTTGTGATTTCTCACATCTGTCCGCCGGGCATTAGAGGGTAAACCAATTGCTAATTGGTTTACGAGCGGCCGCTTGTTGATGAACATCCGAAAGCGTTCGTCTCTATGGACGATGATCTCTCCTTCTGCGCCCGGGATGAGCGACTGAAAGGTGTAATTCGTCAACAAGACAGGAAGGGCTTCCGGGCCCTGGTCAACGTACTCGTCAATGATGTGGTATTGCAGGATATTCCGAAGGCGGTCAATCCCGTCAGTATCCAGCGAATCCAATGCGGTAACACCGAGAGCTCTGAAGATCCGGTTGTTAGCCGTAAAGGACTCATTGTTAAGCATGAAGAACGTACGCCGGTCACTGGGGTCATTATATTCTTCTTCCATGCCGGTGAGCGCAATGGCTTCGACCATGATGTCGAAGTTTGCGTTATTGTTCGTAACGACTGAAGCGGGGCTGCTCATCCATTCCAGAACTGTTTGATCCTCGAAAGTGACAAGTTCACCGATTTCGGATTCGAACTCAAATTTAGGCTGAACGGGTAGGTCACAACTCGTAACGAAGCAAAGCATCACTATCAAAGCCGACCAACCGCGGAGTAAGGCAAAAGTATTTTGCATGATTATTTTTTTTAGTGTAAAAGAAAGAGGTTGGCACCGTTTAGTAGCCGGGGTTCTGGACGAGGTTAGGGTTATCAATCAGGTGACCCTCCCAGATGGGGAAGAGCAACAAGTCATCCTCTACCTGGCCGATGGTATCAAGCGCAACGTTTACCTTATCCAGCATTCTCAGGTCCCACCAGCGATCACCTTCGGCGAAGAGTTCGAACTGGCGTTCGTCGAGAATGAAGTTCTCGCGGCTGTCCATATCATCGCCCATATCCTCAACGGACACGGGAGGTAAGGCGCGTGCGTCACGAACCTGAGTAACGAGCTCGGCAGCAGCCTCGGGGTTATTGAGCCTGTTTTCAGCGAGTGCCTTCAGTAATAGAATTCCTGAATAACGGTAGACAGGTGTATTGGTGTCATCCTCTGCGGAGAGGAAGTTGCCTTTTGCGTACTTAGCCACCCGAGCCTCACCCAGAGGACGATCCTCCCGCGTGTTGTAGTAGCGGAAGTCACCAATAACAGTATCATTGTTGATGATGACGGAAGGTGGGTCAAAGTCAGGGTACATTGCTGTCCAGCTTTCTTCCGTTACGGGGAAGCGGTTAATCCACTTGTTTTCAGCCTGGGGAGAGATGAAAAAAGAAGGGATACCAGCAAAGAACAACCCGTAGTTACCAGCGGCGGCGTTACCGTCTTCCAGCAAATCATAACGGATGGTAAAGATCAGTTCCGGGCCAGTCTGAAACTTACCGATGTTGATGTCATTAAGGAACAGTTCTGCCCAGGCTTGCTCGCTGGTTACCAACTGAAATTCATTGAGATCAATAAGCTTCTGCAGGGCCTCGTTGGCCTTTTCGTAATCTTTGATCCACATGTAAACGTGGGCCTGAAAGGCAAAGAGGCTGGCTCGCGAGATGCGGAACTCCCGTGAAGGGATGGTGATCAGCTCTTCCGCCCGCAGCATATCCGGGATTACAACATCGTTTAAGATGGTCTCTCCGGGGGTCATTGGTCGGTTAAGCTCATCATCAAGGCCACTGATGGGAGCCGTGAAAAGAGGAGCACCGCCCCAAACGCGAACTGCGTCAAAATAGGCGTAGGCTCTGAGTGCGTGAGATTCACCCAACAGGTTAGCGTCTACCGCAGTAATTGTAGGGAGACGCTCAATAGCGAGGTTTGCCCGGGCAATCATGAGGTAAAGGTCATTCCACCGCAGGGCGGCAGTATTACCGGGGGTCAGTACGTTTTCGACCAATTCACTGTTGGCGCCGGAAACCCGGTCACTGGCAATGTGGTTGTCGCTACGGAATTCCCCCCACAGGTAGTGCTTAGTGCGGTAGGCGTCTTGCATCGCATCGTAAATGGCTGCGACGCCGCTTTCAGCGTCCCCTGCGGTCCGCCAAAATTGCTGATCCCCGATCTGGGAAAAAGGTTGCTCGTCGAGGAAGTCTTCGCAAGAAGAAT
The DNA here is from genome assembly GCA_964458975.1 of uncultured Lewinella sp. Taxonomy (GTDB): domain Bacteria; phylum Bacteroidota; class Bacteroidia; order Chitinophagales; family Saprospiraceae; genus Neolewinella. Next base: position 3,082 of record CAYWMW010000190.1, on the reverse strand, counting down.
ACGACAAGGCTAAGAATATAAAAGCTAGTACTGGAAGTACTTTAGTGATAAATTTCATTGTTTTACTGATTAGCATGAACTAATAGATGAGATTAGGGTGACTTAGAAGCGCGCCTGGATACCGAAGATGTATTCGGTTCTGCTTGGGTAGCGTAAAAAGTCAAAACCAGGCTGGAGGGCAGCGCCACGGGTACCTAATTCTGGGTTGTAGCCCGTGTACTCCGTCCATGTAATTGGTGTGTTCACAGCAAGGGTAAGGCGTAGGCTCTTGACCCAGTTGAACTTACTGAGAACGCTCTTCGGCAAACTGTAGCCAGCCCGAATACTACGCAGCTTGATGAAATCACCCGAGCTGATCATCTGTGAATTAGGGGCAATACGGTTTTGCGGGCGACGGCGGTCCAGGCTAGGCCACTCCGTCACATCACCTTGCTGCGTCCAGGCACCTTCGATACGTTCCGGGCTCGGGGTACGGCCAAAGGAGTTGTTGAAGTTACGCAACTGGTCGTACCGGCGGTAAATGTCATTACCAAAGTTGTAGTCAAACAGGACCGAGAGGGAAATGCCAGAGTAAGTGAATTCATTAAAGAAGCCACCAAATACATCCGCAAAACCGTTACCGATGACCTGGCGGTCGAAAGTCGTCACCTGAAAGTCACCATCAAGGTCATTCCAGTGAATATCACCACCTCTCAAGACGGTATTACCAAAACGCAGTTGGTTTACCTCGCCGGTAAATTCTGCACCGTTGAGGGTGTAGTTCTGGAATTCACCAGCCTCGTTAAAGTTCGGGGTCAGCTGCTGGCCATCGGACGTGAAGGCATTGGACTCATCGTAAGCAAATACGCCATTATTCACGTAACCTAACATATTACCTACTGGCTGGCCTTCCTCAATCAGGAAGTTTCCGGCTTCGAAGCCTTCTTCGTCGGCTAATTCAGTAATGAGGTTATTGTTAGTACCAATGTTGAAGCTAGTGTACCACTTGAATTTTCCGGTATTGATCGGCGTTCCGCTAAGGGTCAACTCAATCCCCGTGTTCTCAATTGAGCCAATATTTTGAATACTGGTCTCAAATCCAGTCTCTTCGGGGAGGGGAACCTGGTAAAGCAAGTCGTCAGTTGTCTTCTTGTAAATATCCAGTGTAGCCGTAGCACGGCCCTGGAAGAATTCGAGGTCCACACCGTAGTTCAACTGAGAAGTACTCTCCCACCCAAGGACGGGGTTGGCTACCTGGGTAAGACCAACACCGTTAATTCCGTCGTAGATTAAACCGGGGCTGTACAGGGCGCGTGAGGCATAATTTGGAATACGCTCATTACCCGTGATCGCGAAACCAAACCGGACTTTGAAATCCGAAACAATATCGCGCAGACCATCCCAGAAGGGCTCGGCAGAAATACGCCATCCGGCGGAGACTGACGGGAAGTTACCAAAGCGACGGTCTGCACCAAAGCGGGAAGAACCATCCCGGCGAACCGTACCAGCTAACAGGTACTTACCAGCGTAGTTGTAGCTCAAACGACCGTAGAAAGAAGCCAAAGCGTGGCCCTCACGAATCGTATTGGTCCTGTTAAGATTTAGTTCGGCTACGTTGTTGAACGTTTCTACAATATCGGAAGAGAATGCTACGGCGAATAGACTCGAGTTTTCGATGTTCCACTTCTGGATCTGAGTGCCCGCAAGCGCAGTTACCCGGTGCTTTCCGAAAGACTTTTTGTACGTCAGGTAGTTCTCCTGCTGAATATCGTGGGTCAAGTCCTGCCGCTCCGAACCAATGGCTGGCTGGCCTCTCCGACGGACAACGAGAGGGTCGAAGTCATTCCGCTTACGCAAGCGGAAATTGATACCCACCGTTGAGCGAAGGGACAACTCCGGCGTAATCTGAAATTCAATAAAGTTGAAGAGATTCGAGCGGAAGTTACGGTCGTCTCGGCGAGTAGCCAGTGCTTCTGCCAGTGGATTCTGGCGGCCAAAGGTTTCCGGGAAAAGGTCACCGTTGAAATCGCGAACCGGCAGGTAAGCAGGGCGTTCCGCCAACTGGCGGAATACGGCAGACTCATTCAGCCCTTTACGGAATTCGTAAGATGCATTCAAGCGCGTACCGGCTTTGAATTTAGAGCCCAGGTTAAAATCAACGTTCAGGTTCGTATTGTACCGTTGGTATTTGCTGTTGAAGACAATGCCTTGCTCGTCCACAAAACCTGTATTCCAGTAAAACTTGGCTTTTTCACCACCTCCGCTCAGGGCAAGGTTCGTTTGATTACGAACGGCCGTTTGGGTTAAGAGGTCCTGAATGTCTACCTCCTGGAGAAAACGCGTACTTAAGGAGTCAGCATCTGTTTCAGAAGGCATACCACCGTTACGACCAGTCTCAAAGAGTTGGCGCTGGCGGGTATTGGAGACGGGAAGCAGACGGTAGAGCTCACTGAGCGTAGTATTGTGCGTTAGCTCCACGGAGACCTTACCACTCTCTCCCTGCTTGGTAGTGATGATTACTACACCGTTGGCAGATTTAGAACCGTAGATAGCCGCCGAGGCACCATCCCTGAGTATCTCAAGGGAAGCAATGCTGTTAGGGTCCAGGTTGTCAATATTGTCCAACTGCTGGCCATCAACTACGTAAAGCGGTTGGGTGCCGCCGGATAAAGTAGACGTACCACGGATCCGGATCTCGGAGCCTTCACCAGGAGCGCCACCCTGGGTGATCTGTACACCGGCAATACGGCCCTGAACGGCATCAAAGGCATCAATCGGGGTGTTCTGTACAAGGTCCTCCGAACTAAGGGAGCCAATTGAGCCCAGTACATCACGCTTACGCTCCGTACCGTAACCAATTACGACTACCTCATCGAGCAGCTCGGAATCACTTTCCATAGTAACATCGATGACCGACCGCGAACCCACCGTAATTTCTTGAGAAGCGAAACCGGTGTAGGAAAAACGAATCTTGTCTTTTCCGTTAGGAACAAGGGTGAAGCTGTAGGTTCCGTCGAGGTCCGTAACGGTACCACTAGAGGTCCCTAACTGGACAACACTAACCCCGATGAGTGGCTCCCCATCATCAGAAGTAATCGTTCCG
>CAYWMW010000189.1:5674-8644 GCA_964458975.1 uncultured Lewinella sp. | reverse complement strand
CTAGGTTTAGTCGTGTGCCGATCTCAACTCTAAAATAACGTGAACTCCTGATTCCCTACCTCAAGCCACCCCCCGATTAATCCGGGCAACCATGAAGAAAAAAGCCCCCGCCATCACCGCCAGGATGATCGCCAGCAGAATGGCCTGTTGGCTTCCACTCGGCCCCATCCCGATGCCAACGTCCTCTACCTGGCCCTTCAGCGCAGCAACGATGGTGTTGGTATTGAAGGTGAGCATACCGAGGTAGGTGCCGCCCTCTTTCGTTGGCTCGTCGAGCGAATCGGCGAGGAGCTCGCCGCCGATGATGACTTTATTGTCGGTCGCCAGCTGGCGGATCAACTTTGGGTTGATGGTGCTTTCCACAAAGATGGCCGGTACGCCGGATTCGCGGATAATTTTGGTTAGCCGGTTCACATCGTCCGTTTGTACCTGGGCGTCGGTGCTGGTTCCGAGGGCGGCTTCTACGCGGATGCCGTAGTAGCGGCCGTAGTAACGAAAAGCATCGTGGCTGGTAATGAGCACCCGGCGGGCTTCGGGGATGGATTCGATTTGGTCGAAGATTTTTTTGTCGAGGTCTTCGAGCTGCTGCAGGTAAATACCGGCGTTGAACTCGTAGACCTCCTTATTCGCGGGGTCCAGCCGGATCAACGCATCGCGAATGTTGCGCACGTAAGTCATGCCGTTGCGGGCCGTCATCCAGGCGTGGGGATCGCTGGCGTTGGCGTATTCATCACTGGCGATGGCACCGATGCCTTCCGTTATGGTAACGGTTTCGGCTACCGTGCCGCTGTTCTCGATCAGCTCGTTCACCCAGCCTTCAAAGGTCAGGCCGTTCACGAGCACCAGGTTGGCGCGGGACACCAGTTGCACGTTGCTGGGCGTTGGTTCGTAGATGTGCGGATCTCCGCCGATGGGGACGATGGATTGCACGTCCACCAAACCTCCCGCAATAACTTCCGTCATATCAGCGAAGATGGAAGCCGAAGTGACAACAAGAAACTTCCTTTCCGTTTCCTGGGCGCGGCCGCAGGTGCAAAGGAAAGTCAGGAGGAGCAAAGTGAGGAGGGAACGCATGCTCATGAATACGCTTTTCAGATTGTTAGGTTCATCTAACTTTTATATTTTCTGTCTTCTTAACGGCCCAATCTTCCATTCCTTACGGCTAACAACATATTCAAGCTCTGGCAAACGTTACCTTTATGGCCTTGTAGTGTGTATAACAAATGCACGTCTGTCACGAATTTGCCGCCTGCCACGTCTTCCTTAACTAAGTCGGGATCGGGGGGAGAGGAGATTCGTGCATCTCATTATATGCACGCCTTTGCGCCGCCCCAACGAAAACCAACCGACATGAAGTTATCCACCACTTTCTTCATCGGAATGTGTCTGCTGCTGATGTTTACCGGCTGCACCAATTCGATTGAAGACCTCTCCCAGATAGACGAAACCCGCTACAGCGCCGCCTACGCCGTACCGCTCATCGACAGTGAGGTAACCCTCAACGAACTGATCGGAGACGTAAGCGAAGAAGTTTCGCTTACCGTGGATGCCGATGGTTTGTTGCGCTTCCGCTACTCCGGTGAAATCCCCGTCGTTGGTAGCGATGTAGTATTCTCCCGCCTGGAGGATATTGCCCGGGGCGTCTTCGTGCCCATTACCCGCTCGCCCCAGGCCGCCCCCTTCGGCGGCGGCGCATCCGATATCGACATCGACGAGGTCCGCATCAAGGCAGGTTTCCTGAACTATGCCCTGCCTAACCGCTACGACCACCCCGTCACCGTTACCCTCAGCATCCCCGACGCAACGCTCGGTGGGGTACCCTTCTCTGTCTCCGCAGACTTGCCCGCCTATTCCGGTACCGGCACCCCGCCTACTTTTCAAAACCTCAATGCCCCCGTTGAACTACAAGGCTACATCCTTACCATCCCTAATGACTCGCTCTACTTCGAGTACAGCATAGTTGACGAAAGTGGTATGGAGCTTGCCCCACCCGTCCAGACCATTGTATCCTTCTCCAACTTACGCTTTAGCTACATGGAGGGCTACCTCGGCCGCGAGCTCTACATGGGCGGCCGTGATACCGTTGTCGTAGACTTTTTCGACAACTACCTCGAAGGAGATATTTTCTTCGAAGACCCCACCATCACCATGACGCTGACCAACACCTTCGGCGTGCCTGCACTCGCCCAGGTAAGTGTGCTGGATGTGGTAGACGTAAACGGCAACACCATCCCCATCACCGGAACGGCGGTTGACGAAGGCTTCAACTTCAACTTCCCGACTACGCCCGGAGACACGGCCTTTACCACCTTCGTGTTCGACAATACCAACTCCAACATCGCCGAAGTACTCAGTGCCCGGCCCGTTGCGCTAGACTATGAAATCAACGCCCTCATCAACCCCGATGGCGATACCGACATCGTCGGCTTCCTGACCGACAGCGCCGGTTACAGTGCTACCGTAGATATTGAACTACCGCTCTTCGGTACGGCAAGTGGCTTCGTTGTTCGTGATACCATCCCGATGGATTTAGTGGACCGCTTCGAAGACATCGTCGGGGTAGACTTCAGGCTCACCACCCGCAACGGCATCCCCCTCAGCGTACGCGTTGAAGGTACCTTCCTGGACGAAAACAATAACGCCCTGGCGGACCTGACCGACGGCCGCCTGCAGCTCCTCGAAGCCGCCCCGATTGATGCCGCTGGCAACGTTACCAGCGAAGGAGAACCCCTCGTCAACGAAGTCACCTTTGAGCAAGAACGCCTCGATGCCATCCGTGCTGCCAACCGGCTCGTGCTCACCTTAAACTTTTCAACCGCCCGCCTGGGCCTCATCCCCGCCCGGATCACCAACGAGCAAACCCTGCAGGTTTTGCTGGGGGCAGTTGTGAGGGTAGAAAATTAGAAACTAGAAATTAGGAACTAGAGAACTAGAAGCTAGTTTCTAGTTCTCTAGTTTCTAGTTTCTAGT
>CAYWMW010000189.1:0-5574 GCA_964458975.1 uncultured Lewinella sp. | reverse complement strand
TCTAGTTTCTAGTTTCTAGTCCCCTACCCAGTAAACGCTAATTGCTTAAAGCTAAATGCCAACCTCAATGCCCTGCTCCTTCAACCTCCCCCGCACCTGCGGCCTCGCCCTAATGTTCTGCTTCGGAACGCTCTGCGCCCAGGACCTGACCGTGCCGCTGCTGTCCGACAGCTGGCAAGCCACCTTCAGCAACCCTGCACTTTACGGCCAGGCGAAGGGTGACTTTACCGTTGGCCTGCCCGGCATCAGTAACGACCTCTACGCCGAAAACGTAACCTACAACGAGCTACTCCTGAACGAAAACGGCCGCCGCGTACTAGACCTGAATCGTTTGCCCGGCCTGCTGGCAGAACGCAACGAACTGCGCGACGACTTTAGCGTCGAAACCATAGGCGTAGGCATGCGCGGAGACCGTTTCAGCCTCGGCCTTTACCACCGCCTCCGGGCCGCAGGCCAGGCCGACTACCCCAAAACGCTGGCCCAACTCATCGTACAAGGCAACGCGCAGTTCATCGGCCAGACCGTAGAGTTCGCGCCCCTCATTTTCGGTACCAGCTACCACGAAATCGGTCTGGGCACCAGCGTTGCCATCACTAAAAACATCCACCTCGGCGCCCGCATCAAGTACCTGAGCGGTATCGCTGACGTGCGCACCGGCACAGAAGCTTCCCTGCAACTCACCACCGGAGAAGAAAACTTCGCCCTCACCCTCGATCAGGACCTGACCCTCAACACCGCCGGAACCGTAGACTACAACGGGCTGGACGACGTGGGCATCAACTACGATTTCAACCGCATCAATACCGATAATATCTTCAACGGAAATAACGGTGTCGCCTTTGATTTCGGCCTCTTCGCCACCTTCGGTAAAGCGCGGCTGCAAGCCGCCGCCAACGACCTCGGCGGAAAGATCAACTGGGCCAACGACGTGACCAGCTTCCAACTCCAGGGCTCGGACGAATTCAGCGGCCTGGACATTCTGGCGCAAGTGCTCGAAGACTCCCTCTCCTTCACCGCCGCACTGGACAGCCTCCAACTCACCTTCGAGCCTACCGAAGACAACGCTCCTTACGACGGCAGATTGGCCTCTACCTACCTCATCGGTGGCGAGTTCGACGTCACCGACCGCCTTACCGCTGGCCTGCTCGTTGTTCACTACGACCGGCCGCTGAGCAGCGAGACCGCCTTCGCCCTCAGCGCCCGCTACCGCATCATCGAGCAGCTTACCGTTGGCCTCAACTACAACGCGCGCAAAAACGCTGCTACAAATTTCGGTGCCCACGTTTACGCCCACCTCGGCCCGGTAAACCTTATTGCCAGCACCGATAACCTGCTCACCGTTTTCCGGCAGCGGGACAGCTCGCGGGCGGGGGTTCGGTTGGGGGCTTCGCTTAGTTTGGGAACCAGGGAATTAGAAACTAGGGAACTAGGAACTAGGAACTAGCGCTAGTTCCTAACTCCTAACTCCCTTGCCTTCAACGCCCTCACCGCATGATCCACCGCCCGGGCGGTAAGGGCCATATAAGTAAGCGAGGGGTTCACGCAGCCGGCGCTGGTCATGGCCGAGCCATCGGTGACGTAGAGGTTGCGACAGTTCCAGACCTGGTTGTGTTTGTTCAGGACGGAGGTTTTCGGATCACGGCCCATCCGGGCCGAGCCCATTTCGTGGATGGCGAAGCCGGGGTGGGCCTCGGCGTGGTGCATCCGTACGTTTTTAGCGCCCGCAGCTTCCAGCATTTCGGCGGCGTAGACCTTCATTTCTTTGCGCATCAGGCGTTCGTTTTCGCCGAAGGCGCAATCCAGGGTAAGGGTGGGCAGGCCGTCTTTGTCCAGTACGTCGTAGTTGAGGGTAACGCGGTTGTTTTCGTCGGGTAAAGACTCCCCGAAGGCGCTAAAGCCCATCCGCCAGCCGCCGGGTTTCGTGATGGCTTCCTTGAGTTCGGGGCCTGGCGCAACGGCCAGTTCCCTCACCGCCTTCTGCCAGCCACTACGGCTTGCTGCTCCCTGGTAGCCGAAGCCGCGCAGGTAGTCTCTTTTGCTGTCTTTTCCCATGTTTACGAAGCGGGGGATGTACAGGCTTCCCGGGTTGCGGCCCTTCACGGTTTTGTCCTCGAAGCCCTCGAAGTCTCCCGAGGCACCGGTACGGTGGTGGTGGTCCATTATGTTGCGGCCCACCATGTCGTTGTCGTTGCCGAGTCCGTTGGGCTGGGCATCGGATTTGCTGGCCAGCAGAATGGCTGCGGAATTCAGGGTAGATGCATTCAGGAAAACCACCCCCCGGCTAAAAAACTCCACATCGTCTCCCGTATCGCTGAGGCGGACGCGGACGCCGGAGGCACGTTTTTTATCCGCATCGTAAATCACCTCCCGCACGGCGGCGTTGTGTACGATGGTCATGTTTCCCGTCTCCGCCGCAACGGGGATTGTGCTGGAAACGCTGCTGAAGTAGCCCCCGAACGGACAGCCCCGGTTGCAGCGGTTGCGGTACTGACAATTCCCCCGGGTGCCCAGATGTACTTTAGGGTCGTAGGCCGTCAGGTGCGCAACGCGGGCGAGGGTAACGCGGCGCTCCGGAAATTTTTCGTGGACGGCATCGCGGAAGACTTCTTCCACGCAGTTCATCGGGATGCCGGGCAGGAAGGGACCGTCGGGCAAGTGCGCCAGGTTCTCCGCCTGCCCTGAAATCCCTACGAAGTGGGAGACGTGGTCGTACCAGGGCTTGAGGTCTTTGTACCGGATGGGCCAGTCTACGCCGACACCTTCCTTTGCGTTGGCTTCAAAGTCGAGGTCACTCAGGCGGTAGCACTGGCGCCCCCACATTACGCTGCGGCCGCCGGTGTGGTAGCCCCGGAACCAGTCGAACTTACGCTTTTCGGTGTACGGGTACTCATCGTCTTTGCAGAACATGTGCGCCACGCTCGGCTTGGCGATGTAGGCTTTGCGGTTGAATTTGAAATAATGCTTTTCAATCTCTTCCCTGGTGAAGTTATCGTTGTTGGGCAGGTCCCAGTTTTCCAGGTTGGCGGTGGGGTAGTCTCCGTGTTTTAGTTCGGGGCCGCGCTCCAGCACCAGGGTTTTCAGTCCTTTGCGGCACAACTCCATTGCAGCCCAGCCACCGCTGATGCCCGTACCGACTACAATAGCGTCGTAGGTGTTTTGTTCTTTACCTTTCATGACGGCAAGTTAACAACTGTGCGGGATAGGGCGCGGATCGCAGGTGCCAAGAATGGTTTTTCGAAGACAGTCTTGAGCAGGAGAAATGATTGCTTGCTTAAGGGACGGTAAAATAATAACTTCCGCTTTTGAAACGGCGCTCGCGGCGCTGTTCTTCGTTAGAACGATAAAACCGTAGCGATGGCTATGCTTTCATCGTTCCGCCTCGATCAGCACCACGATCACTCATTTCAAAATCAGGAAGTTATTATTTCACCATCCCTAAGCCGAGACCGCCGCTCCCTCAATCGCCTTAATCATTCCGGCGAAGATGGCGTACCCGTCGGTATTACCGATGGCGGCCTCACTCGCCCGCTCGGGGTGGGGCATCATGCCGAATACGTTGCGGCCTTCGTTGCAGATGCCGGCAATGCTTTGGGTAGAGCCGTTGATGTTGGCCTCCGGCGTAACGTCTCCCGCTCCGTCGCAGTAACGGAAGAGGATTTGGTCTTTAGCGGTCAGGTTCGAGATCACCCCGTCGGCGGCGTAGAAGCGGCCTTCGGCGTGGGCAACGGGGATGTTGAGGACCTGGTTAACCTGCAGGGCGGAGGTAACGGCGCTCTTGGTCGTCTCCGTGCGGAGGTAACAGTTTTTAGCGATGAATTTCTGGTCGCGGTTGCGAAGCAACGCACCGGGCAGCAGGTGGGCTTCGCAGAGTATCTGGAAACCGTTGCAGATGCCGAAGACGTAGCCTCCCCGCTTGGCGAAGTCGATCACCGACTCCATGATCGGGCTGAACCGGGCAACGGCTCCGGCGCGGACGTAGTCTCCGTAGCTGAAGCCTCCGGGCACGATGACGCAGTCGTCGGTCGTAAAGTCCTTAAGCGCGTCCTTATCCTTATGCCAGAGCTTTACCGTTTCACGGCCCATTACGGTGCCGAGTACGTGGACCATGTCGTCGTCGCAGTTGCTGCCGGGGAAGAGGATTACGCCGAATTTCATCGTTGGTTCTTTTTTGTGAATCGCAAAGGTAGTTTGTTTTCAAGTGTTTTGGTTTACACCTCCGAGGAACTTTTCAAACCGAGCTATCGCCCGTCTGAAAAAAAACCTCGGAGGTGAAACCAAAACTTACACCCCAACCGCCAGGGGCTATGTTTTTAACCGTCACTGCACCTGCGTCCGCGCCCGCCTAACAGAAAACAAGCCACCAATCAAACCTGCCAACATGAAACAGATCGCGATGATCTGCGCCTGGCTAAGCTCAAAACCCAGCACGTTGTACTTATCGTTGATGCGGGCAAACTCGATGAAGAAGCGCTCCACACCGTTGAAGAAAAGGTAGATCGAAAACAGCAATCCGGGGATGTGCGTCAGGCGTTTGCGCAGCGCCCAGAGTAGCCCACCGATGGCGAAGGCCATCACCATTTCGTAGATCGAAGTCGGGTGAACGGCCTCGGCTAGTTGAGTACAATATTCGACCTCGCAGCCGGGGATGGCCTCGCCGCGCCCAAGGACGTTGTGCGGGAAGCGGAAGCTCCAGACCCAGTCGGGCAAAAACCACCAATCGGGCTGGGCGGCGGCCGTTTTACCCCAGTCTCCGTCGCCACTGAGCTGACAGCCCGTGCGCCCCACACCATAGGCGATGATCAACGACGGTGCCACCGCATCCATCACCGGAACGGGGCTGATGCGGTGTTTGCGCAGGTACAAGAAGACAAACAACGCGCCACCGATCAAACCACCGTAGATGGCTAGCCCGTCGCCACTGAACAGCACGCCAAGCGGGTCCGCCATGAAACGATCCATATATTCGATGATGGCAAAAAACTTGGCCCCAAGCAGGCCACCCACGGCCGCCATCATCGTGATCGGGCCTACCCGTTCGCTGGGGTAAACGGCTTTCTCGTAGGGTTCGCCCGTCACCGGTTTGCGGGCCAGGTAAACGTAGTAAGCCACGAAGCCCACGGCGACCAGCAAACCGGTGATCCACCAGCCATCGGTAGACAGCAAAACACCGCCGGGGTCCTGCTTCCACGCATCAATATTCGCAATGGCGTAAGGAATTTTATAGCCGAGGATGAAGCCGAATAAGCCGTTGAAAATGTAGTCGTACACCGTCACCCCGCTACCCGGCACTATGGTTACCCGCTCCGGCGTAAACTGGCCCAGTTTCTCCCGCCGTTCCAACTCCCACTTCAGCAACCGGGCCGCAACGATGAAGGCCAGCAGCAGGAAAAAGCCGAAGGTTTTGAAGATGCTTAGCCAGTTGTCCTGGGCCGTGCCGAAGAGGTCGTGGAAGAGGTAGGAGAGGTCTGGGTACAAAGGGGGAGGAGTTAGGAACTAGGAACTAGGGAACTAGGGAACTAGGAACTAGGGAACTAGGAACTAGGGCTGCCGCGTGTTGGAAGGACTAGGAACTAG
>CAYWMW010000188.1:1333-8659 GCA_964458975.1 uncultured Lewinella sp. | reverse complement strand
TACCTTCAACCCGTATGCAACCCAAAGACACCAAACACAAGGACGGGCATTTAAAGAACTGGCTAGATTCCCTCCAACAGGAGAGTTGGCAGTTGGAGCTCCTCATTAGTGGTTTTTCTACGTTCCTTCTCATTCAGGGCCTTGGGTGGTTCGAGGGGTTGTCTTACGACCTGGCCTTACTAGAACAGCAAAGTGGTCGTTTCGGCTTCCTGGATATTTTATACTACTTCGGTAAGATCGGCTGGATGTCCTTGATCGTCTCTTTGTTGTTCCGCGTAGTTATGCGGGGCCTCTGGATAGCGGCAGTTGGCTTGCGGTCAGTTTCCGGGGAGATCGATTACACGGCCTTTCGGTTTCGCCCTCGTTACGTACAAAGGCTACAGAACGGCATCGGCTCGTTTGACGATTATATTAATCGGTTAGAGCGTTACTGTAGTGTAATTCTCTTTTGCGTTTTTGCTCCTGTTCTGTTTTCTGGGTATTTCCGGCTATATTTTCTTTCTTGGAATTGTGATGACATTGCCGGATTTTTTAGGGATGGAGACGAATGACCTTCTCGTAATAAGCACGGAGGTGATTGGGGTAATCGTCCTGCTTTCAGGTGTAGTCTATATGGTGGATTTCTTCACGCTTGGCCTGTTGAAACGGATTAAGCTGATCGAGAAACCATACTATTATCTCTACGTAGTTATGGGTTGGTTAACGCTGGCACGCTTTTACCGACCGCTCTACTACAACTTTATTGACAATACCTTCGGGCGTAAATTTGCGGTCATCCTGCCGTTTTGTGTGATGCTCATCTATTTCGGTTCGGCGGTGGAGTACGTAGGTAGTCCCTATGTACCCGGCGTACTCGGCGACGGGCGCGTATGGATCAATAACAATAGCTACGATGACGCAAATGATGCCCTGGCCAGCTGCGTTTGGGGAGCTTCTCTGAGTTCTAAGTATGCGAAAAATGGCTACATCGAATGCTTCGTGCCGTACATTCCTAGTAGGATGACGAAACCTTGCTACTGCGTAACGAGGGCCTTGACCCCGCCAGAATGCCGGGCTTTGTTCTACGTGGCAAAGGGCCTCAAATAGGGGAGAGCATCAACAATAAAGCGGACTTTGACGGATTGCTGAAAGCGATGACCGAGCTACATCAATTACGTATTGACTCTGTGGTAGTAGACGTACAACCACGTTTTCACAACCATACGGATCGTAAACAATACGGCTTATTGTACATCATACCAATACATGATTTACCACACGGCGAACACACGTTACGAATAGATCGCTTACAACACCTAATCAAAGAATGCAAGTACAATCAAGGAGCTGTAATTTATTTCTACCGCTGATGGAGCGTTTTTAAATCCACTGGTGGCTAAGTAAGGGCGCGGCCGCAGGTGCTGGGTAAGGTTTAAAGGGAAAAGCTGTCCTTGTATTTGTCTCACCCAGCTCTTAGCTCTTCGTTGTATCTGTGGTAATAGCAAACAAGAGAAAATCACGCTGTTTCTCAAAGCGAGCGCTTAAGGCTCACAAATAGCTGCCGGGGCCGGAGCAGGAAAGAGGAACTGGATACGGTAAATACATTAATGCCTGACCATTGGTAGGTTTCTGTTCCGAGCAGGTTACGCGCCATGAGGCGCAGCTCCCAATTGCCGTCAAAAACCTTACGCTCGTAACTCAGGCCGAGCAGGTTCGTCGTTGCCGCCCGGTCGTCATTGCGAAAATTTTGGTAAGTGTACTGTAGCCGGGCAGCGCCCCTATCACCGGGTAATTCCTGATAGTAGCTGACCTCCAGTTTGTCCTGCCACTGCACTAGATTAACCAAATCGTTGAAAGTACGAATCACCCCAGGGGATGCCCTGAAAACCGCGCTGGAGAATACCTTTTCTACTTCCAGTTTCAGGCTGGACTGATCGTAAAACTGACGGCTTACCCGGTCATTAAGCACGATGGGGTAGTTCGCAAGGGTATAATCCGTGGTCATTTTTAGTTCGGTGTCGGAACCGACAGCCCACACCAGCTTATTGTTCCAGTTGTAACGTGCCCTGGTATTGCGTTCCTGCACAAGAGACTGGCTTTCGCCAGCGGTGTTGAAGCTCGTCTCGGCGAGTAGGTCGGTGGTAGTAAAGCTGGTGCTTAAGGATGTCCGGTAACGAAAAGTTGAGGATGGATTATTCCCCCGCAGACTAACGCTAAGATTGTGCCCCCGAGAACGATTGACATCAGCGGCCGTACGGTCGAAGAAGCGGTTGCGGCGCAGGATATAGCCATAGAACAACTGGTTGTCGCGGACGTAGTCCAACGCAAAACCGTATCCAAAAGAAAGAAATTGCCCCTTGGGGAAACGATAGCTGTAGCCCAGATTTGGCTTGGCGACCAGAAGGTTTTGTCGCAGGGTTGTTTCCCGAAGTCGGTCCTCGTAAGTAAACAGGTCGGAAGAAAGCGGCAAATTAAACCTCCAAAAGTGCCGGTCGGTTTCCCGCTTTATTTCTTGAAACAAGTAGGGCCGGATAACCTGCTGTCGGGTCTCGTTTTGGAATAGTTCGGCGGGTAGTCGCTCAGTTCCGTCCGCCGCTTCCTGAAGGACGGAGCCCAAGGTTTCGCGTTCAAATTCTAGGCCCACGCGTCCGCTCGTTTGCCAGTAGCCTTTTCTGGAAGACAGGCTGGTGTAGACATCGCCGGTAAGGGAGGTAAGCCGCGCTGACTGCTGAGCCGAATCCAGCGTAAGAAGAGGTAAATCCGGTACGGAAACCGCAAGGGGCGAGACGGCCAGAGCTACGTCCCGCTCCCGGTACCCGAGGGTGCCCCGCAGCTGAAAAGCTTTCTTCTTACGGCGCAAGATCGCCCAAAAATTCCCGTCTACCGCCAGTGATTCCCGCCCGAACCGCTCCGGCACGGGGGCTCCGTTAACAAAGTTGTCCGCGTACGTCTCGTCTTTGTCGGTACCTACCTCTACTGTACTGTTTAGGTAAAAACGTTTCCGGTTGATTTCATAGAGCAAGCGACCGTTGAGGCGGTCAATTTGCTGCTGGGCGGACAAGCGCTCGCTGAAGGCCGCCGCCGTGTTGTTGCCGTCGCGAAAAGTAATGATGTTGCTCCCCTGATAGTCTACCGCATCGGCAACGATAAAGCTATTCAGTTTGAACTGACTTTGTTCCCCGACTTTACGTAAAAAACTTAAGCTTCCAGTGTATTCCTGATTGTCGAGGTAGGCTTCGGTCGGTAAGCCAAAAGGTATGCGAGCAAGGGTGGGCGACAGCAGGGGCAGGCGGAAGTCAAGATCCTCGTAGAAATCCTGGTAATCATTGGCCCGTCGCTTCCCAACATTGTTGACTGAGCCGAGCGCGTTGAACTGCTGCTTACGGGTAAAGCCGAAGCCCGTCCCCTGAGCGTCGTAGAGCGCAGGGGACAGTCCAAGCCCGCCAGCCATCGTACCCGCGAAAGAGATGCCGGACTTCAGCCGGAGGTTAATCGCTGCGTTCGGCGGTACGATGATGGAGTCAAGCGCGCGAATCGGTTGGTGCTTTTCCAGTATTTCGACGTCGCGGATGGCGTCTACGCTCAGGTTGCGGGTGGCGATGGCGTAGCGACCTTCCAGCAGGTCAAGCCCCTCAATGTAGAACTTGGAAATCGGTAAATCCTGGTAACTGATTTGCCCCTCTGGGCTTATGGTGATGCCCGGTATGCGTTGGAGTAACTGCTCGATGTTCTCATCACTCTTCTCCCGTAGTTGCGCTACGTCGAAGATCAGCGTATCACCGCGTCGGGTTACCGTCTCCTGGGTGACTTCCATAACGGGGAGGTCGTAAGTGCGGGGCTGAAGTTGCCAGTCGAGTTCTCGTGTTTCGTTGGCGAGCCAGCGCCCTTGGGGGTTTTTGGTAAGGTGGGTTACTTCAATCCAGAGCGAATCCTGGCCAGGCGGGAGGTTTAGCTGGTAACGGCCTTTTCCGTCGGTGATGGCGAATTTCAGAATGTTGCCCTCCGGTGCTTCTTTAGTTAGGATATTTACCCCGGGCAGCGGTTGGCTGTTTTCGTCGGTTACCGTGCCCGATAGCTGCTTTTCTTGCGCCCGGAGGTTACTCATGAAGCAGGGCACAAGGCAAATCAGAAAAATGACGAAGTGATTAATCAATTACTAATGATTTTGTTCCAGCAGCAGATCGAAGCGTTTTTTAAATCCTTTTTTCCTTTGGAGACGTACTTCCTCCGGCTCTTTTCCAATCAGGCCCATCATTTTAGGATTCTCTTTTCTTTCTTTCATAATTTGGACGAATACTTCCCGACTGACGGGCGTACTAGCTGGAAGTATAAGATATTCATTCCAAAATCGCTCATGCGGCTTCAAATTAAACCGCTTTAGCGTGAAGCTGTACCATTTTTTTTCGTCGCTTATTTTTACGATTAAACCGGGTAAGCCTGCGAAGACGTAAGGGCCATCGGAAATTGGAATATCCGGATTGTACCAAGCCACATAATTACGCCCACCGTAGCATGTCGTTGCTTGATAACAACGCATTCCGGCAATGGTGTCTTGAATTGTGGTGAGCTGCCAGTCTTGAGCTAATGGTTGCTCAAGGTGCTGAGGAGTTATACCGTAAATCGATACCAATTTAGAACGATTGTTACTAAAATCTTTTACTATTCTATATTTATCAGTGCTTGGCTTTTGCCATTTCGCCATCGTAGCATCGATTTCTTTCAGTACTGCGTCAAGTTGTCCCTTAGGAAGCGATGCTGTATTTAAGCCAGGGTAGCGCTCTCCAAATGAAATCAGTATAGAATCGTTGAAGTGCTCATTAAAATCCTGAAAGCGTCCTTCGTCGCCTACCCGCATGGTAAGGCACTCGTAACCACTGTGGTACTCATTAGTAGAGGTGTCTCTTATATATGAAAGGTCATAAATTAGAGCATAGTCCACTGTTTTAGTCAACTGCGCGCAGCAAACGCTTCCGAATACACAGGTGATAGCTAAGGAAATCCATTTGGTCATAATAGTAAAATAAAATAACATGGGGATGTAGCGAAAGAGCTACTTCCCCACGTAAACAATATTATTAGATCATTTATTTGCCTAAACTAATTCCTTATGGATCTACACCACCGACACCACACGCTTGCCTAATAAGCCTAGCGCGTTGGATTTGAAAGGGTGGGAACCATGGACACGGGTAAGCCTGAAACGTTACAACTACTCCACAGTAGGTTCTTACGGTTGTTTCAATACAACCGGATAAGCAAGGGTGTGCCTCTTCCATGGAAAGATCTGAAGTAGTTGAGCTATTCCCATCCAGATATAAGTTCTCATCGCTGCCATCTGTAGCAATCGAATTGGTGTTTGTTGTTGATAGCCCAAGGGATATCAACATACTTAATAGAATAAATTTCATAAAAAAGGTTTATGGGAGTGTATAAGATTGAAATCCTCGCTTCTTTCAAAACAGAAAGTAAAAGGAGATGACTATTTTTTCACTCGCGGTTAACAATGATACAATATTAACAACAACAACAACAAAAAAAAACGCAAACATTAACTTATGGTGAAGGTTGGGAATGTGTCGTTATTTCTAATAAGAGCAAGTATTGTCAAATGTAGACTAGTTTATTTTTTGTGACTATGATTATATCTGGTGTGTGTTTCATCCAACTATTTACCACTCAGCAACCTAAAGCGAGCCTCTCTTAAACGTCTGACTTGTTCTGGTTAGCTCTGCTACCTTATCTCTAACTTTGCACCCGCGGCCGCGCCCAAAAAGTGAACCTCCGCCAAATACTTACCTTTACACCTAAGGGAAGTAAATCCCCAAACCAAAATATATCCAACAAATGACTCATCAACTCTACGATTTCGGTATGATCGGCCTCGGCGTCATGGGGCGCAATTTCCTCCTCAATGTAGCCGACGATGGCTTCGCCGCCCTCGGTACGGACATCAACGAAGCTTCCGTAACGGCCCTCAACGAAGAAGGCGAAGGTATGAACGTGAAGGGCGTCGGTACGCAAAGGGAATTTGTGAGCCTGCTCAGTAAGCCACGCAAAATCATGCTCCTCGTACCCGCGGGTAAGGTTGTCGACATCGTCATCGAAGGTCTGCTGCCGCTGCTAGACGAAGGCGACATCATCATCGACGGCGGCAACAGCCACTACGACGATACGAACCGCCGCTACGCCGACCTGAAACTGAAGAACATCCGCTTCCTCGGCACCGGTGTTTCCGGAGGGGCCGAAGGTGCCCGCCGTGGCCCGAGCATCATGCCCGGCGGAGACAAATCCGCCTGGGAAGTGGTGAAGCCAGTACTGGAAACCGTCTCCGCCAAGGTGAACGACGAGCCCTGCGTAACCTACATCGGCGAGTCCAGCTCGGGCCACTACGTGAAGATGGTCCACAACGGCATCGAGTACGGCCTGATGCAGCTCATCGCCGAAGCCTACGACGTGCTTAAGCGCGTTGGCGGCATGAGCAATAAGGCCATCGGCGACCTGTTCGACGAGTGGAATAAAGGCCGCCTGAGCAGCTTCCTGATGGAGATCAGCGCCGACATCATGAAGCAGCCCGACGACAAAACCGACGGCGACCTCATCGACGCCATCCTCGATAAAGCAAAGCAAAAAGGTACCGGGAAATGGACCAGCCAGACTTCTATGGACCTCGGCGTTCCCGTACCAACGATTGACTCCGCCGTAGCCATGCGCGGCATCTCCTCCTTCAAGCCTTACCGTGGCCAACTGGCCGAAATCTTCCCCCAGACCCACCCCAACGAGGTGGCGGTAAACGGTGAGGGCATCGCCAAAGCCGTTGAAGAAGCCCTCTACTTCAGCTTCATCGTTTGCTACGCCCAGGGCATGCACCTGCTCGCCGAAGCCAGCGAAGAGCTCAACTACGACCTCGATCTGGAAGGCATCGCCCGCATCTGGCGCGGTGGTTGCATCATCCGCGCTAAGTTGCTGGAGCAAATCCGCAAAGCCTACTCCGCCGATAGCAACCTGAAGAATATGATGGGCAGCGACCAGTTCTCCGGTAGCCTCGCTTCCACCAGAAACTCCGCCGCTGAAGTCCTGCGCCTGTCCATGGAAAGAGGGGTGTCGACGATGTGCCTCTCTAGCGCGCTTCAGTACTTCGATGCCTTCCGGACCGCCCGCCTGCCACTCAATATGGTGCAGGGCCAGCGCGATTACTTCGGCTCGCACACCTACGAACGCATTGATGCGGAAGGTACGTTCCATACTGAGTGGAAGAAGTAGGGTGGTTCGGTGGTCTGGTGGTTTTTTGTGGTGCCACAAAACCACAAAACCACCAGACCACCAGACCACCAGACCACCAGACCACCG
>CAYWMW010000188.1:0-1323 GCA_964458975.1 uncultured Lewinella sp. | reverse complement strand
TGTTGGGTGTTTGGGTGTGGTGGGGGGCGGGTGGTTTTTTTTTGTGCAAAAAAAAAAAAAAACCACAAAACCACCAGACCACCAGACCACCGAACCAATCAGATGTACCTACATTAACTTTTTTAGACTGAGACTAACAAATGCCTTGTTCAGCTGTTATAGCAGCCGAATAACCAACTTGCTCGTGCAGTAAACACACCTGCCGGGCCAACTCATTACAATAATTTAGCAATGAAGAATTTCTTTTTCCTACTCACCCTTGCTGCTTTCATCACCGCCTGTGGTGGTCCCGAAGGCGAAGCCGTTGAGTCTTCCGAAGCCCAAGCCGAAACCACGAAGACCGAGATGGTCTCCTCCGCCCAGTACAACGTTGATGCCGCGGCCAGCGTCGTCAACTGGGAAGGTGCCAAAATCGCTTACGGCCACACCGGAACCATCCCTGTTACCAACGGTCAGCTGATGGTCTCTGAGGGCAACATCGTTGGCGGTAAGTTTGCCATCAACCTGAAGGACATGGTCAGCACTGACCTGGAAGGCCAGAAAGCTGCCGACCTCATCGGTCACCTCCAAAGTGAAGACTTCTTTCACGTAGAGAAGTACCCGATGGCGAACTTCGTCATCACTCAGGTCCAGGAGGCTACCAACGAAGATGGCCGTACGCACGAGATCACCGGCAACCTGAACATGCACGGTGAGAGCCGCAGCATCACCATCCCCGCTACCGTAAGCATGGAAGGCGGTATGCTGAAGGCCTCTACCCCTAAGTTCACCATCGACCGTACGCAGTGGGGCGTGAGCTACAACAGCACCGGCATTGAAGGCTTGGCGAAAGACAAGATCATCAATGACAACATCGGCCTCGAAATCATGCTCGTTGCCAACAAGTAAGCCATCGTCAGCTTTCTCTTTAAATTAAAATGCCACCAGCGCGAAGCGCTGGTGGCATTTTAATTTAAAGAGAAAGCTGACGATCTACCCGTTGCTGATTCAGTTTTACCTTGATGCCACCGTTGCCACCCCGCAGGCCGTAGCGGTTGGTCTCGCTTGCGCGCATACGGAAGTGGTCGGTAATTACTTAGGGATGACTCATGTTTCCCATCCCTAAGCAATAGAGGTAGGCTGTCTAATCTGGCGGTCTTTACCCGTAACGGGTTTTTACCGTTGAGACGCGGAGCGTTTTCTTCTTAATAGCCCCTCTCCGCTGAGCCTGAGGCGAGCACGAAGTACTGCGAAGCAAACCGTGTTGGAGAGGGGTTGGGGTGAGGTTGCCACGGGTTGAACGCGATAGATTAGACAGCCTAGCAATAGAGAGTAAGGCTATTT
>CAYWMW010000187.1:0-8766 GCA_964458975.1 uncultured Lewinella sp. | reverse complement strand
ACTCCAAAGTGAGCAAGCAAAGCGCCGCAAACGGTACCTGCGGCAGCGACTCCAGACTCCAGACTCCCGACTCCCGACTCAATGCTTCACCACCTTGCCGTGCTTCACCACCATATCCACATCAGACAGCAGGGCGATGTGGCGGAGGACATCACCTTTCACGGCAATGATGTCGGCAAACTTGCCTGCGGAGACCGTGCCGTAGTCTTTGTCTACGCCCATCATTTTGGCGGGCCAGTAGGTAGCGGCTTTAATGGTATAGATGCTCTCCAGGTCGAACTCATTGACCCACACATCCAGCTCGTTCCAGGTACTCTGGCAGTGGAACTTCATCGGGATGCCCGAGTCGGTCCCGATCATGAGCACTACGCCCGCGTCTACGAGCGCTTTCACCTTGCGTTCCAGCGTCGGTTTGCGGATGGGGGTGAGTTGGAAGTACGGCAGCTGGCCGGGCCGGTGGATGCTGGCGCGGATGTCGTCGATGATTTCCGGGGTGAGGCCCTCGTGCCAGCAGTCGTTGTCGAGTGCTTCGGGGTTGTCGCGGGTGTATTCGTAGTTGTAGAGGCCCTCCACGGTGGGCGTCCAGTACAGCGGGCCGAGGTTCATCTGGGCGGTGCGCTCGCGGATCATCTCCAGCACGTCTTCGGGGTAATTGGGCGCAGAGCTCAGGCCGGTGTGCTCGAAACAATCGACGCCGGCTTTCAGGCCGCGGCGGATTTCTTCGGGGCGGTGACTGTGGGCTACGACGGTCAAATTCCGTTTATGCGCCTGGTCTACCAGGGCCATGAAGGCGTCCATCGGCATCTGGTCCTGGTCCACTACTTTGATGCAATCCACGCCAGCGTCGGCGAGTTTATTGACCTTGGCGCGGGCTTCGGCGACGGACTTCACGCCCCAGCGGAAGTCTTCCGTGCCGGGGTACGGTTCATATTGCAGGAACGGGCCGGACATATACATCGTCGGCCCCATCAGTTCGCCGCTGTTTATCCGGTCGCGGACGGAGAGGGATTCCTTGAGCGGGCCGCCCAGGTCGCGGGCGCTGGTTACCCCGGCCATCAGCAGTTGTTTGGCGCTGGCGGGCATGATGATGTCTTCCAGGAAGGGCGGCATCACGGTGTCCCAGTAAGCATAATCCGCGTGGCCGTTGATCATCAGGTGTACGTGCATATCCCACATCCCCGGCAGCACGCTCATGCCTTCGGTGCTGATGATTTCCGTGCCTTCCGGAATTTTCACCTCGGCGCGGGTACCGACGGCCTTGATCCGGTCGCCCTCAATCAAAACTACGCTGTTGCGGATTGGTTTTCCGCCGAAGCCGTCGATTAGGGTTCCACCTACGAGGGCTTTCGTTTGGGCGCGGGCGCAGGTGCAGAGAAGGGTAATTAGGAGCAGGGTGAGTAGAGATCGCATCGGGCGGAGGGGTTGGTTCATCCGCCCAAGATAGGGTTTGCAGCTTTGAGGAAGGCTCGTACACCCCGGACTTCGTCCGGGGTTACCCAAGTCAAGTCGCTACGCGACAAGTGGGGCAGTTCTCAATTCTTGTTTTTTCTCACGCGGGGGCACGCACTTTGCGCGTGCCCCCGCGTGAGAAAAAACAAGAATCGAGAACTTAATACGCCCGTTCGCTGCTACCCTCCATATAATTAACGAAGGCCTTATTCACCACCCGAAACCCACCCGGTGTCGGGTAGTTCCCGGAGAAGTACCAGTCTCCGTTATTGTTCGGGCAGCTGAGGCGCAGGTCTTCGATGGTCTGGTAGATCACGTCTACCTGGGGCTTGGTGCCTTTGGGCGTGATGATCTCTGCGATCATGTCGGAAACGTCCTCGTACTTGAACTGTGCGTAGAGTTCCTTGAGGGCGTTCTTTTGCTTCCGGGGCGGCTTCTTGAGTTCTTCGAGGGCGTTTTTGTAGGCCGTTTTCATCATCTTCAGCTTGCCCTTTTTCTTGAGCAAAGCTTCCATCGCCTTGAAGGCCACGAACTCGCCCATGCGCGACATATCGATGCCGTAACAGTCAGGATACCGGATCTGCGGCGCGGAAGAGACGATGATGATGCGTTTGGGCTTGAGGCGGCTGACGATCTTGATGATCGAGTCCCGCATGGTGGTACCGCGCACGATGGAGTCGTCCAGCAAAACGAGGGTATCGATGTTGTTGCGCACGATGCCGTAGGTGACGTCGTAGACGTGGCTCACCATATCGTCCCGGCTACTCGTATCGGCGATGAAGGTGCGGGTTTTACCGTCTTTGACGACGATTTTCTCGTTGCGAACTTTCGTTTTCAGGATCTTGCTGATGCCATTTTTACCGGCTTTTTGCTTCTTCTTGATGGCCTTGCGCTTCCACTCGGTCAGCTCGTCTTCCAGGCCTTCGATCATGCCCATGTAGGCGGTCTCGGCCGTGTTGGGGATGTAGCTGAAGACGGTATTGTTGAAATCGTAGTCGATCGCTTTGGTAACCGCTTTGGCCAGGCGGCGGCCAAGTTCTTTGCGTTCCAGGTAGATGTCGCGGTCCGTCCCCCGGCTGAAGTAGATGCGCTCGAAGGAGCAGGCGGCGCGGGGGAGTTGCTTCGTGAAGGGTTCCATCGAGACCTCGCCGTTCTTCTTAATGATCAGGGCGTGGCCGGGCTCCACTTCGTGGATGTCCTCGAAGGGGACGTTGAAGGTGGTTTGCAGGGCGGGCCGCTCGGAGGCCACGGCGACAAACTCTTCGTTCTCGAAGTAGAAAGCGGGGCGGATACCAGCGGGGTCGCGCATCACGAAGGCATCGCCGTGGCCAATCATACCGCCCATCACGTAGCCGCCGTCGAACTTCTTCGAGGCACGTTTCAGGAGGCGCTGTACGTCGAGTTCCTCGGCGATGATGTCGTTGATCTCTACGTTCGAGTGGCCGTCGGGCTTGTGCCACTGGTGAATGCGATGGACTTCGTCATCCAGGAAGTGACCGATCTTTTCGAGGATGGTGACCGTGTCTGATTTTTCCTTCGGGTACTGGCCCAGCTCGACGAGTTCCTGAAAGAGCTCGTCTACGTTGGTGAGGTTGAAGTTACCGGCGGTGATCAGGCAGCGGGTTTTCCAGTTGGACTGGCGCAGGAAGGGGTGGCAGGTCTCGATGTCGTTACTGCCGTGGGTGCCGTAGCGCAGGTGCCCCATCATCAACTCGCCGGTGTAGGGCAGGTTACTTTTCAGGTATTCGCCGTCGGCCAGCTGCTCGGGGGTTAACTCGTTAAAGCGTTTGTAGACCCCGCGCCAGAGGTCGTCGAGGTAATCCTTTTTATCGGAGCGCTTACGGCTGATGAACTTCTTCCCCGGCGGGTGGTCCAGCTTGACGGTCGCCATCCCGGCGCCGTCCTGGCCCCGGTTGCGCATCTTCCGCATCAGCAGTTGCAGACTCTTGAGGCCGTGCAGGCTGGTGCCGTACTTTTCGTGGTAATAACTCAGCGGTTTACGGAGGCGAATCATCGCCAGGCCGCATTCGTGGTGTATTGCATCGCTCATGTAAGGGGGGGAGGTCCGGTTGGGAAAGCGCAAAGATAGTGATGCGGGTAAATAGTCTTGCAGACAAAGGAGCAAATAGTTTTTGGAAAATTGGCCATTGCCGTTCAAGTACACTTGCCGTAGTTCCGGGGCGCGGCCGCGGGTACAGGGCAGGGGTAAAGGAGCAGAGGTATGAGTACGCTTTCCGTCCTTTGGCTTCAAAACCTTTTATTGCACCTGCGGCCGCGCCCCAAATTTACAACGTTTGCCCACCCAAGGCTTACGCTTCGCGCACAGCATAAGCCCCTCCAACGCGCCCGGAGACCAACAGTAATAAACCACTGGCCAGCAACAGTGGTAGCACCGCTGCGAGCCAGTTGACCCGGCGGGCATCCTGAAAGTAGTCCGTCCCCTGTACTTCCCAGTCTACCGTAGAGACAGCGTTCTCCGCGAAGATTTGCGGATAAAACTCAAGTCGCTTCGCTTCATGAAACTCGTTGAGTTTATCCTGAAAGGCGAGGTAGTTACGGAGGTCCGTTCGGCTGAGGGTATTGAAGCTTAACTGGGCGTGCACACTGGGGAATAAGTAGCCAGCTACCGCGCTCAGGCTGTTTCTCCGCTCCAGTTTCTTCCGCATAGCCGCAGTCGCTGGTGCCGCCTCATCGTCGCCCAGGTGCTGCATGGCGTAGTACCAAAACCAGCCAAAGCTCGCGCCTTCCGGGTGCTCGTATTCCGCGAATTGCGGGTAAATCTCTTTGAAACGGGCAATCGTGGGCGCTTTGGCCTCGTCCCATTTATTGTGGTAGCCATCCCGGCTCTCCAGCATCGCCTCGTAGGCCTCGGGTACGGGGTAAAGCGAAACCACCAGCGCGTTGAGCGCCCCCGGGAGTACGATGGTAAGCATCACCCACGAAAGGAGAAGCGCCAGCGCATTCGTACTGGAAGACCAACCAAGCCGCACCACGAGCCAGGCCAAACTAAACCAGAAGGTCAGGTACAGGAAGGCAACCGTAGCGAAAGCCAAAAGATACCCGTCGGGAGGAATTCGCAGATACAAGACCGCCGCGGCCAGCAGCAGCAACATGGTCAGCTGTACGGCCGCAAAGCGCAGGAGCAACTTTTGCTGAAGCACCAGCTCCGGCCGCTCCGCCTGGCTGAGCACCAGGCTCCAGGTACCTCCTTCCCGCTCTTCCGAAAACAGGTTGAAGCAAAAAGCGATGATGACCAGCGGGAATAGGAACACCAGTACGAAGCTGAAGTCTAGATTCCCTAGTAGCTGGTATAACGGGTTACGCAGTACGCTGACGTGGCGCTGCTCTTCCAGGTTACGGATGTTCACGTTCTGCGCCGCGGGGTGTACGTCCCGATGGCCAACGGAAAGGCCAGCCAGGCGGGGAAGTTCATTGACCAGCCCGAAGCGGACGTAGTACAGGAAGAGCCCGAGATCGTCGTCGGCCACATGGCTCAGGGTGTGTGCAATGCTTTCTTGCTGGGCCGTGGCGGTCTGCGCCATGGTGTCTTCCTGCCGTTCCAGGAAAAGGCCGCCGACGTAGATGCTCGTCAGCCCCGTCAGCAGCAGGATGGCAATGCCCGCCAGCAGGCTGCGGGAACGAATAAAGTCTTTGAGTAAAAAACCAATCATCAGATCACACTTGTAGGACGGCGAAGAAATAGGGCCAGGGCGGTAAGGCCAACGAACCAGAGACATAAAGAAAACAACGCAAGCCCCGCCGCCCGGAAGCTGTCCGTAAAGGGCAGAGGCGTGGGTGCAAAGTCCGGGAAATCATGCCAGTGGCTACGGTCCAGCACCGCCCGTTTATCCGCTGAGGTTTTAATGTTATTGCCGATATACTCCATTTGCAGTTCGTTCATCGTTTGCGCTAGTTCGTAGCGATAGCTCTCCGCCTGGTCTTTGAAGGCGCGGTAGGCACGGAAGTCCGTTCCCGCCAGGGCCATAGACACGTATTTGATGGCAACGTAGGGGTTGAACAGGGCGGTCCGTTGTACGATATCGTGCTGCTGTTCGTAACGAGCCAGTAGCCGCCGTTCGTGGTCCCGGAAAGTAAGCGTACTCAGTTTTTCCCCCTCCCGCATGATGAAGCCGCCGTAGTTGAAGGGCAGGTCTTTTGTAGAGGAGACTTGGTGTACCGCCAGCACAGAATCTTTCAGGTGCTTGAAGTAGGGATCGTCCGGGTTGTGGCTATCCCCTTGTTTCAGTATTTCCTCTTCTACCATTCGGTCAAAAGCGATCTTGGAGGGCGAAGGGTACAGCAGCTGCCCGGCCACTTGCGATACTTTGGGCAGCACCAAGACGAACAGCAACCAGCACCCAATCAAGGCCAGCAAGGCCGTTTTTGCGGTTTTCCTTACGGCAGAAACCCAAACGGTCAGCAGGCAGATTAGGGATAGGTAAACGCCGTAGCTCAGAAGGAGGAGCCCAAAACGCGACAGGGAGGCGAAGCTTTCCCCGGCAGCAAAAAACAGCAGTACCCCCGTAAGAAATAAAGTCGGCAAAGACACCAAGAGCGCGGCAGAGAACAAACCGGCGGCCTTGCCTAGTATAACTTCCGGCCACGTCGCCCCCTGGGCGAACACCAGCCGCAGCTTACCGTCTTCGCGCTCGCCCGCAACAATCGAGAAACCCCAGAAGAAAATCAGTAAGGGCAGCAACGCTTGCAGCACCAATGCACCGGAGAGTTCTCCGAACCGCAACAGACCGGTAGAAAGGCTGGCGGCGGAAAAATTAACCGTGTTCTGGCGGTGCGCCTCCAAAAACACCGCGTTACCGACGTAGCTGTCTACCCCCCGGTCGAAGAAACTAAGCGGATAGGGCTGGCGAAAAGCTACGTAGCCGTAGTGCGCCATGCGGTGCGGGTGCTTGTCTGGGTTGCTTTCCCAGCGCTCGCGTACTTCCTGGCGATAATCGTTCACGGTTTCCTGTTGCTCCCGCAGTTGGCCGTAGGCGGTTATCACCGCAAAGAAGGCCAGTACGTTCAGTAACCCGACGGCCCACTTCGTACCGGGCCGTTTCCACAGCTCAGTGAAGGTGTGTTTAAGAAAAAGTATAACGTTGCTTGGGCGCATGATGGCAAGATTTTAGCTTCGTTGGTGGGCGCAGCCCTTAGGAACGGAACCCCAGGCTCAGTCGAGGATGCAGCGCTTACCTCCCGGTCAGCTCTACCGTACGGAAGGTATCCAGGTAGAGACGCTCCAGCTCGTTGAGGGAAATGTCTTTGGTTGCGAGCGTATGCACGAGTACGCCCGCCCGCATGATACCAATGTGGGTACCTGTTTCTTTCGCGCGAAAGAGATCGTGGGTAGCCATGAGGACGGCCACACCGTCGTCACGCATATCTTGGATGAGCCCGGCAAAGTCATTGCTGGCCTGGGGGTCCAGCCCCGAAGTGGGCTCATCAAGTAAAAGATTATCCGCTCGTTTGGCTTTAGCGATGGCGATCCCGACCTTTTGGCGCATCCCCTTGGAGTAGGTGCTCACCCGCCGATTGATCGCTCCGACCTGAAGGCCAACGGAATCCAACAAATCAGTCGCCGTAGTATCGTTGAGGGCTACGTTGGCCAGGCCCGTGAAGAAACGCAGGTTTTCCAGGCCGGTGAGGTTCTGGTACAGGTTGAGGTTTTCGGGAATGTAGGCCAGGTGGCGCTTGGTTTCCGCCGCCTTTTTCGTAACGTCGATGCCGTTAATTTCAACCAAGCCAGCCGTAGGTTGAATAAACCCCATGAAGAGGTTGATCGTAGTGGTTTTACCCGCGCCGTTGGCCCCGAGGAGGCAAAAGACTTCGCCGGGGTTCACCCGCAGATCGAGGCTTTGCAGCGCGGTGCTGGTTCCGTATTTCTTGGTCAAGTTCTGAGCGACGAGCATAGCGGGGTTAACTTTATTGCAACTAGGTTGCAAATAAAGTTCCTTTTCAGCACTTTACCAAGGCGGCTTAACTAATTTTTTCGCTACACGCCCGGCAGCTCCCGGAAAGAATAATGTTACTGTTGTCTACCGTGTAGCCAGTGGGCAGGCGGTAGTCTACTTGCCCCGGTACGCATTCTACCTGGTCACAAACCACACAACGAAAGTGCAGGTGATCGTGCGCGGCGTGATCGTGGCTACAGTCTACTTCACAGCTAGCGAAATACTGCCGGCCGTCGTCAGCAACGATCCGGTGCGCCAGGCCGTCTTCGACAAAACGGTTGAGGATGCGGTAGATGGTCACCCGGTCCATTTGCTCCTCCAGTTTTGCGGTGATACCATCATGGCTCAGGGCGTTTGGTTCTTTTTGTAACAAATTGAGGATAGTGGTCTGTGACTTTGTTTTTCGTCTGGGCATTTGATCGATTTTCTTAGGAGTGGCACCGTCTAATAAAAAAGCACCTAAACCAAAAAAGTTTAGATGCTTGAAGTGATGAAGTTGAAACCGTTGGTAAGCTTACATCTTCTTCTCTGCGTGTTCGGCCATCATCTTTTCGTGATCGGCTTGCATTTTTTTGTGCTCCATCTCCATAGCCTTGTGCTCCGCCAGTATCTGGTCGTGCTCTTTTTTCATTTTGGCGTGGTCGGCCTCCATGGTGGCCATGTCAACCTTGCCGCTGGCGTGGTCGGCCATCATCTTGGCGTGGCTTGCCAGGGTAGCTTCGTGCTGGGCCATGAGGTCGGCGTGTTGCTTCAGGCTGATTTCGTGCTGCGCTTCCATGGCGGAATGAAGGGAATCTACCGCTGGGTCGCTGATGGCTTCGTGGTCAGTAAAGAGCTCTTCGTGCATGGCTTCCATGGCATCGTGTTCGGCCTCTAGTTTTTCGTGTTCGGCTTCCATGGCATCGTGCTCGGCCATCATGGCTTTGTGCTCCGGGGAGTCGGCGGGGTTGCTGGCGCAGGCGGCTAAGCCAACCATTATCAATAATAAGGAAAGGAGGCAAAAAGTATTCTTCATAGTCAAGTTGATTTTTACTTATGGATTGGCCAGTGGTCTGTCAAAATCGACCTGACAGTGTACTGTTTTTTTACAAGGGTAAAAGTACGTGTTTTCAGGATCATAGAGGCTGCCGTGTGTATAACTGTAGTCCAAGATAGTATAGGGAACTGCTTTTGTTCCAAGCTCTGTTATGAGCGGGAGGCTAAAAACCAAGGCGGACCATTAGCATCAGACACCGTTGCAACAAGTTTTGCAACATTGTTGCATTTGTGGAAATAGTTCCTACATTTGCAACACTGTTGCGCGACGTAACCCTGCAAGGTAGGCTGTTAAACCTGACGATGACCTCCCGTAGCCACCTCACCCCAA
>CAYWMW010000186.1:0-8784 GCA_964458975.1 uncultured Lewinella sp. | reverse complement strand
TGGGGAGGGGGTTTTATGGGCCGGACAGAATTGTAGCCAAATTACACACCTTAGGTTTTAAGGGTCAGGTCTTGTAGCACTTTTGTTAGTTCGCGTCAATGACTGAGCTGGCGCTGGAGGTATTGATCTACCGTTCAGGACGGTTTGAGTTCATTGCTCTTCAAAAAACCTCCCCCGGCACCAGCGGCCGCGCCCAAATGATTTTGCTCAACCAGCAATACCACCAAAGTGTTAGAATGAATCACACATATTTCAACTTATTATGAGTATCCAAATACGCGAGGCTACGGCCGCCGACATCCCCGCCCTTCACGCCCTGGTGGGAGAACTGGCCGGGCACCTCGGCGACGAAGCTGACTTCACCGCCCCCATCGAACGCTTTGAAAAAGACTTCAATAAAGGCTACTTCGATGCCCTGGTGGCCGAAGATGACGGCGAGGTAGCCGGTATGGCCCTCTACTGCCTGTTGTACTCCACCTGGAACGGACGGATGATCTACCTCGAAGACTTCGTGATCAGTAAAAACCACCGCCGCAAGGGCATCGGGCAGTTGCTCTGGGACGCACTAAAAGCGCACGGCCGCGCCAACGAATGTAAAATCCTGAAGTGGCAGGTGGTCGCTGAAGACGAGGCGGCGATGCGTTTTTACCGCAGGCAAGACCCCGTTTTTGAAGACCAGTGGCTGAACGGTAAGGTGCTGCTTTAGGGAGTCGGGAGTCGGGAGTCGGGAGTCGGGATAAGATGTTGGTTGTACCGAAAATTCGCGCCACATTGAGGTTCTTTCCGCTGGAAAACGATTTGCCTAACAACAAGCCTTGCACCTGCGGCCGCACCCACAACCAAGCTTCCCGCAGGTACACGTCACCGGAGGGCGCGGTGCACTTTATCAACTTACCTGGAGCGAGTTGCCTCCGGCAACGAGATTAAAATGAGTAGCCTCCGGCAGCGAACACACCTCATCGCCGGAGGCGATTCAATCCGGTCTCTTTGCCGGAGGCAAATCGCTCCAGTTCGTGGCAGCTCTGCCGGAGGAGATGTCTTTGCCTCGGATTCTTCCGAAATTAGAAAACCCCCGGTTCGGCTTTGCCGAACTGGGGGTTTTCTGTATGCGGAAGAATCCGAGGCAGCACTACATGCCGAGGGATTTCTTGTTCAGCCGGACGTAGTCCATATTGCCAGCCTTCTCCGCCAGCTCCATAGATTTCTTAAACGAAGCCATAGCCTCCGTCTTCATTCCGAGTGCTTCCTGGATAACGCCCTGACGGCGGATCATCCAGTAACGCGCCTTGTCGCCGGCCATGGTATTGGCCTTCGTGATGTACTCAAGTGCTTTCTTATTGTCACCGTTTTCGGCGAGGAAAGAAGCAGCCTGGTAGTAATCGTTCATGCTTGGCCCGGCCATCACGCGGTCGATCTGCGCCATGACGGCTTCCTTGGCGTTGGTCTTTACCGGAATAGCGGCCATGGTGTTGCCCCAC
Source organism: uncultured Lewinella sp. (assembly GCA_964458975.1). Taxonomy (GTDB): domain Bacteria; phylum Bacteroidota; class Bacteroidia; order Chitinophagales; family Saprospiraceae; genus Neolewinella. The sequence continues at coordinate 7,306 of CAYWMW010000186.1, read as the reverse complement.
ATGATGACCACGTCAGCACCGTCCATGGTGTGGTTCTGGGTCATGATGGTGAAGGTTTCTACGGACATGCCGGTTTTCTTAGAAGGTACCGTTACGGTTGCAGCGGGCGTCTTCTCTACGTAGCTGTTCCAGCTGCCGCTTTCGTAAGCGAACATCATCACTTCCCAGTTTGCGCCGTTTGGCTTGGTCAGGATGGCGTAGTCGCCAGCAGGAACTTCTTTGCCCATGATCGTTACGTCGTCACCGAAGGTGAACTTAGTGGCCTGGTTGGCGCCCGTACGCCAGATTTCGCCGGTGGGTACGAGGCCGTCCTTAGCGAACAGATCGCGGCCCTTCTTGCCGGGGCGGCTGTAGGTTGCGTGAAAATCGGTCATCCCGATTACTGTTTCCAGCTTCACGGTGGGGGAAGCAGAAGGTGCGGTGATTTGAGCAGAGAGCCCGGTGGTGAAGAGCAGTGCCATGATGGCGACCGCGAAGGTGAATAGTTGCTTGCGCATGGTTAGTATTGGATATTGGTTTGGTTGGCAAACTTGCCAGCTTAGTAAGTCTTCCCGGAGGCAATTTGTTCGGTCGGTGGGTAAGGACGTTCAGCCGGGCAGGAAACCGCCGGTGATATGTCGTGGCGCGACACTTCCGCCCGGGCTAATAACGCGCGTAGATAAGTCGGTAAAAAAACGCCTTACCCTCCCCGCAAAGCTTCCAGATATTCCCGGACGCCGTGGTGGCTGACGGTTTCTCCGCTGAACCGTTCGGCCGTTTTACTACGTTCAGTAGCCGTAGCACCCAACGAGGAAAGAATATTTTGCAGGTGCATCTTCATGTGTCCTTTCTGGATGCCGGTGGTGACGAGGCTGCGGAGGGCGGCAAAATTTTGGGCCAGACCGGCGGCGGCCATCACGCCCATCAGCTCGTGCGCACCGGGGCGGCCGAGCACGTCGAGCGCAACGTTGGCCAGGGGGTGCAGCTTCGTCAGGCCGCCAACGGTGCCGAGTGCGAGGGGAAGCGTAAGCTCGAAACGAAACCTATCGTTATCAATCCGGCACCGGCTGAGGCTGCGGTACTTTCCGTCGCGGGCAGCAAAAGCGTGGGTTGCGGCCTCGATGGCGCGGAAGTCGTTGCCGGTGGCCAGCACCACGGCATCCACACCGTTCATGATTCCTTTATTGTGGGTCACGGCGCGGTAGGGGTCTTCCCGCGCAATGTCTACGGCGTATTTGAACCGGCGCGCAAAGTCAAAGGGGTCTACGCCAGCTTTCGGAATGGCCATATCAGCAATCGGGCATTCTACCCAGGCTTTTACTACGCAGTTCGGGGTGTTGTTGCTCAGGATGGCCATGATGACCTCCAGGTCGCGCTCCTCCTCCGTAAGGTCGGGGCAGTCCAACGCCCAGCTTCGCAGCTCCTGGCCGTAGGCTTCGAGCACGGTATTGATGAAATTTGCGCCCATGCTGTCCGCTGTCCCGAAGCTGACGAGCAGTTGGTAACAATCTTCGGATACTTCGGGCAGGTGCTTCCAGGTGATGTTGCGCACGCCGCCGCCCCGTGCTTCCATGCGTTCGGTGAGGGCCTTTGTTTGGGCGCGGACGCGGGTGCAAAGTTTGGGTAAAAGCGCCGCTCTCCGGCTCGGGTGGCCGCTCCAACGGAAGTGCAGCTGGCCGAGTTTCTCCGCCGCGATGACCTCCGCCCGGAAACCGCCCCGGGCCATCCAGTACTTCGCCGCCGCCGAAGCCGCCGCTACTACGCTGGATTCTTCGATGACCATCGGCACCGCATAGGTCTTCCCGTTCACCACAAAGTTGGGCGCTACGCCGAAGGGCAACGGAAAGTTAGCGATGGTGTTTTCACTAAAGTTATCAATCACGCCCTGCAACGCTTCGTCTGCCGCATCGAAGCGGGTGAGTTCGCCACTTTGCTCGGGGCGGAGGAAGTGCTTCGTCAGCCAGCAGCGTTGTTCCTCTTTTTCCAGTCGGCTGAAGCCGTTTATTCTCTTGGGGTCCATCTAGTTGGTCAAATAGTCTAGTAGTCAGGTAGTCAAACAGTCAATTAGTACGTGCGGCAGCTACTATTTGACTACCTGACTATTTGACTACTTGACTCGAAGATATGCATTCGCCAGTTCAAGCCCACGGACCTGAGCGCCGACGTAGCGTTGTAGTGTAGTATAGTCTTCCCGGGCGTACTTCAGGAAAGCCGATGCCTGGCCGTAGATGGCCGGGAGTTTAGATTTTTCGGTGAGGTAGTAGCCGTCCAGGAAGGTCCGCAGGCCACCGCTAATGATGAGGTGCTTACACTGCACTCCGTCGGAGCCGAGGGTTTCGGTTTGGAGAGCGGTGCCCTTAAGCAGACTTTGCACCTGCGTGCGCGCCGCCTCCTTGTTTTCGTCGTCGTTGGTCAATAAATCGTTGACCCAGCCCACCATCTCGCCCGCGCTGTGGCCAACGTTGACGATCGGGGTGAAGGCCTCCCGCCGGGCATCGTCGCTGCGCAGCAGTTCGAGCTTGCTAAAGTTCGTGCCGCCGTTCGCCGCAGTATCTATGGCCAGCAACGGCAGGCGCAATAAAGCCGCCAGGCTCTGCGGCCCCATCCCCTGCCCTACTTCCTTCACGATGATCGGCAAACCGGGCAAAGCCGCCAGCGTCGCCTTAATGGTCTCCAGCGGTGAAACCGTAAACACGTCTCCCTCCGGCTGCATCGCCTCCTGGAGCGGGTTCACGTGAATGATCAGGCCGTCCACCCGCAAAAGATCACACATCTGGCGCATCTCCTGCTCGCGGCCAGCATCAAACAACTCCTGGATCTGCGCAACGCCGAGGTTCGCGTACAGCGGCACTTCGTCTCCGGCCAGCGGACGAATATCGAAGTCCTTCAGCCGCTCCGCCCCCGAGAGCAACGGCCGGCAAGACCCCAGGCCCATCCCCAGGCCAAATTCGTTACAGGCCCGCGCCAGGTTTTGGTTAATGATGAAGGCTTTTTCCGTGCCCCCCGTCATGCTGCTCACCCACAACGGAGCCTTCATCAGTTTGCCGCCAAAGTCAACTTTTGGCAGCGAACCGGGTGCAGGGTGCGCCGCAAGTAAGGGCTCGTAGTAAAACCTGCCATCCAGCGCCATCGTGTCTACCTGGCTGCGGAAGGCCAGTTCAATGTGGTCTTCTTTGCGGCTGGCGGCCGTGGGGTCGTCAAGCGGGTTGGTCGTCATATTGGTACTAAGGATGTCTGGCATTATTGCGGAACGTGGGCGCAAGGTAATGGTTTAACGTAGCATCGACCTTTAGGTCGATACGGTTATGGTGACCTTTAGGTCGCCCTGAAGGGCGACTATACCGTATCGACCTCAAGGTCGATACTACAAAAAACGAGGGCCCCCAAACCGGGAGCCCTCCAAAAATGGTCTTTCCAAAAAGCAAACACTTGAACAAATTCTTAAGTAAGTATAGTACATTAGATGTACCTAAACGCGTACTTCGCGTCTTACATGAAAGGCAAAAATGCAATTTTCCTCTGAACTATTGCTCTAAAGCCAGTATTTTTTTGAGATTTAACAAAGACTCACAAATGAAAAACACGTCCATTCTTATTCCTATTGTCCTTATTGGATGCCTGGGAGCCATCGGCTTTTTGTTCTACAAAGGGCTGCAGGCCGTTGAGGCAGACAAGCCCCGGTCCTCCAACGCCATCGTTCTGAACCAAAGCGATTATACCGACGAAAACGTACCGGAAGACATCGGCGAATCTTCCGATTACGATGCCGCGGCCAACGACGGTTTCCGTGAGCTTACCCCCGCTGAGCGCGAGGAAGCCCGCCGCCAATCTCAAGCAGACGGGGCCAACGATGGCTTCCGCGAGCTTACCCCCGCCGAGCGCGAGGAGGCCCGCCGCCAGTCTCAGCTAGAAGATGAACGCGAAGCCGCCGCCGAAGCAGAAGCCCGCCGCCGCGAAGCACAGCTAGACGCAGACACCGCAGAAGCCGCCCGCGCGGAGAGAGCGCGGAAAGCCCGAGCTGCCAGCTCCACCTCCACCGGCAACGGACGCTACCTGGTCATCGCCGGCAGCTTCCGCCAGAAAGCGAACGCCGAACAACGCGTCAAAGACCTGCGCGGTGCTGGCTTCAACGATACCCGCCTTGAGAAATTCAACCGGGGCACCTATGCCGTCGCCCTCGCTGGCCAAACTAATCGCTTCAGCGCCGCAGAGCGGCTTGCCAGCCAGATTGTCGGGGCTGGGTATGAGGCTAAGGTGATGCGGAGAAGGTGATGAATGGTTCGGTGGTCGTGTGGTCATGTGGGCCTCCTTACAAAACCACCGAACCACACGACCACTAACCCGCCTGCCAGGCAATCATCCCCCCCTCCAAATTACGAACATTGCTAAAGCCCGCCTGCCGCAAAAGCTGCCCGGCCATGGCCGAACGCTTGCCGCTGCGGCAGTAAACGATCAGTTCGTCGTCTTTGTGAGGGGCTAGTTTGTCAAAAGCGCCCATCAGTTCGCCCAGGGGGACGTGGATGCCGCCGATGTTGAATTCTGAGCGTTCGTAGTCTTCGCGCACGTCGAGCAAAACGTAGTCTTTTGTGCCTTCTGCTTCGCGTTCTTTTACTTCCTGGATCGTTGCGTCCATAATTCTTCGTGGTTTTGTTACTGTAGTAGGTTGCCCTTGAGCGAATTACCTCCGGTAATGAGGTAGCTCTCCGCCGGAGGCGGATCACTCCAGACGCACTGCCGGAGGCAGCTCGCTCCAGGGACACCTGAAAAACGCTTTAGTTGCAAAATGGATTAACGCCGCACGATCTTATGTCGGCTGGTGGAAACACCATCGGTGACTTCCAACAGGTAGATACCGGACGGAAGGTGCCCAAGTTCAATCCTTTCCGTGAGCTGATCGGTAGCCAGCAGCGCACCGGTCAATGAGAAAAGGCGGTAACTAAGCTCACTATTTATTCCGGGGCGCGTACGCAGGTGCAGGGTGCCGTTCGTCGGGTTCGGAAACACATCGACCAGGGCTTCGGCATCCGTATATTCCGAGACACTGGTGGGGAAACCAGCAAAGCCAGCCAGTAGTGGCCGGACCATGATGGCCCCCGTCGTTGATCCGGTCAGGGGCATCCAGCCGTTGCCGTTGTCGAACCACTGCACGTTCTCGGGCGAGTTGTTGCGGTCAAAGCCAACGCCGATGTTGGTGTTCGCCCGCTGCTGCTCCCAGCCTACGTAGAAGGAGCCCTCGGGGATTGGCACCGTTTCCGGGAAAATATAAGTCGTATACCCCTGCAGGCTGTCCCGGAAAAAGGTCTCCGCGAATCGGATGGGGAAATCGAACTCCGCCAACAGCTCGTCCGGTTGGCCCTCACCGTTGTACACCACCAGCCGCAGTTCCTGACTCCCCAGAGAGCTCAGTACCCGGGGGATACGGATTTGGATGCCCTTCAGCTCGTCGGCCACGAAGGCTTCGTACTGCTGCAGGATCGTCGTACCCTGCCCGCCTTCGAGGATGACTTCGGCGGTGCCGTCGTCGTAGGCCATGTATTCGTCGAAGGTGGTGACTCGGACTACGGTATCGTTGCCTTTAAAAGCACCGTTCGCAAAGTCATCATCCTGATTATCGATAGACATTCCATAAAGTGTCCGCAAATTCAGTCTTTCGTCTGGATCTGCGCTGTTATTCAGGAAGTCTACAATATCCGACACAACACCGGGGACGCTACTAATATCTCCAGCCCTAAACTCAAGCGTTTGCGGTGCAATAGCATTATTGGTACCAGGGAAGAAAATTGTTAGATCTGGGCTAGTTACCGCAGGGCTATTAGGTACTTCGGTCAGGATATTAAAACTACCAGAAGATATGTTTAGGACATCATTATTTAGGTTGCGTACCGCAACAGTGTAATCCTGACGAAGCAATTCATCATTGCTAGCTCTGTAGTGACGAAGAGGAAGTGAAGAGTACTCTTTCAGCAAAAAATCAGGTAAATCCGTGAATGCCAAATCCTGTACGTTAAAAGCCGTCAACCGGTTACTCAACTTCACATAATCCAAATGCCACATATCCACCGCGCCCCGTTCGCTGCTCCTGTTGAAGAAGCGGAACTGGAAACCGTCGTAGAGGTACTGGGCGGGCACCTCCACGAGCACAGGCTCGAAGGGCATCGGGAAGTTGTTGGGCCGGGTATCAAACTCTCCTTCCTGCTGGTAGACCGTGTTCCAGTTGCCGGCTACGTCGCGAAACTGAACCAGGAAGCTGTCCTGCGTTTCCGGGCGGTTACCGAAGCCCCGGGGTTGGAGGAAGAAGGTCAGGGTAGTACCGTTCGCTCCCTGGGCGTTGACCGGGGCGGAGGTGAGGTAGTCTCTAATCACGGTCCGCTGTCCACCGCTGCCGCCTGCGTAGGGCTGGCCGTTGAGGTCTACGCCATCGAAGGTCGCTACGCCGATGGAGGGCGGGTCCTGGGGGAAGTTGCGGTTGATGAGCACGTCGTCGTCTTGCCAGAGCACCGGGTTGGGCCGGGTGCCCTCGTAGGCGAAGTCGTCGAAGAAAGGCAGGTTTACCCGCGCTACGTTGATGCTGAAGCCAGCGGTGTAGGTATCACAGATTCCGAAGTCGTTGCAGAGGGTAACGCAGACCCGGTCTACGCCGTCCAGCCCGGCTGCGCGGTAACGGAACTCGTTGCCGTCGCGCTGGCCGGTGAGGAAGAAGAAGTCCTGCCCCCGGCCCTCATAGTCTTCGGCGCAGGCCTCGATGGTGCGGCAGGTAGCTCCGCCCGGCAGGTCGCCTGCGGGCACGGGTACGTCTACCTCTCCGCGCGGGGCGACGGTGAAGGTACCGAGCGAAATTTCCCGCCCTGCTCTCCGCACCAGCACGATGAAGGTTCTTTCGTTGGAGCACATCCCGGCGGCATTACAGACGGAGAGGCGGAGGGTGTCTAAACCAAACTCTGCACCTGCGTCGGCGCCGTAAAAAAGCGTATCGCGTTCCACCGTGGCCGTTCCGGCGGAGGCTTCCGCGCAGCCATCGCAGTTGTACGTGAAGGGCGGTCCGCCCAGTCCGGCGGTATCCAGCCCCGCCCGCAACGCAAGGCTTTCGCCCGGTGCCAGCAGCTGGAAGGCTTCCAGGTCAAATTCTTCACAGTCCACCTTCGTTAGCCGGGGCGCGGCCTTACTATCAGGCTTGGGCGCAAGGTTTTCGTACCCTTCCAGCGGGCGGAAAACCTGCGCGGAAAGCGGCAGTAAGGCCAGCAGAAAAAAGAAGGAAAGCAGGGTTGATTTTACGTTCATGGTCATCACTTGGTCTTTGAGAACGCGTGAAGGGAGGTTTTAGCGTTTA
>CAYWMW010000185.1:1534-8792 GCA_964458975.1 uncultured Lewinella sp. | reverse complement strand
CCTGATCGATAATGTGGTGCAAAACTTTAAGGCGAAGCGGGCTTATGCTGGATGACCTTCATCTTGCCAAAACTCATCAGGAGGCTCTTCTTCTCCACGGTACAAGTCATCAAAGAAAGCATCTATTTCAGGAAAAGGCATAGCAAAATAATGTCCCGGATTACCAGCCTTGTACTCTGCAGCATTTAATAAATCCCTAGGGTCGCTTTGCAGTAAAGGAAGCAAGGCATTAGTAATCTCAGAAAGACTACCATTTGACAAGTAAAGAATACTCCTGCAAATAGAATCAGGAATAAAATACTTACTCTTTTTTGAGAACAGCCCGAGCATTATAATGCGAACTACAAAATTTTCAGCCCCTTGAAAATCCTTGTCAATTCTATCAATTATGTCTTCTGGAAGCATATATGTTAAGGTTTTCTATAACCTGGAATCGTATTGTCATAAATAAAGCCATAGGATTCTAAGAAGTCTATTTCCTGACCAGTCCTCGTAGGCCCCAAGTAATTTGGGTGACCAGGAGGTCTACCATACACCCATCTCGTTGTCAAAAGGTCTGGGTCATCTAGGATGCGGATAATATCCCCCCTCACAACTGCTGCTTCATATAGCCAATCCTGATTTAAGCCCCAATTATAGAACGGCGAAGGTGGCACATCTAAAGCGTTTAACCCCCCAGGGTTTCTACCCAAAGCTGCGACATTAGTTTGAGTCATTTGGTCGTGAGGAATTGATGTATGCTTATTCAATTTTAGATCTTTAGTTAGATACCAAATGCCTTGTAAGGGCTGATTCTCGTGGTAACGACCTATGACCGTTACAGTCTGGTCTAAGGGGCAAAAAATATCGCCTCCAAATCCATTAAAATTGATTTTCAAATATTGTAGGTCATCGCTAATCTCAGCTACTTCATCAGTTCCTCTAAGGACCTTGACCTTATTGCCATTTTGGACAAATGAAAAATTTAGCCCAGCAGTTTTCCATCGATCGACTCTTCCAAGCCAGTAAGTGTCGGTCCGCAACGCTGTTCCATACAACGCCTCCCACGCCCTAACCGACTTAACCATCTTCCCCTGATCCGCAACAGCAACACGCCTTAAGTCATCACGAAAAGCGTCTTTCTTAACAGCATCCAAGTTGGCTAGAAAGGTACCTAATTCATCAATTTGGTCAGTAACTCTCCCTGTCCCAGGTTCTAGAACATAAACAGTGCCTCTGGAATTTTCTGGATAAAGTCCGAAAATCTCATCAACATATTCCAAACAGGTATTATGAACTAAAAGTTGACCACTCCCTACATAGTAGTTATGATTTTCATCAACCTCAATGTTATAGACTCTTAGTTGAGAATCACTGAGAGTGTCAATCTTATTTACCTCCACCCCTCCTGTAGAGGTCTCTAAAAGCTCGCCAACCTTGAGGTTTCCAGCTACAACCCAGTCGTTGCGGTCTCTACTAAAAAACAAGTGGTTTGGCGTAACACCGATAGTATCACTCGCCGTGTAAATTCGTAAAGTAGACATTACGGGGTAGCTCACAGTAGCGGTAACCGGCCTTGACCGTCCTCTTCCCTGAGATAGCTTGTGGTACTCTTCCGGAGCCACTTCCCTTGTATTATTCAGTACGTACTCACCAGACAACCCCAGCTCAGATAAGGATAAAAACGAAACATCTCCAATACTGAGGTTGTTTTCTTTGAACCACCTAGCTTCTCTGGCGACGGTGAGTATAGTGGAATCAAAGGCTCCTTCAAACTCCCCCACCAACCATCTTTCTCTAGTAAAGTCAACCTCAACTAAGTCCTTACTGCTTAGATATGCCTCCTCGTTTCCCCAACCACCTTCAGTTGAGGCAAAAACCACTTCCTCAGTAATTTCTTTGCTCTCTACTAGATCGAATAGTTGAACATCCTGAATCGGAGTAGCATTTAACCCTCCGCTCAAAGCGACCAATGTAGCGCCTAAGAAGCAGCCTCGATGAGCCCCTACCGCTGTCCGCTTACGGGGCATCCCGTCAAACCGCTTCATTCCTGATTGGATGTTTGTAAAAAACTCTCCCCACCTTGTTTGGTCTAAAATTCTGTTGGCACCACTTCTTCCCATTGCGGCTAGTTTGGTCCCGAATCTACCAACGTCCGCACCTAAATTAGCTAATCTCGCAAGTGCCGTAACCATGAATGCCGAACCTGCGGTAAGTACCTCTACGATAACTTCAAAAATAATCAGCCCGGAAATGTAAGCGGTGTTGTACAACGCTGAAGAACCAGCAATACTTTTTAGGTATTTGATGATTTCATTAGCAATAACTCCCTGAATCCAAAAGGGGCGTCCGGATTCAAGCAAAAGCTTTCCTACCACCTTAAAGATATTCCACATCGTTTCAACATCCGCTGTTTTCATTTTCCATGCTTTCTTCATGGACCATTCGCTGATAGCATCCTCAACTAAGCTCGACCAAAATGAAAATGAAAATGGATTCGTCTCCCGTACAAATTTAAGCCCCTTAAATAAAGCCCCAATTCCAAATACCGTTCCAATAAGGCCGTCTGCAACCCCTGCGGTTGTTCCAACTCTCGCCTGTTCATAAACGCCAAAAGGATCCTCAATAACATTTGGAGAATCAATATAATCATCAGCAAAAATGCAGTAGATCGTCCAGTCCTTACCATGAGCATTATTCTCCCCAAAAAGCTTTTCCCCTACACCAGAAAAATCGCTAGGTTTACCATCACATGCGTTGAGACTCTTACTTAAAACGTCTGTCTCTTCTCTAGAAGTCAGGCTTAGTATGTCATTAGAATTACTCTCGTTGAAATAGTTCGCCAGCCATAGTAATGCCTCATCTTCGGTAAGGTTCGTGTGAGATTTCCCAGACAATTTATACGAACCATCTGATTCGTTAAAAGCTATATGAACCCAAAGGCTAAAATCCTCAGATTCTTGCCCGAAGGTGGTTAGGGCTTGGTTGAAATAAGTTTTCGTGTAGGCATTCAGGTCGCTAGTTATGTACACGCCTATATTGAGGTCTACAAAATCAGGTACTTCTGCTATCTCATTACCAAGAGGAGAGCCCTCGTTAAGAAGTCCTGAATAATCATGTATGCCAAACCCTTCAAGATGGGTTGATATTCCGCTACCACTTTCGGTTAAAACGGGATAAACAACTTCTGCCTCAAACTGTAATTCGATGAAATCGAGGTCTTCAGTACTAAACTCTAAGCTTTCGGCACCGCTTAACAATGCAGAAAGTTTAGCAATCATATTGTTTGCCAACACATCAAATGCTAAGTTGATATTGTCTTCGAACTCAGACTCCAGTATGATCTGTATGTAGCGCCGTTCTCCTTCATCGAGGTTCGCGAATTTTCCAGAGTATGGGAGTGATAGTTCATAACTAATTTCACCTTCTCTTTCATACGAGTAATCAATAAAAAAAACAAAGTAACCATCACTCAAAACATCAAGTTCCCCGAGGTGAATATTCCTTAGGTAAGCCATCCCATCTTTAGCCTTGAAGCTGTGCCGAAGTGGATATCCAATAATATTCCCAATCAAGAATGTGTTAGCCCCGAGACTATCCGCAACTGAATCTAATCTACAGCTTATATTCGATAGTGGACTACCTTCATATACAGGATAGAGGCCACTCTTATTTTCCAGATTATGGAAGCATCCAGAAATCTCATTTGTCTCCTGACTTTTCAAGCCTACTGAAACACAGATGAGTAGAAAAATAAAAGCTACACGCACAAATCTATACATATTTTATTTTTTAGTTGCTTTTTCTATTTAAGATTCTGCTCCCCCTCACTCCACCAAAACAGTAACCCCACCACCCTCCTGAGAGTACCCCCCATCCACATGTAGGGCAACCACCTTATACACATACCGCGCCCCCGTCTCAGCGTCCGCATCCTCAAAGCTGAGGAGCTGACGACCGGTGGGTGGGGTGCCTTCAAAGAAGTAAGCGAGGGGTAGTGCTTTATAGGGTTTCAGTCGGCTGCCTTTACGGCTGCGCAGGATCTGAAAGTGCTGGATGGTAGCATCAATGGGGTAGCTCCACTCCAGCACGATACTGCAATTCGTCAGTTTCGTACGGGGAGCGTTAGAGTTTCTAATTTCTTTGACCCGTTCAAAAAAATCAAAGATGGAGAGGGCCGCCCATTCCTCAAAGTCGGAGGCGGTGATCATCCCGTTCATTTCCAGGGCGCGGAGGGTTGCCTTTAGTTCTTCTTCCGTGAGTTCGCCATCCTCCTCGTAGCTGTCGATGAGGTTACGAAGGTTCTGGTCTACGGCTTCGTTGAGGGCGGAAGTGAAGATGGTGTCGGCACAGGCGAACCGGAGGCCCATATCCTGTATTTCCCCGCGTTCGCCGCTGTCGTAGGGGCGGAAGGTGATGATTTCGGAACCGGAGTTGAGGTCGGCATCGTCGAAGGCGAGGAACTGGTAGTCGTAGCTGCCGCGCAGCAGGTCGCTGTCGTCGACGTAATTGATGCCGCCGGCGACGTCAAAGTTTTCAACGACAAAGTCGTCCTCTTCTCCGGCCGGGACGGTCACTACCGTCACCCAGTCTCCGGTGCCGGTGATGCGGCGTTGGAGTTCATGACGGACCACGTCGTCGTCCGCGCTGTATTCCCATTTCACCGCAACGCCCTCTGGGGTTGGGGTGGCGGAGGCCAATACTGGCCTTCCGGGCGGGGTGATGTCAACCCTAGGTACGACCAACACGGGTGTTTTTGGAGATGCGTTGGCCCGGCCGTCTTCCGCCAGTAGGCGGTAGAAGATGCTGTCGTTCACGATTACCCCGTCAAGGTTATCAGTGAAGGTGGTATCGGTCAGGATGTCGACGTTTACTACGGCGAAGTCGCCACCTCTGGCGTAGCAGCGCAGTAGGCGGTAGCCCTTCAGGTCGTCTTCTGTATTTCCGTCCCAGCGCAGTTCAATGCTACCGTTGCCCTCGTCCACAGCGGCGAAGCCGGAGGGTGTGGCGGGTGGGGTGCGGTCTTCCAGTTGGCCCAGTTGGGGCTGGGTTTGGTAGCGGTGGCCGTTTTCGTCTTCTAGCTCAACGGCGTAGTAGGCCGCCACGAGCGGATCGGGGTCGGTCCATTGGCGAGCGGCGACGCCCAGGCTCGTCGGGCTGATCACTTCGTAGGGTCCCTTTACGTTGGGTGCGCGGTAGACGCGCTGCGCAACCATTTTGCTATTGTACATATCCGTTACGCTTGGCCAGTTCAGGGTCAAGCTGGTTTCCGTGCTCACTATTTCGTCTATCCGAACAATCAGGTTGAGCGCGGCGGGGCGCGAGGAAGCACTGATGGTTTCGGATACGGGGCCAGTAAAATTGAAGGGTGTATTGCCCACCACGTAGTAGTCGTAATCACCGTAAGTAGCGATGCTGTCGTAAAAAATGGCGTATTTGGGGTCGTTCTTCTGGTCGGTACCGTACACAAAAGGCGCTTCGGTTGCCTTCACGAAGTTGGTCGTTCCGGCGGGTGCGCGATAGACATCGTAGCTGACGTAGAACTCTTCAACTCCAGCTACACTCCAACCTACTCCCACCGTTGTATCTCCGTTCTCCACCCTCAGGTCGTGAACCATGGGCAGGTCAGCGATCGTTTGCCCGAGACCTCCCTCTGCACCTGCGTTCATCGCCCCCCCACCATTATTGGAATTATTGACGGTAACTACGTAGTAGTAATCGAGGCCATCCACTGCGCTGTTGTCGACGTAGCCGAGTGCCAGGTTGGTGGCCACCAGAAAGTCGCGGTCGGCAATCATGTGGGCAAAAAAGATGCGGTTCTCCTCGCTTTCCTGGGCCGCTACCGCCGAGGCAAAATCGGTGATCTCAACGTCCCAATCGCTGGAATAAAGAATGTTCTGTGCGATATCGGATAGGTCATCCGTTGGCCAGTTGCCGTTAGCTGTTGGTCTGTAGTTGTCCACGAGTACCGTCCGGCTTTCGGCCTGTTCGCCGAGCGTCAGCCGTTGCCCGTTGACACTGCGCGTCATTCGGGAGATCGTATAGCCGTTCGCGTTCGCAAATTTCCAGCCGTCGATCTGCTCGACGGACCAGCGCAGGCGCACGATCTCTCCGTCAGACTGGGTGCTCAGTGCCATCGCCTGAACCCCTCCGTCAATTTCAGACGGCGTGCCAGGGTCTACAGGATCTACAGTGCCCAGTATTGCGTTAAAGGTGCCGCCGCCCGCGCTCGATACGCTGAAGCCCGGGCCCAGCACTATTCTGTTTCCGGCCTTATAGGTCACCTGTATATTGTTCGTCACCGCACTCGTAGCCGTGATGCTGTTCGCCGCCTGGTAGGTGCCGCTGGTCGTTACCGGTGTGTTGATGACTTGGTCGTCCTGCGCCTGCAGGGCCAGGGAAGTGAGGCCCAACACCAGCAGGATGGTTAGGAAGCGGTAGTTATTAAATAGTGTAAGAAAAAACATGCTGATAAGCTTAATAAGTGTGGGTAACCAGATGCGGGAAGTTCCCTCTCCCTCAGCCCCTCTCCTCGGGAGAGGGAATATATGACGACCTCTACATCTGCGGCAGTTGTCCATTTTACGTACATATTCAATGCGGCGCGGGCGCGGGTGCAAAGAAGGGTTTAAGGCACGGGGACGAAGCTGATTATTTGGGGACATGAATCGTGGATCGCGTAGTAGTTATATTATTCGGTAAGACGTAATTCACCGTGATTGTGCCGTTAAAATCGGGCGCATCGGGAAAATCTTCGTTGTAGAAGTCAACTGCTTGTGTGCCAAGATTTTGTTCTAAAAAATCAGCTAATGGGGTATTGACTCCTTCGTCAGCGATTGCACTTGGGTGCAGGACAGTAAGCGCATTCACACAGGTAGCGAGCTGGCTCCTTACCGCCCGGTAGCGCTTATAAGATTCTTTGATGGGCAGGTACCGCACGGCTTGCGAAAGGTCCAGGGAAAGGTCTGCCCCGTCAAACTGCTCCGCCCTGATGAGTACTGCCTGCTGGCTCCCGGAAGAGCTGACACCGGCGGCATCCCGCAGGTACCGGAAATCAGCAGCGTCTTGGTAAGAAAGCGTTCCACAGTGCCCGGTAACCGGTGCAATCGGGAAGCGGTCATTCACCAGAGCATCCAACGATCTGATGTAAAAATTTGATACTTCAGCTTGCATTCTTACGAGGGGTTTCAGGTTCCCAATACCGATGCGGGCGGCATCTCCGAGAATTGCGTCCGGGTTAAGCCTGCGTCCGAATTCTCCAATATCGACGTTGTTAAAG
>CAYWMW010000185.1:0-1434 GCA_964458975.1 uncultured Lewinella sp. | reverse complement strand
ATTTCGGGGATAAGGTCTACCGCTACCCCCTGGGCTTTATCGAGGGGATTGAGATAATTGATTACCGGGTTTTCAGGAATTTCCTCGCCGTTTTCATCTTCAAATTCGCAGCGCTCGCCGATTTCGACGTTGAAGTTGAGGCGTTTCTTTCCGATAAAGGTCCGAACCTCTGCCGCGAGGGTAGCTTTGGCCCAAAGCGGGTTCGGCAGGCGCGCCTGCATTATCCCCGCGAGGCCAGCCTCAAAGATCGGAACGCCAAGGAAGCGTACGCCACCTTCGAGGTAAATCCAGGCCTGCCCGGAAGCGTACCAGCCGTTTATTCCGATGCGGTTATTCGTATTGGCGCAGGTAGCGTTGCCGTAGTCGCGCAGCATCAGGTCGAAGCCGAGGTCCGCGTTCAGGAATGCTTCGACGGGGCCGAGTTTCACTTTAGCATCCATGAACATATTTGCGCCAAACATTACGCCGCCGCCTGATTTGCGCAAGCCTTCGTTGTTGTTGTAAAGCCCGGCCATGGCGGCTACGTTGGTGGGTAGTCCGGGAAAGTCCGGGATGTCAGTTCCCATATTGAAGTAGGCGGTCGCTCCCGACTTTATCAACGGCAGGTTCACAAGTACACCTGCGGGGTTAGTAGGGGTACCGACGTTGAAGTACCACTTTTCACTATCGATATGCATGGCCGCTTGTACGAGCGCGTTGTTGTTGCCCGCGCCACGAATGATGCCAGCGTTGAGGTAGGCTTCTAGTTTACCGTCAAAGACGTTATCGTTGAAATTGTAGGTCAGGTCAATCCATGCGGAGAGGGGCAAACCGCCTTCTATCCCGAGGTCCGGGACTACATCGATAGGAAGAGCATCTTCTAGATTAGAAGCAAGCTCATTAAGAAACTCAGGTGGTTCTGGTAAGACATCTGCCATGAACTGTCCTTGCCCTTTGAAACTAACACGCGCAAGACCGCCTCCATACTCGGAATCATTGAAGAGGAATTCTAGTCCTGCCCAGCCATTAAATAATTCCTTCTTTTGAGTAGCTACCATTACCGTAGCTTTTAGGCCGATTCCCAGTTGGGCATCAACAAAGTACTCAACCCCGGAGAATGATTTGCCAATGTGAGGTATACCAGTAGCGGGTGTTGTGGATGCAAAATCCATGCTGCCAACGTTAAATCTGTTATTCATATGGTAGGATATACCTCCCCCGAAACCATTTATATTTAACGGGCCGATCGGGATGCCGCTGCCAAGACCGACCATCGCATCAACGAAAAAATACTTTGTGTCCTCCAGTTTCCCAAACTGAGCGGATACACTAGCACTGAAATCTAGTGGTTCTTTGGTAAACTTAGCATCTAGTAACCCTTGGAATCCTTTTCCATACTGTTGATCATCTTTATACCATTGGAGCGCCCCTTTTACGTGTACAACGTCTTTAATA
>CAYWMW010000184.1:0-8847 GCA_964458975.1 uncultured Lewinella sp. | reverse complement strand
ATCCGCCCTGGCGCCCCCCCCCCCACGCCCCGCTGGGGGGGGCGCACGACTTTAACCCCACATCATGCCCCTAATCGTCCCCGTTCGCGGAAACATCCCCACCCACGGCAAGAACTGCTTCCTCGCCGAAAACGCCACCCTGATCGGTGAAGTCGTCCTGGGAGACGACTGCTCCGTCTGGTACACCGCCGTAGTACGCGGAGATGTGAACGCCATCATCTGCGGAGACCGCGTCAACATTCAGGACGGCGCCGTCATCCACGGCACCTACGAGCGGGCCGCTACGCACATCGGCAGCGACGTCAGCATCGGCCACCGCGCCATCGTCCACGGCTGCACCATCCACGATTCCGTCCTGATCGGGATGGGGGCAATTGTGATGGACAACGCCGTCGTGGAATCCAACGTCATCATCGGGGCCGGAGCGGTCGTGCCCGCCAATATGCGCTGCGAGGCGAACTCCGTTTACGCTGGCATCCCCGCAAAAAAAATCAAGGACCTTGATCCGGCACAACGGGCGGATACTATTGAGCGGATTGCGGGGGCTTATTTGAAGTATGCTTCTTGGTTTAAGCAGTAGCCTTTTCGCGTTCCTTAATGGCTCAGCTGATCAATATCTTTCCAACTAAGTAGTCTTCTATCGCCATCATTCCAGGATTCTTCCCCGCCGTACACAACCGTAGAAATTCCCGTTGGCACATCGGTAATGGATTGAAACCAATCAAGCTGTTTAAAGAAATCCTTTCGGAACGTTTCCCCCGACTTTATTTCTACGGGGTCCAATGTGATTCCCCTGTTTATAAGCATGTCAACTTCGTGTTGCGCCCGATCTCTCCAAAAAAAGAACGGCGGGTTGAATCCATCATTGTAATACGCCTTCGCTAGTTCATTGAACATTAGGTTCTCAAACATCGCGCCCCGTTGATAATACGTATGAAGACTATGAGAAGATCTGATTTCCAGCAAAGCACACGCTAGACCTGTATCTCTGAAGTAGAGTTTTGGCGACTTTATCAAGCGTTTTTTAAAGTTTCTAAAATAGGGTTGTACTTGATAAACAACGTACGAGGTTTCGAGTACAGATAACCATGATTTAGCGGTAACCCTATCTATTCCTGCTGCATCCGCAAGGCTACTAAGATTTATCGTCTGACCAATAAACCCTGCACATACCGTCAAAAATCGGTTAAATGCACCAAGATCCGTTATGTTTTTAATCTGTCTGACGTCTCTCTCCACGTAAGTAAACAGATAGTCTCGATAAAACCTTACCGGATTGATGTCGTTATTGTACAGACGAGGATACCCACCTTTCCACATCAGTTCCGTTGCGGTAAGGTCGGGAAAAAAGGGCTTTAGCTCGGCATAAGAAAGTGGCTGCAAAAAAAAGATAGTCGTTCGCCCGGCCAACGTTTGGGTTACGCTCTCCATCATGAGCATATTGTGCGATCCACTCAGCACAAAACACGACTCAGGGTCATCATCAACTATACCCTGTATGTAAGACAGGATAATTGGTAATCGCTGTACTTCATCCAGCACCATCCGATGTCCGTGCCTACGAAAAAGCTGCCTGGGGTCTTTCTCAATTTGAGCAAGTACGTCCGGATTTTCCATGGAAAAATAGGGCAAATCTGAGAATAGCTTCTTTATCAGTGTCGTCTTACCACTTTGCCGGGGGCCGGTGATCGTAATCACCGGATATTTACCAACCTGTTCTTTAATCGATGATTCTATTTTTCTCGGGATCATGATCCAAATGTACATAAAATTGTGCGGATTGGTTAATGGGCTAGTTAATCCGCACTATTTTCCGCATTTTAACTACCCAATTCGCCATTTTTTAATGCGGATTGATTAGTCGACTACTCAATTTGCATAGTTTTGATGCTGCGAGTCTAGGGTGTGGTCTAGCCGAAACGATGATAAGTTATACGGCAGCGTGTTTTTTCATAAGGGCTTAACTGAACAGCAACAATAAGGCCAATTTCCAATATGGGTATACTACGCTTTACTTTCGAAGAACGAGACGCAAGGCTACGTCCTATTCCTACAATGTCGACATAGCAACTATGGTCATCAATTAATTCGATCACAATTGCTCGGTGTATTGGAAAGTCATTCATTAAGCCTCCTTAATCAACTCCAGAATCTCTCCAACCCCCAACTTCCCAGCCTTGCCGGTGCCACTAAGAATCTGATCCGCCAGGTCCCGTTTCTCTTTATGCAGCGCGATGATCTGCTCTTCGATGGTGCCTTCGGAGACGAAGCGGTAGACGGTAACGGGGCGTTGCTGCCCGATGCGGTGCGCCCGGTCGCTGGCCTGGTCCTCGGCCGCCGGGTTCCACCAGGGATCGAGGTGGAGAACGTAGTCTGCTTCGGTGAGGTTCAGGCCCGTACCACCGGCTTTCAGGCTGATGAGGAAAACGTCGCCTTCGCCGTTTTGGAAGGCGTCGACGGACTCGGTTCGCTTCTTACCCGGCGTGCTGCCGTCCAGGTATTGGTAGGCGATGCCCTGGCCTTTGACCCAGTTTTCGACGATCTTCAGGTGCTTCACGAACTGAGAGAAGATGAGGGCTTTGTGGCCGTTCTCCAGGATTTCGAGGAGGGTTTCCCCCACGAGTTCTAGCTTGGCGCTACCGATCTTTGAGGAAGGGCGGACCAGCCGGGGATGACAAGCCGCCTGTCGCAACTTGGTGAGCTGGGCCAGTACGGTGAAGCGTTTCTGTTGCTCATCTGCAGCGGCAATATCCTTCAGGGCCTGGCGGCGCATGGCTTCGTAGAGGGCTTTCTCTTCGTCGCTGAGGTCTACGCTGAGTACGATCTCGGTCTTGGGCGGCAGCTCGGTCAGCACCTGGTCTTTGCGGCGGCGGAGGATGAAGGGTTTGACGAGGTTCTTCAGCGTTTCGCGCCGTTCTTCGTTGCCGTCGCGGGCGATGGGGCGGTTGAACTTTTCGTTGAAGGCCGTCTTCCCGCTCAGCAAGCCGGGGTTCAGGAAACGGAAAAGACTCCAGAGCTCGCCGAGGTGGTTTTCGATCGGGGTGCCGGTGGTAGCCAGCTTGAAGTCGGCGCTCAGGTTCTGCACTATTTTGGCGCGTTTCGTGGCGGTGTTTTTGATGGCCTGGGCCTCGTCCAGCACGATGGTGGCCCATTCGATGGCTTGTAGTTCGTCACCGATGAAACTTAGCAGGCCGTAGCTTACCAGGGCGAGGTCGCCGGTGCCGAGTTGAGGTAAAAGAGCCAGGTCGGACCGGCTGGCGATCAAGACCGGAATCAAGGACGGAGCGAAACGATCCGTCTCCGCCTGCCAGTTGCGGGTTACCGAAGCTGGAGCGATGACGAGCGCCGGGCCTTTCTTCGCCCGCGCCGTGAGCATCGCCAACGCCTGTACCGTTTTGCCCAGCCCCATATCGTCCGCCAAACAACCACCCACGCCCCATTCGGCGAGGCGCATGAGCCATTTAAAACCGTCTTTTTGGTAATCGCGCAGCTCGGCCCGGAAGTCTTTCGGTACGCGGGGGCGAATCTTACCGGCCTTCTTGATCCGATCCAGGCTCTCCGTCCAGGCATCGTCGAATTCGAGGTCTTCGAGGCCGTCGGCCATTTCCTCGAAGGCGCTGGCGGCGAGGGTAGGGAGTTGGAATTTTTTGCCTTTCTGGTGCAGGAGGCCTTCCATTTCCAGTACCCGGTCGCGCAACTCATCGGTGAGGGCGACGAACTCTCCGTCTTTGAGCTTGATGAATTGGTTCTCGTCGCGGTTTTTCATGTGCTCCAGCAGCATCTCCAGATCGAGGACGCGGTCTTCGTTGACGGTCAGTTTGCCGTCCACCTCGAACCAGTCTCTGCTTTTACCGACTTTAATGGCGAGTTCATTGGAGCTCGCCGTGCCGACGATCTTCAGTTTTTCACCCTTGGGATGCTCGATGGAGATGAGCTGCTCCTGAACCAGTTCGCGGAGCTCCAGCAAAATGCGCAGGGCGGTCTGGGTATCTTCGATTACGTACTCGTGGAAGCTGCCCTCAATGCGGTTGAGGGTGGGGCAGGCTTCCAGCATTGCCGTAACCTCGGCGGTTTCTTCTTTGAGGTCGCGGAGCAGGAGCTTACGGCCTTCTTCCAGCACAACCACGGTGCGGGGCAAGCCGTCTCCCGGTTTGAAGTAGATAGGCTCTTCGGGGATGGGTTTGACGTAGACGGCCACCTGGTACCCGTCGCCAAAGGGCAGCAGGTGAACGCAGGGCAGCGTACTCCCTTGTACCTGCTCCAGGTTCTCATCAATGAGGTCGAAGGTAGACTGTACGCTGACGGTGGGGCGGATGTCTTCCACCATCGCTTCTACCCGTTCGCGTTGGGTATCGGGCACTTCGATGCCGTGGCCGATGGCCCAGGCAATTTTTCCTTGCTCCTCACTGAGGTGGTAGATGCGGTAGCGGGTCGGGGTTTCCTTGCGCCAGACGTAGCCGTGTGCCTCCACCGGCGGGTCGAACTTCATGAGCAGGCCGTTGGGCGTATCGGTGATGAGCAGTTCGGGCTCGGCGCGGATGAGCTCGACGGGGATGCGTTTTTTATCCCCGAGGTAAATCCGGGGGTGGTCGGCAATTTCGTGGAGCATGCGGCCGAAGTCTACGTAGAGGCTGTCGTCGTTGTACACCATGGAGCCACTTAGCCGGCGGCCGTCGATGGTTTTGATGGCGTTGATGGCCTGCTCGTCCGCCGGGTGCATGGTTTTGGGGTTCTTCGGCGTGATGAGCTCGTACCACTTTAGTTTGCGGCCCTTACTCCAGCCGCTCTTGCCAAGCTTTTGCTCCTTGCAGAAGATGCTTTTCTCTCCGAAGTTGATGACCCAGATGGTTCGGAACTGGGGTGGAGCGTCGTCTTTTGCAGAAAGCCCACCGGTTTTGCTTTGGGCGAGGAGACGGAGTGCGTATTCCCAGGGTTCCTTTACCGGTAGGAGACTTTGCAGGAAAACCTGCTTTGGCACCTGCGCGCCGTCGCCCGCCTGAAACGTTGCTTTTTCTGTCCAAACAGCTGCTTGCTCGTGGTGCGGAAAGATGGTGGCAAGTGAATTGAATATCTCGCGTTGAACCCAGGGAATGTTGGCGTAGACATCGCCCTCTAAACTTGAAAACAGCGGAGAGAGGTATTCCTGGCGGGGCTTGATGCCCGTCCAGGCAACGCACCAGAGGGCCATCATCCACTCCAGCGGATGGGTAGGTTTTGCCTTCAGTTGTGCTTCCAGCAGTTGCTCTCCCGTGGCGACCTGCCCGGTTTGGACGCGGACGAAAGCGAGGAAACAATTGACGAGCAGGGGGTAGCTGCTCTCGCGAAAGCGGGCGGCACGGTCCTGAAAAGTCTTCTCGTTCATCTGCCCGGCACCGAACGCGCGGGCCAGGGCGATGGTGTCAACGATGGAGGCTTCCCGTTCGGGGATGTTCATTTGGGCAAAGGCCGCGTCCGCTTTTTCCTCCTCGCCACTCAGGAGGTGAGCTACCGCTTGCAGGCCCGGATCAAAGCTGAATTGCTCCGGGAAATCCTTATAGTAGTGCATGCCCAGCATAACGATTGAGCGGGTGTCTTCGCTGTATTCGCCCGCGTCTTCAGTTTGGTTGAGCACCTTGATGAGGGGCAACAGGCGGGCGGGGGTCTCCGGTTGCCAAAGCGCGAAGTTGAACTGCTGGGTGTTGAAGTGTAGCCACTGAAAATAGCCGGTACGCTTCTTCCAGAAGGGCCAGTCGAATTCGGTTAATACCCGATCTACCTCTCTTTTGGTTGTGCGCTGGGCGTCTTCGTAGTACCGGCGCGCGTTGGTCAGTAAGCTGTACAGACGGACGAAGTCTCGCTCTTTATTGAGGAGTATTTTGTGGAGGATGCGCAACCGGATGTCTCCATAACGGATGTGCCAACTGTGGCCCTGGCTCCCGTCAGTGGGGAATTTTTTTACCTGGTTTACGCCGGTGATGATGGCTTCCAGCTCTTCGGGGCGCAGGGCATCTGCCGCAAAGAAGAGGGGTGTTGCCCAGTCATCGTCTACGGCAAGGCTCCGGTAAGCGTGGTAGGTGAAGCCACCACGCTCTAAGCGGTCACTTATTTTGGTAATGCCCGCCCGCGACCAACGGCCGATGGTGGAGCATTTATCGTTGGCCAGCCTTAGCGTCTTCTCAAGTTCGTAGGTGTCGGAACTGTTTCCGCTGAGTAGAATCACGAGCAGCAAGACCAGCTCTTCACGCGATTGTGTGAGGAGGGTCTTTTTCAGCTTGGCGTGGTTGGAAATAGGAATTGTTAGCGTCATTTGGGATTGGGGAAGGAAGATTGGAACACAATGGTTCCTAACTAATGCAGCAAGATAAGCCGTAAATTGTTCAAGTAACCGCTTGTAGCCGCTCAATACACCCAACCAGCACAAAATCATCGAAAATTTTGAACTCAAGATCAAAGAGCATCTCTATTTTTTCCCTTTTCAGGTAAGCAGTGCCTCTGGTGGTTGTTGCGGTGAATGCTCCGAAATCAACGAAGAGGTGTTCTTTGAAATCAAGCTGCCGCTGCCCGAAGGCTTTGTACATGGCTTCTTTGGCGGACCAGATCAGGTGCAGCTGCAAAAGCTCGAACTCAGGCGTCAGTTGAACCTGCTCGCCCGGCCCGACGAACTTGCCGGCGAGGCGGCGAATCCGGGGGACGATCCGTTGCACGTCTATCCCGCACGGGTTGGGATGGGCGATGGCCGCCGCGTAGTTGGTCGTGTGGCTGATGGAGATGTGGAAGACGGAATTCCGGAGGTGGGGTTTCCCGGCCTCGTCCTTGAAAAGCTCCCCGCGTTCCGCCCGCCCACTCATGTGGTGCAGTAGTATACGTGCGGCGAGGGACTCCCGCCGGCGGCCCGCTCCTTTGATCCGGTCAAGAGATACGACTTCCGAGGGAGAAAGGTCTACCCGGCTTCGTAGCCAGGCTTCAGTTTCCGTGATGTGCCAAAGGCCCCATTCTCCGGGGGGGTGAAGGGGGGCGTGAAGATGAACGGGCAAGGGAGGTTAAGTTGAGTCGCGAGAGTGAAGAGCTTCTGCTGCACGCAGGAGGATATTACGAACCTGACGCAAGCTACTGAAGAACCAGCTAGTTGATAATACGGGAGTAAGCTACGTTATTTACGTAAAAGTGAAGGGCCAGCATGAGCAATAGACCAACAAAGACAGCCGTAACCAACTGAACTACGGGTGGGAAGCCAGGCAGGGCATACCCCAGCGAAAAAAAGCAGATGGCTAAAAAAGCATATTTCATATCAGACCAAAATTGGAGACAGTTCCTACAACGGAAAACCATCTTATATGTTCGCAAATTATATGCTGACCCGAACCGAAGAACGTACCGGCCACAACGCGGCCATCTACGCCCTGCGTGCCGCGCCCGATGGCTTTTATTCCTCCGCCGCCGATGGGCTTTTGGTGCATTGGCACCAGGATGATGTGAACTTCGGCCGTGCCGTAGCCAACGTGGAAGGCGGTAAATTCCTCAGTTTTGACACCCTCGAAGGCGGTGGCCTCGTGGCCGGTGCCCTAGACGGCGGCGTTCACTGGATCTACCCCAACGAGCCCGAGCGCAACCTCCACGTAGCCCAGCACACCCGTGGTGTTTTTGCGGTGCTCAGGGTAGGGGAGGAGGTCTTCACCGCCGGGGGCGACGGGGTGCTCACCCGCTGGAACGCTACCACGGGCCGGACGGTGGAGAGCTTACCGGTGAGCGGGAACTCACTGCGCTGCATTGCGCACTATCCGGCGCAGGATTTACTCGCCGTCGGGGCCAGCGACGGGAAAGTGTACACTCTGCACCGGGCATCCTTTGAGCTGATCGGAAGCCACGAGGCAAATGCTCCCTCGGTCTTCAGCGTCGCCTTTCAACCGAATTTAGAATGGGGACGGGTTGTTTCTGGCGGGCGGGATGCTCAGCTCAGGGCTACAGATTTGGCCTTCGTCAAATCTCCGAAGTTCGACACCATCGATGCCCATAACTCCACCATCAACGCCCTCGCCTTCTCGCCCAACGGTAAATACCTCGCCACGGTCAGCCGGGACAAAACGGTCAAACTCTGGGATGCTGAAAGCTGGAAACTCCTCAAGGTCTGCGAGGTAGTCCGCGATCGGGGCCACGTAAACTCCGTCAACTGCCTCCTCTGGCTCGACGACCAGACGCTGGTTACGGCTGGGGATGACCGGCGGATACTGACCTGGAGGGTAAAGGGGTAAAGGTGGAAGGGGGTAAGGGAGGGAAGAAAAAAAAGGAGTTCCGCTGTACTCCCTTCTCCCTTTTCCCTTTTACTCCCCTTATCTTCGCACCATGATCTGGAGCGACAAAAAAATCCTGGCCGCCATCGAGCGCGGAGAAATAGTAATCAAGCCCTTCGACCGGGCCAACCTGGGCACGAACAGCTACGACGTTCACCTCGGCAAGCACATCGCCCGGTATAAAGACCACATCCTGGACGCGAAGGCGCACAACGAGATCATCCACGACGAAATTCCGGAGGATGGTTTCCTGCTCCATCCCAATACCCTGTACCTCGGCGTTACGCTGGAGTACACCGAGACGCACAGTTCCGTACCCTTTTTGGAGGGCAAAAGCTCCGTTGGCCGTTTGGGCATCGACATTCACGCTACTGCGGGCAAGGGCGATGTCGGTTTCTGCAACCACTGGACGCTGGAGATCAGCTGTACCCACCCGGTCCGGGTCTACGCGGGCATGCCGATCGGGCAGCTGATCTACTTCGGTGTAGAGGGCGACATCGAGAACTACTACAATAAGAAGGCAAACGCTAAGTATAATAAGGTACAGGTGCGGCCGATGGAGTCCATGATGTGGAAGAAT
>CAYWMW010000183.1:0-8921 GCA_964458975.1 uncultured Lewinella sp. | reverse complement strand
CGGAGCTTGAAACAAAATCAGTTCCTTTCTCAAAACCGTAGCGGACCATTGTTATTCACACCTGATTAAACAGACCCCTAATGATCCGCCAAAGCCGTCTATCTTTGCCGCCATGCGATTACCCCTATTGCTCATCCCCTTGCTGTTGGCCCTGACCGGCTGCGCTTCGGACACCGAAGAAAACATCAACATCCGCCTCACGATGGAGGAGCGCGAACGCATCAATGAACTCGTTAGCACGGAAATGGACAGCCTCCGGCCGCTTTACGACAGCATCTGCAAGGCTGATTTTGAGGACCGCGTAGCCGTTGCCACCGACAGCATCGTGCAACGAATGCTGGAAGAAGAAGCCCGCCTTCGCGCCCGAATCCCCCAAAATCAGCGGCGATGAACCTGAAGTACCACCCCCTTACCCTGCTGTTCATCGCCCTCGTGATGGCAACTGCCTGCACCCCGGACGAGATCGATTCCGAAGCGGTCGTGCTGGAAAAATACCATGACCGGGTAGCGGACCTGGCCCGCAACCTGGAGCGCGACTGCCAGAAAGATGTAATCGAAGAAGCCATCCGCCGTGCAGATTCATTGCTCATTGACCGGGCCAGAAGAATGCGCCGCATCGAAGGCCGCCCGCCCCGCCCCAACCGCCCCGGCGCTCCGCCCGTGAAGGAACTCTCCGCACCCTTGCCCCTGCGCCCGCTCTTCCCCTTCGAGATCCGGTTCGATACCTTACTGCGCGATAGCCTCCTGCTCGATTCGCTACAAACAGACAGTATTGACCGGGGGCTTTTGCCGTTGATTGACTTGGAGGGCGAAGGCTAACTCGTCCGCCGAGCGAAAGCTCACGTCCACTTCCCCCGCACCGTTCCTTCCTCCCGAATTGGCCCAATCAGGTTCAGGAATTCCTGGCGGGTTACTGCCTCCCCGCCCAAAGATTTAAGGTGGCCGGTTTCCTGCTGGCAATCGATCACCCGAAAGCCTTCACTTTGCAGGCGGCGAACGAGGCTGATGAAAGCAAACTTACTGGCGTTGGGCCGGTGGTGAAACATACTCTCGCCGAAGAAAACCTTGCCGAGGGCGAGGCCGTAGAGCCCACCCACCAGCTTATCGCCTTCGTAGACTTCAACACTGTGGGCCAGGCCCATTTCGTGGAGGCCGACGTAGCCTTCCACCAATTCGTCGGTGATCCAGCTGCCCCACTGGCCGGGGCGGTAGGTCTCGCGGCAGTGGTTCATGACTGTCCGAAACTGGGTGTCGTAACGAACCGTATATTTTTGTTGGTTGAAATAGGGGCGCATACTTTTGCTCACCTTCAGCTTATCGGGGAAGAGCACGAAGCGCGGATCGGGGTGCCACCAAAAAATGGGTTCGTTGTCGCTAAACCAGGGGAAATAGCCGAGGTGGTAAGCGTTGAAGAGCCACTCGGGGCTGAGGCCTCCGCCGAAACAGGCCGGAGAGTCACCGTTGGTTTGGAGAGGATCGGGGAAGAGTTCGGGGAAGCGGGGATCGAGGCGAAATATGGCCATGGAGCAAGTAGTGTAGTAATGTAGGAGGTAGTAATGTAGTACCGTCGTTGGAGGTACTACATTACTACCCCCTACAATACTACATTACTATCTGCCTTCAATAACCGCCGAGAGCCCCCGGTCTACGAGCGCTTCGCGCTTGGGCCGCAGTTCGGCCATGGCGGCGGACTTTACGGTTGCCTTGCCTTTAAAGTGGATCAGCATCACCAGTTGTTCGCTTTGTTGGGAAGAGTGGCCGAGGATTTCCTCGAAGCTTTTCATTACCCAGTCGAAGGTGTTATGATCGTCGTTGTACACGATCAGGTCAGCGGGTTCACCGGAACCGACCTCAATTTCTTCTTCTAGTAAGACATCTTCCTGGGGAGCGTGGGCGTATAACATACTGGCGGGCAATCTTTTGAGGAGAAACGATTAGAGGGAACTCAATGTTTCCTTCACGGCTGCAAAGTTAGGCAAATCCCCGGCAGATTCCAGCACTTCTGCGTAACGGATTATGCCTTCTGCGTCGACGACGAAGGCGGAACGCTTAGAAACGCCCTCCATGCCGAAGACAAAAGTATCGTACAAAGAGCCGTACTGGCGGCTTACTTCTTTGTTGAAATCGCTGAGGAGGGGGAAGTTCAGGCTTTCTATTTCCTTATACTTCGCCAGCGTGAAGGGGCTGTCTACGCTGATGGCTACTACGTCGGTATTCATGCCGTTGAACTCGGTGAGGGCATCGCGCATGGTGCAGAGCTCTTCCGTACAGGTGCCGGTGAAGGCGAGGGGGAAGAAAAGGACTACTACGTTTTTACCGGCGTAATCGCTCAGGTTTACTTCGCTCGTGTCGCTTGCGTGAAGGGTGAAAAGGGGAGCTTTGTCTCCTGCTTTGAGGGCCATAATGTTGTGTTTTGGTTTACGGTGTTGAATACAGCGGCAGCGTGTATTTGTTTTGTTTCTCCGCTGATTTTTGAGGCTCAGGGGCTATATGGTTTTGTGGTTCGGTGGTTTGGTGACGCTACCAGACCACCAGACCACAAAACCACAAAACCACAAAACCAATCAGGGCGCGGCCGCAGGATGCAAAGAAGGTTTTCGAGCAAGTCGCTCCGAAGCTAAATCAGGTCTCTACAGTGCTGCTGAAGCGCCAAAACAAGGGCTAAGACCCGCTAAACAGCCGGAGGCACTCGTTAATTTTACGTTAAACACCATATCTCCGAAAGGCAGGCGTTTTGTCGTAGTTGTATGAATAACAGTTGGTTGTGGTAAATTGCGAACTCTTAAAACAATCGCAAGGCCATAACTTCAACCCCTTTGGCGCGTCTATTAGGCAGACGGTCCGAAGTGGCCAACTTACTTTTGAACCCTCAAACTAAAGCTAACATCATGCGTATCCGTACCTTTCTCTTCGTTGCCCTGTTTGCCCTCGTTGGCTTCGGCAGCTCGCTTTCCGCCCAGAAAATCGCTTCCGTTGACATGGAAAAGATTCTCGGTAACATCACCGAATACCAGGATGCCCAGGAGCAACTAGACCAACTCGCCGCCAAATGGCAACAAGACATCAGCCAGCAGTACGACGCCATCAAAGGCATGTACAGCAAGTACCAGGCCGAGCAAGTGCTCCTTACCGAAGAGCAGCGCGCCCAGCGCGAAGACGAGATCATCGCTAAAGAGCAGGCCGTGCAGAAAATGCAGCGCGACCGCTTCGGCCCCGAAGGCTCCCTCTTCCAGCGCCGCCAGGAACTGGTGAAACCCATTCAGGACGCCATCTACGAAGCCATCGAAAACTACGCCTCCACCAGGGGCTACGACTTCATCTTCGACCGCGCAGGCTCCGCTGGCATCATCTTCGCCAACGATACTTACGATAAGACGGACGACATCCTCCGTGCACTTAAGAACTAGAAACTAGAAGCTAGAAACTAGGGAACTAGAAACTAGCAGCTAGTTCCCTAGTTTCTAGTTCCTAGTTCCTAGTTCCTAGTTCCTAGTTCCTAGTTTCTAATTTCTAGTTCCTAACCTCCCGCCCCCCAAACCAACCAACCGGGGCTACTTTCAAACGTGTCTTTTTACCGGACGCAGGATTTACTTATCTTTGCGGCCGCTAAAAAAATGGCAACTATTCAACTACATCAAATGAAAAAGTTTTTCCAACTGGCCGTCGTGGCCCTGCTGCTCCTCGCCGCTACCACCACCGCCTCCGCACAGAAATTCGGCTACGTAAACTCCCAGGCCATCCTCGCCGAGATGCCCGAAATGAAAGCTGCTGAATCCGGCCTCGAAGCCCTTCAGACGCAACTCCAGAAGAAAGGCCGCGCAATGGTCGAAACCTTCCAGGCAGACGTACAGAAGCTCCAGACACAGGCCCAGGCCGGTGAGCTGACGCCCAAAGTACAGCAGGAAGAGTCCGCTAAGCTGGAAGCTCGCCAGGCCGAAATTGGCGACTTTGAAAAAAGCATGATGGAAGACCTCCAGAAAAAGCGCACCGAACTCCTAGAGCCCATCTACGAAAAGGTAAACGAAGCCATCAAGGCCGTTGCCGAAGAACAGGGCTACCAGTTCATCTTCGACCAGCAGGTACTGCTCTACGGCGAAGAAACTTCTGACGTGAGCACCGCCGTTAAGGCCAAGCTCGGTATGTAAGATCAGTTCTCGGTTGTCCGCACTTGACAACTGACAACCGACAACCGTTAAAAAAAACGGCCCGTAGCTCCTCACCGGAGTTGCGGGCCGTTTTGTTTTACCCCATCTTCGCACCCCAACCGACAACCGACAACCAACAACCAACATCAGACAACCGACAACCGACAACCAACAACCGCCCATCGGCATCTTCGACTCCGGCATCGGCGGCCTGTCCGTCGCAGCAGCGATGGCGGAGCTTTTGCCGGAGGAGACCTTCGTGTACGTGGCGGACAATGCCTACGCGCCCTACGGCCCCCGCCCGGCGGAGGAAATTCTGCTGCGGAGCCAAAAAATTACCCGCTACCTGTTGGGCCAGGGGGCTAAGATGATCGTTGTGGCCTGCAACACCGCTACCAGCATCGCGATTGATGCACTGCGGGCGGAGTTTCCGGACGTCCCTTTTGTGGGGATGGAACCTGCCGTTAAGCCCGCCGCCAATGCGAATGGCGTAGGAGTGCTTGCTACAGCGGCAACACTTAAAAGTCCGCGTTACCTCGCGCTGCGCAATAAATACCTTAACGACACCCCTGTATTTGAAAATGCCTGTGTTGGGCTCGTTCCCCTCATTGAGACGGAAGCCTCCGGAAGTCAGCACCTGATCCAAAAGCTTCAGGAAATACTGGAGCCAATGCTTGAAGAAGGCATTGATACGCTGGTGTTGGGCTGCACGCATTACCCGATGGTCAAAGATGAGATCGTGGCGGTTTGCGGCCCGTTGGTAAGTATTCTGGACCCATCCCCGGCCGCCGCCCGCCAGGCGAGACGGTTGCTAGAGCAACGCGGCTTACTCGCTGAAACCTCACCCGGCACCCGCGGCCCCGCCCATATTTTTATCAGCTCCGGTAGTAGTGTGCCGCTCCAACGGGCGCTTTTCAAATTGAAAAAACTTAATGGTAGTCGGAAGTTGATCGTTCCCCAGCTTAAGTTTTAACGGTTGTCCGTTATCCGTTATCACGCACGGACAACCGACAACGGACAACCGCCAACCAACAACAATGCCTACCTTGCGCAAATGAGTAAACAAACCAAAGATACGCTGGCCCTGCTGCTGGCCGCCCGCAAAAACGTGCTCGGAATTTTTAAGGCGCACAGCCTTGAGCAAGCCAACGAAATTCCTGCCGGATTCAATAATAACCTTGTCTGGAACGCTGGCCACGTTGTGGCAACTATGGAACTCCTGGTCTACGGTCTGGGCGGACAAAAGACGCCTTCTGACCGGGAATTTATCGACCGGTACCGCAAAGGCACCCGCCCCGAAGGCCCGGCGAGCCAGGAAGAATATGACCTGATTGCCGCAAAACTCCTGAACGGCGTAGCGCAACTGGCGGAAGACCTCAACGAAAAAGACTTCAGCAACTACAAAGAATATACCACCAGCTTTGGTGTCACCCTGGCCAGCGTAGAAGACGCACTGGCCTTCAACAACATGCACGAAGCGATGCACCTGGGAACGATGCTGGCGCTGCGTGGGCAGTTGGCTAAGTAAGCTTTGCTTAGGGCGAATATTTATTCGAATAATTCCCTATCTTCGCCGCGAAATAAAATGACCATAAGATTGAGGCCACAAACGTGTGGCCGCCGCCGGTTCAGGGTGTTTACCTTACAAATACCTATTAGCGGACCACCGGCGGGATGCAGACTCCCATTGCGTATCCACGCACCTTGCGCCCCTGGCGTATTCTCTTCTTCCCCCTCCTTAAGGCTGTTTTTCTTTAACCTTGCTTCCGTAGGGCTGTGCTCTTTTGGCGCGGCCGCAGGTGCAAGGTTGGTTTCCTTTGGAGGAGCAAGGTAAAGGCCGAAGGCCTGCGTGCTTGCTCCTCCGAAGGAAACCAATCTTGATACTAATATCTAATCTAAGTCATATATAACCATGGGTAATAAGACCCCAATGACGGTAAACTTCGCCCTGCCCAACGGCCGCGACGTTACCATCGAGACCGGAAAGCTGGCCACGCAGGCCAACGGTTCCGTCGTCGTAAAGTGTGGAAAGACCATGCTTTTCTGTTCCGTAGTTTCCGGAACGAGCGTTCGTGAAGGCCAGTCCTTCTTCCCCCTCAGCGTGGATTACCAGGAGAAGTTTGCCGCCGCAGGCCGCATCCCCGGTAACTTCTTCCGCCGGGAGACCCGCCTCAACGATTACGAGATCCTCATCAGCCGGATCGTTGACCGCGCCATTCGTCCGCTCTTCCCGAAGGGCTACATGTTCGATACGCAGGTGATCATCAACCTCATCAGCCTCGACCCCGAGGTGATGCCCGATGCGCTGGCTGGCCTCGCCGCCTCTGCTGCCCTGATGACCTCCAACATCCCCTTCGCCGGCCCCATCTCCGAGTGTCGCGTAGCGCGCATTGGTGGTGAGTACGTCATCAACCCCGACCGCTCCGCCCTCAAGGATGCCGACCTGGACCTCATCGTTGCCGCCGATATGGACAACATCATGATGGTTGAAGGTGAAGGCAAAGAGGTGGACGAAAAAGCCATCATCGAAGCCCTCAAAGCCGGCCACGAAGCCATCAAGGTGCAGTGTAAGGCCCAGCTGGAACTCCGCGAAATGGTTGGCGATAAAGCCACCACCCGCGACGTGGAAATCCACGAGGTGCCCGCTGAAATCCTGGAGTACGTTTCCGGCCTCATCAAAGCACCCGTCGAGGAAATGACCCGCAGCGCCCTCAATAAGGCCCAGCGCAAAGCCGCCTACAAAGAAATCAAGGAGAACTACAAAGCCGCCGCCCTGGAAGCGAAGGGCGAAGAGTGGATGGCCGAAAACAAAGCCGACCTCTCCGCTGCTTTTGACAAGATCCAGAAGAAGACCGTCCGCGATCTGATGCTCAACGAAGGCATCCGCCTCGATGGGCGTAAGTTCGACCAGGTACGGGACATCTGGACCGAGATCGACTACCTGCCCAGTGCCCACGGCTCGGCCATCTTCAACCGTGGTGAGACGCAGGCCCTGACCAGCCTCACCCTCGGTACGAAGACCGACCAGCAGATGGTGGACGTTGCGTACGAAAACAGCTACGCCGACTTCATCCTGCACTACAACTTCCCCGCTTACTCCGTAGGCGAGACGAAGCCGATGCGCGGTCCCGGCCGTCGTGAAGTAGGCCACGCCAACCTCGCGCACCGCTCCATCCGTCAGGTACTGCCCGATGAGATGACCCACACGATCCGCATCGTTTCCGACATCATGGAATCCAACGGTTCCTCCTCCATGGCAACGGTCTGTGCCGGCTCTATGGCACTGATGGACGGTGGGGTGAAACTCAAGCGCCCCGTAGCCGGTATCGCGATGGGCATGGTGGCTGAAGGTGGCAAAATTGCCATCCTCTCCGACATCCTCGGCGACGAAGATGCCCTCGGTGATATGGACTTCAAGCTGACCGGTACCGAAGAAGGTATCACGGCTTGCCAGATGGACATCAAGATTGATGGCCTCCCGTACGAGCAACTCGAACAAGCCCTGGAGCAGGCCCGTGAAGGCCGTCTCCACATCCTCGGCGAAATGGCGAAGTCTATCGCTAAGCCAGCGGATGACCTCAAGTCTCACGCCCCACGGATTGTGAAGCTGATCATCGAGAAGTCTTACATCGGTGCCGTAATCGGACCCGGCGGTAAGATCATCCAGGAGCTACAGGAAATGACCGGTACCAACATCAACATCGACGAAGTTGACGGTAAGGGCCACATCTCCATCGCTTCCAACGATAAAGCTGCGATTGACGACGCCGTTGCCCGCATCAAGAAGATCACCTTCACGCCTGAAGTTGGCGAAGTCTACACCGGTACGGTGAAGACGGTTATGCCTTACGGTGTATTCGTTGGCTTCGAAGGCGGCAAAGACGGCCTGCTGCACGTTTCCGAGATGAGCCACACGCGCATCGACAACGTAGAGGACGCCTTCAGCGAAGGCGACGAGGTTACCTTCAAGCTCGTCGAGATTGACGAGCGCACCGGTAAGCTTCGCCTCAGCCGCAAAGCCATCATGCCCCGCGCTGACGGCACCATCCCGACCGACGAAGAGCTCGAAGCCGAGCGCAAAGCCGCCAAGGACCGCCCACGCCGCGACCGCGGAGACCGTGGTGACCGCCGTGGTGGTGGTGGACGTCGTGACCGCCGTGACCGCCGTGACCGCCGCGACTAATAGTCTAACAGTCATGTAGTCAGATCGTCATACAGTCTTTGGACTGGCGTACTATCTGACTACGTGACTTTTTACTATTTGACTAAAAAAACGCCGCTTCTTCCTTTGGGAGGGGGCGGCGTTTTTTTAGGTGTAATACAATTAAGTGTAGGCTGTCTAATCTGTCGCGTTCAGCCCGTGGTAACCTCACCCCATCCCCTCTCCAACAAGCCTCGCCTCAGGCTCGGCGGACCACCGGAGGTAGCCGCGTAGCGAAAGGGGCTATTCCGAAGAAAACGCTCTGCGTTTTAACGGTAAAAACCCGTTACGGGTAAAGACCGTCAGATTAGACAGCCTACAATTAAGTGCCACCGGTAGAGATCTGATCGAACCACAGGAATGAGGGTTGATATGGTCTTTTTAATTATGAATATTTTGGAATAATAGAAAATGAGTTGTTATTTATTTGATCCTCCCCCCCCTCGCTGCCCTATATTTGTGTTGTTGATCACCCGGATATTCTTTTCGTGGTGTTTTTTTACTCTTTTAAATGATAAATCCTATGCGAATTTTGTTTTTTTTATTTACATGCTCTCTGCTGGTGTCTTGCACCA
>CAYWMW010000182.1:0-8932 GCA_964458975.1 uncultured Lewinella sp. | reverse complement strand
GCAAGCATAGCCATAGCTACGGTTGTGACGGCTCGAACTCCATCAGGGCCGCGAGTGCCATTTTTTAAACGGATAACTTATTGTTCCGCAACCCCTAACACAAGGTAATTGTATTTACTTGAAAATTTCAGGACTTATTCCCGCCCTTCGAAGGAGTAACTAAGCGTACCAACAAATTACTACATCTGAAGACGCACCGCCCCTCCAACCTCCCCCGGCACCTGCGGCCGCGCCAAAAAAAACATTCAGCCCGGAATAAACCTTGTCCTGGGCCAGAACGTCCAAACCTGTGCATGACCCCACCAACCGAAGAATTTGTTCTCCTCGGCGAGCTCAACGACCCGCGCCAACGCGATGCGGCCTTCCGTAAACTGGTGGCCAGCTACGGCCCTGCGCTGCACCGCCACCTGCTGCGGATGCTGCACTCGGGCGCGGATACGGACGACGTGCTGCAAAACACCCTAGTGAAGGTGTACCGCAACCTGGGGAAGTTTCGGGGAGACAGCAAGCTGAGTACCTGGCTCTACCGCATCGCCACCAACGAAGCACTGAGCTGGCTGCGCAGCAACCAACGCCGCAACGCCCGCTTCAGCGCCGAAGACCCCGGCACCATCGCCAGCCGACACCTGGAAGCCGATGGCTATTTTGACGGGGACGCCGCACAGGCCCACCTGCAACGGGCCCTCGCTACCCTACCCCCCAAACAACGCGCCGTTTTCAGCTTCCGTTATTTCGACGACCTCCCCTACCGCGAGATTTCCGAAATTACCGGTACTTCGGAAGGCGCACTCAAGGCCAGCTACCACCTGGCTGTCAAAAAAATAGAATTACAACTCAAAGCATATGTCCAATAACGAAAACCACGAACTCTCCGGCCGCCTGGCCGAGTTGCAAAAACGCGGAGACGGTTTCCGGACTCCGGAGCCTGCTTATTTCACGGACCTCGCCGAACGCAGCATCCTGGCCGGTAAAGCACCGGCCCGCACCGTCGGCATCGGTCGTAAATGGATGAGCCTCGCCGCCGCAGTCATCCTGCTGCTCGTAGCGGCGTTTACCCTTTGGCCCACCTCAGTAAATGACGCACGGGTTGCTGAAGATACCCCCGTACCCGCCAGCGAAGAAATACTGGCCGGCATCGATGCCGAAGACATCGAAGCCTACATTGCCGAGAACCTCGACAACTTCGAAACCGAACTCTATTCAGCCGAGACTTCTAATTTTGACTTCAATGAATAAGCTACTCCTTTTCCTTTTCATCCTGTGCGCCGCCCCCCTTGTTGCCCAGCCTGGCCACGAGCGCGGAGGGCACAACGAACGCCTCAGCACCGAGGAGCGTGCCGATCGTTTCGCCCGGATAAAGGCCGCTCGCCAGGCCTTCATCACCGAAGAACTTGAACTAAGCAAGCAGCAGGCCACCTCCTTTTTTCCCGTTTATTGGGCCTACGAAAAGCGTATGGCAAGAGACAGGAATGAACCCCGCCACGGAAAAACCGATATATACGCCACCGGAAAAATGACCGAAGCGGAAGCCCGCTCCGAGTTGCTACAACGTCGTACCCGGCGGCAAAAAATGTTGGCGCTCAGCCTGGAAGCGGAAGATAAATACCTCGAACTACTCCCCGCCACTAAGGTCATTCGCCTGCCCGAAACCGAAAAAGCCTTCCGCAGAAAACTCTGGGACCACACCCGCAAGCGTAAGCGAAACTAGTGGACCGTCGGGAAGAACGTTCACCGACAGGCTGCTACAGTTGACCGCTATTCCCCGGACAATTCAAAATTACGGAGGCCGGGGACGATTCTTACGTTTAGTTTTACGCCGTCAGTGGGCCACTTCAGTACCGTAAGCTTTTGCGTTATTTCATCCCAAAAGAAATCTGCGGCACTGGAGGTCGGCGGGCATTGGTACACTTCCAGCCCCGCCTTTTTCAGGGGGTCATGGAAAAGGACGAGGTCGTCTCCGATAAGTACGGAAAACCCGTCGGGGTAATGTCGGTTGGCTCCGATGAAGATCACCGAGGCACCCTTGCCGTTATCGGCAATCAGTTTCAAGTCAAGAGTACGCGTGGCGTGGTTGAAAAGAAAAGTCTGGATCGTTCCCGCAATGGCCTGGGGATATGGCCTGGCAATTACATCGGTGATGTACTTTCTTTCGACCGTGCCAGCATCGGTTTTATCACTGAAAATAGACCAGGTGGAAGGCCCGCCGGGTAAAAAGTTCTGCATGGTTCGGTTGCCCAGAAACCACGCTTTTATGGAGCCAATACCCATACGGTCAAATACCTCCGCGGTACGGATGTATAGCTCCCGGTACGCCAGTTGCCCCAGTCTCCCGGAAACGGTGGTATCGGTCGTGGCAAAAGTGGGAAAGCCCCATTCCCCGACCATGATGGGTGCTTCCAGCATCGTCGACTCTTCGTCAAACCGATCCATCACCGGTTTAACTAAATCGGCCTTGTTTTGGTAAATATGCGGGGCGAAGATGATGTTCTTACGGTTAACCGGAGCGGTAATCTCGGCGTACTGGTTGTTATCAATGGCTTCGCCTTTATTCATGAAGATGGACTGAAAGAGTACCATCTTGTCGGGGTTTATTCGTTGGCTTTCATCAATAATTTGCCGGTAGAAAGGAACGAGGTATCGCTCCGTCAACTCGTTGTAAGAGATATCCATGGTCAGTTTCCGGGGCTCGTTCAGGACGTCGTAGCCCAGTACGGATTCGTCGGTTGAATACCTGTTCCAGATCACTTTCCAGGCGTTAATGTAGGTCTGGTATTCACCCTTTTCGTTGAGCCAGAAGTTTTCCCACGAGAATTTGTCGATGCCGTAGACCGTCATTTTGAATACGGTCTTCATTCCCGCGTGCCGGCCCAAACTGACCAGGTCATCCAGCTTGCGCAGGTAGGTCTTGTCCAGGTGCCCTCCGGGAAAGCTACTTAGTTTGCCAAGCTCCAGGCGGATGACCTGAGCGTTCGCTCCGAGCCGCACCATCCGGAGGTAATCGTCGGAATTGAAGGTAACCTCCCCCTTTCCGTCGTTCGTATTGACGACGAATCCCCTCGGAATGACGTGCCTCCCGCTTTCGTCGCGTAGGCCATGCCTGATCTGGGCGGAGGCCGTCAGGGAGGTGAGTATAAGGGCGCAGAGAAACAGGACGGTTTTCATGGCTAATCTATTGATTGTCTTTTCTTACAGGGTAGGCTCCCAGCCGTATTCGTACTCCCGCTTCCAGTGGCTCATCGCCTCGTCGTCGTCAAACACGTGGCCCGTACGCTGATCGACGCGGAGGGTGCGGCCGAGATCCTGGGCGATGTTGCCGAGGTGACACATATGGGTGGTGATGCTGGCGTCTACGATCGGTGAGTTTTGCTGCTCGTCCATTCGGATGGCGTTGAAGAAGTTGGCAACGTGCGAGACATCGAGCCCGCCGGCACCGACGGTGTTGGTGGTCGCGCTCTGTTCTTTTTCTTTTATCTCCTTGATCAACTTTCCGCCCAGGTTGTAGAGCTGGTAACCATTACGGCTCAACGCTACGGCCCCTTTACTACCGTAGATCGTAGCTCCACGGCCGGGGCGTTTGGGGAACATCAACCCCCGGCTGTGACCATTCCAGGTAATAAACTTGTCGTCATCGTAGCCGTAAGTGACCTGTTGGTTGTCCACAAATTGCCAGTCGTCATCGTACGTATATTTACCCCCGAAGGAGGTAACGGTTTTGGGAAGCCCGAGCCCCATCGCCCAGCGGCAAACGTCGATCTCGTGGGTTCCGTTGTTGTGGATTTCACCGGTGCCCCATTGCTTAAACCAGTGCCAGTTGTAGGGGTGTACGTTGTCTTGATAGGCCTGGCGGGGAGCCGGCCCCTGCCAGAGTTCCCAGTCGAGGTGGGTGGGCACGTCCACCATCTTGCCCTTACCGATTGATCCGCGATTATTGCTGTAATAAGCCTCGCCTTTGTAGACATCGCCGATGATGCCCTCCGAAATTTCCTTCACGGCCAGTGCGGAGGAGGAAGCGGAACGCTGCTGGTTTCCCATCTGCACCTTCTTTCCGTACTTGCGCTGGGCCTTTACGAGCATTTCGTTTTCCCAGGGGTTATGGCTGCACGGTTTTTCGACGTACACGTGCTTGCCCGCCTGCAGGGCCATGATGGCCATCGGTGCGTGCCAGTGCTCGGGCGTAGCGATGAAGACGGCATCGATCTCCTTATTTTCGAGCACTTTGCGGAAGTCTTTCTCCACCTTGGGCACGTAGCCCAGTGTCTCCTGGCAGTAGACATTGTTTTTCTCTATGATTTTATCGTCAACGTCGCAGGTGTACATCACTTTAGCGTTGGGGTAAGCACCGATGGCTTTGGTAAGGGCTCTGGCCCGGCTTCTTACGCCGATTACGGCGACGTTGAGGCTTTCGTTTGCCCCCAGAATACCGGAATAAGCTAGTTTGGGTAACGCCAGTACTCCGGCACCTACGGTGGCGGAACGACGGATAAATTGTCTACGGTTGCTCATACTCTTTATGTTTATATGCTCTGCCGCCAGGTGGTGTTAACCATTACCCACGGAAAAACGTCTATAATTTTTTAATCTTGATGTTCCGGAAGTCTACCCGGTCTCCGTGGTCCTGAAGCAGGATGTGTCCTTCCGGAAACTGGCCAAAGTCTTTCCACTTGGCGTATTTACTTTCCTCAATGAGTTTTTTGAACGAGTCGCTAAAGCGGTCGAAAGACAAGACTTCAACTCCGTTCAGGTAGTAAGTAACCTGGCCGTCTTTGGAGGTAATGTGGGCCGTATTCCAGCTCCCGATTGGCCCGGCAGGCTTGGTCGGGTCGGCCTGAATCAGGTCGTAGACTGAAGCTAACGTACGGCTACCTTCGTGGCTACCGAGTTTTGCGTCGGGGTGGTTCTCATCGTCGAGCAGCTGGTACTCAAGCCCAATGGAAGACCCTTCGCCTTTATTCAATTCCGTGTCGACGTAGTATTTGATGCCACTATTGGCACCCTCCGTCAGGCGGTAATCCACGGTCAGTTCAAAGTCACCGTATTTTTCCACGGTTACGATATCTCCGCCTGCGGCGGATTCCGCTCCTCCGGTCTCGGCAACGGAAAGGATCCCGTCGGTAACGGTCCAGCCTTCCGTTGGAAAGCTTGTTAGTTTAGCACCGCGCCATTTGTCGGTGGTTTTCCCGTCGAAGAGCAACTCCCAGTCGTTTTTGGCTTCGTCCTGGGTAAGTTGGTTGAGCGTAGTGGTGGAGGGTAAGTTTATCTCCCGGGCATACTGATCCAGGTTTTCAGTCAGGATACGTACGTTGCGCCATTTGATTTCCATGCCCGGGGTCATGTCTCCGTAAATGGAGTGAACCTGCAGACCGATAAATCCGGTCGCGGTCTTATCGTCGATCAGCTTAGCCGTCGGTACGCCGTTTAGCCAAATGCGAATGTTGTCACCGATGGCTTCAATCCGGGCGCTGTTCCATTCTCCCTGCTTAAAAGCTTTTTGGCCAGCGGGGTTATCCTTAAGGGTCACCAGCCATTTACGGCGGCCTTCGTCAAATATCCCGCCGCTATAGGCCCGGGGGGAAGGGTCGATTTCCATCTGGTAACCGTGAACGCGACCGTTTTTATAGTTCGCAAAACTGTTGCTCCGAAACTGGACGCCGGAGTTCATCTTCGGATCAACGAGATAATCCAGTTCAAGAATAAAGTCTCCGTACATTTCGTCGGTTGCCAGAAAGGTATTGGGTGTGTTGGCTACCGTCGTTCCGGTAACGACTCCGTCTTTGATGGTATAGTCGGCTTCCCCGCCAAGGATCGTCCAGCCAGCTAAAGTATTGCCTTTCGTTAAGGTAACCCACGGAGCCGACTCCTGGTCGTCACCAGCGGTAGCGACCTCGTTCTGGCCGCAGCCTAAAAACAGAAGCATTAGACCCGTTAAGGCGAAAAAGCGGTGTGTAATTTGCATAAACGAGCGTTTAAATTCCGGGATTCATCTGAAGTGACCGAGGGTACTATAAGTAAACCCAGACTTTTGCTCAGTGTCTTTTAGACCGCTGGCTTCGTTAAAAAGCCTCGCCAACACTACGGCATTGTCTACATTTTTTGCCTCGCCTTCAGTTAAAACCCGCCAGATCAGAAATCCGGTTTCAACCTACACAAATTTGTTTTATAATTTGCGGCAAACCATCCTGTACTGTCTGGATTATGAGTTTTTAAATATAGTTGTGACGAATTCCTAAGGGGTTGCGGAAGGCCAGGTTCCATTTGAGTTCACGCCCTTCACGGGTTCGTCAATCGATCATACTGCCCGGCGAGCCACTCCTTCCCTTCCAGCGCAGCGGCGGCCTCGGGCGCAACGCCCCGCTTCCAGCGGCGGTGCGTCCAGAGCCAGGGGGTGGGGTCGCGCTCGATCTCTTTTTCCAGCTGGCGGGCGAAGGCTTCGGTGATGAAGCCGGGTTCGGTTCCTTGCGGATCGTCCGTGATGAGCATCAGGCGGGAGACATAGTGGCCACGCTTTACCATCTGGAGGTTCATGTAGAAGACTGGGCGGCTATTGCGAACGGCGTAGCGTTCCGGGCCCATCAGGAAACTGGTGGTACGGTTCAGAAAGCGCGTCCAGTGGACCTTGTACCAGGCCGCATTACTGGGGGATTGATCGGCGATGAAAATTTCGGCGGCTGGCCTTACCGGGTCGTTGAAATACACATCCACGGCTCTACGCGAGATTAAGTGGACACCCGTTCGGGTTCGGTTTCCGTGAACGAGCCCGTCCAGGGTTTCGTTTTTGAGGGGCGAATAGACGGCTGCTACGGTCATCCCCGGAAATTGGGAGGGGAAGGAAATGGCGGCAATTTCCCAGTTCGCGTAATGCGCTCCGCAAATTATGACGTTTTGATTGGCCTTTGCGTAGGGTTCCAAAATTTCAGGGTTCTCGATCCGGCAGCGAGCTACGGTCTCCCGCTCAGACATAGAGAACATCTTGATCGACTCAGCCAGGCTATCGAAAAAGTAGCGGTAAAATTTATCGACCTGTGCGTTTACCCGGTCTTCGGGCCAGTCCGGAAAAGATCCGCGGATGTTGTCGTACACCACCTTGCGGCGGTACCCGAATACGTGGTAGCCCAGCCAGTAAAAAAACCGGCCGATGCCGTAAAGTACGGGCAACGGCAGCCAACTCAGTGGCAGCAGGATACAGTAATACAACAGGTAAGCCATGATGATGGCAAAGGTACGAAGTGGTTTGGGCATCCGTTGCTAAGGACCCCGGCACGGCACCTGCGAAAGCGCCCTAATCAGTTTCCTCGCTTATGCTTTGCCTGCGGCGGATGCACCGCTAAACCTCACTCCACCATTTTCTCCAGCCGCTCCCGCACCATTTTGAGGCGGTTCATGACTTCCTCTTTGCCAGCAACGGGCTTTTTGGCCTGGGCGATCTCTTTGCGGGCCCCTTCGATGGTGAAGCCCCGCTCCTTGAGGAGGTACTCCACCTCTTCGAGTTGTTTGATGTTCTCTTTCGTAAAGCGGCGCTCTCCTCGGCTGTTCTTATTGGGCTTGATGTGCTTGAACTCGGACTCCCAGAAACGAAGTTGGGACGCATTAACGCCAAGCTTCTCGGCTACTTCGCCAATGGAGTAGTACAGTTTCAAATCATCGTCGGACTTAGCCTTAGCCATGGTTGCGTGCTTTGGTTCGCGGCCTTAAGTTAAGGCTTATTTCAGGGAGTAGCGTACTTCGATGCCGAAGGGAGACTCCAGGAAGTAATTTCCCGCGCAGCATAAAGTAGACCCCGCTGGTGAATGATAACCGCCCTGTGCTTATCTTACCCCCAAGCGAATACCCATATTTCATAGCTTATCGTACATGCAAGGACTCTGGAGAAGGCTCGTCACCGCCGTAATTTTTGTCATCATCATGGCTGCTGGCCACCTGACTGGCCCGTATACCTTTGCGGCCTTGTTCCTGATCATCGCCGCGGGCTGCCTCTGGGAGTTTCTGGGCCTGACCCTTGATTTACACACCCGGCGCGATAAAATCCGTAAAGTATTCGGCGTAGTGCTGGGCCTGTTGCCCTTCGTCCTCGTTACCATCCTCAAGCTGAGAAAAGTAATTGATCCCGAAGCTTTCATCACCATTTCGGCCCTTCTGTTTTCGCCCATCGTTTTCACTATTTTCATCTACGAGCTCTACAGCAACAGTAAAGAACCCTTCGCCAACATCGCGTTCATGATCCTGGGGTTATTCTACATCGGCATCCCGTTTGCCCTCGTGAACTTCATCGCTTTTGACGGTGATGAATTCCGCAACCGTACCGTTTTTGGGCTGTTGGTACTCACCTGGGTCAACGACACCGGCGCCTACCTCACCGGCAGTATGATTGGCAAAACCCCGCTTTTTCCCCGTATTTCACCTAAAAAAACGTGGGAAGGAAGCATCGGCGGCTTGATTACTACCCTGCTGTTCGGCTGGGGACTTAGCTTTTTATTTATGGAAATCCCGGTAACCCAGTGGCTCGGCCTCGCCGTCATCGTCGGCATCTTCGGTGGCCTGGGAGACCTGGTGGAAAGCATGCTCAAGCGCAGCGTTAATGTAAAAGATAGCGGTAACCTGCTGCCCGGCCACGGGGGCTTGCTTGACCGGTTTGATGCCTTTATCTTCGTTGTGCCTTTTGCGGCTGCTTACTTGCTTTATTTTCGGTGATGTCGGTTGTCGGTTCCGGCATTGGAGGCGGCACATTTGGCGCGCACGCAGGATGCAAAGACGGTTAAAAAGCAAGGTCCTCCCACAACATACACCAAAACTATCACATATGTAACACCTCCAACGCAAGCTATCGCGTAGCGATTACACCGCAGTAACCCCGGACGAAGCGCAGCGGAGTCCGGGGCGCAGCACCTCCAACGCAAGCTATCGCGTAGCGATTACACCGCAGTAACCCCGGACGAAG
>CAYWMW010000181.1:0-8981 GCA_964458975.1 uncultured Lewinella sp. | reverse complement strand
GGCACCGTCACAAAATCCACCGGCTCCTGGTACAACGTCCGCCTGGACGAGAAGAGCCCCGAAGGCGATACCGAGCTCCGTTGCCGCGTAGCTGGCCGCTTCCGCCTGGAAGACAAAGCGCTGACCAACCCGATTGCC
This sequence comes from uncultured Lewinella sp., assembly GCA_964458975.1. Lineage (GTDB taxonomy): Bacteria > Bacteroidota > Bacteroidia > Chitinophagales > Saprospiraceae > Neolewinella. Next base: position 8,843 of record CAYWMW010000181.1, on the reverse strand, counting down.
GTAGGCGACCGCGTCTCCGTCGTCATCGAAGGTACGGGGGATGAGGAAACAGGGGCCATCCGCAAGATCGAGGATCGTAAGAACTACGTCGTCCGCCAGAGCCCACGCAAAAAACACGAACTGCACCTGCTGGCGAGCAATATTGACCAAGCCGTGCTCATCGTAACCTTGCTCTATCCCGATGTCAAACTTGGCTTCATCGACCGCTTCTTGCTGATGACGGAACCCTTCGGCATCCATACCACCATCGTCTTCAATAAATCCGACCTCCTCACAGAAGACGACCTGCTGACCTACGAGGCCATCGCGTCCATATATAAGGACATCGGCTACGACGTCCTGCTCGTCTCCGCCGAGGAAGGAACCAATCTGGACCAGTTTAAGGAGCTGCTGAAAGACAAGCGCAGCCTCCTGAGCGGACAAAGTGGCGTAGGCAAGTCAACCCTCGTAAACGCCATCGCCCCCGAACTCGACCTGCGCACGGGAGAAATCTCTGACTACACCGGCAAAGGAACCCACACCACCACCTTCGCCGAACTCTTCGACCTGCCCTTCGGCGGCGAAATCATCGACCCGCCCGGTATCAAAAACCTAACCTTCAACTTCCTCCGGCCGATCGACATCGCGTACTACTACCGCGAAATCTTCGCCCTGAGCCCGGAGTGTAAATTCGGCGGCTCCTGCCTGCACAAGACCGAGCCCGGCTGCGCCGTCATCGCCTCCGTAGAAGCAGAAGACGACCGGGTGACGGATATTCGGTACAACTCCTACCTCACGCTGCTGGCGGAGACGGAAGACCAGAATTATTGGGAACGGAAGAAGGTATGACGTTGGTGCTATTCGCTACACATGAATTATTCAGGGAGCAATCCCGTAGGGATTTAACGCTAATAACCCAAGACGTAGCGTAGCGCAGTCTTGGGTTACTAGCATCTTCCGTACGGATAAATGCACCGTTAAGCGGTGCCAGGTAGTGTGGTGATCCCTCCAAATAAAAAAGGCCAGATGCCAACCCATCGTAAATAACAGGTCGGCATCTGGCAAGTTCGTTTAGTCGGTCTAAACGTATTGAGACTTACTACTGTCCCTGACCGAGTGAAAAGCCTTTCACCCCATCAAATTCGTACAGGTTCTCCGTTTTGATAACGTCAATGTTTTCGGAGATGGCCTTGCGAAGCAGGTCGGGGATGTAGACCTTATCGGCAGCATCTTCGGAAGGTATTTCGTAACGGCAGCGCCAGTGGTCGGTGCAGAAAGTTTCGTCGAAGCCGTTGGGCCAAACCTTCACGCCCCGGTTGGTAATCATGGTCAGTTCGATGCCGTTGTTGAGCTTCTGGAGGGACTCGGCGAGGTCGTTTACCTCAAGCCCCGTCCAGTCTACGAAGACGTCTACACCTTTCAGTACCTTCTTGGCTGGCTTTTTACGGCTATAAGTTGGTACGAGGAGCTGAACGTCGGTTTCGTAGTCAGCTACCGGAATGATCTCAGGCTTTTGGCCAATGCGCTCGATGACGGCCTGGGCAAATTCTTTGGTGCCTACGAGTTGCTTGCTGATACCTTCTTTGTAGATGTCTGCGGTGTGGATGCCCTGCTCGATGGTACAAGCCCAGGCGTTCTTCACGGTTTCGGCAACGTCCTGTTGGCCGATGTGGCTGAGCATCATCACGGCCGCGCGCAGCAAGCCGGAGGGGTTGGCAATGTTCTGGCCAGCGATGGGAGGTGCAGAGCCGTGAATGGCTTCGAACATCGCACATTTCTGGCCGATGTTGGCCGAGCCTGCGAGCCCGACGGAGCCGGTGATCTGCGCGGCGATGTCGGAAATCACGTCGCCGTAGAGGTTGGAGGTTACGATCACGTCGAACATCTCGGGCGTGTCGGCCAGGCGGGCCGCACCTATGTCGATGATCCAGTTGTCCGTTTCGATATCGGGGTACTCAGCGGCAATCTCTTTGAAAACGGTGTGGAAGAGACCGTCGGTGAGCTTCATGATGTTGTCCTTTACGAAACAGCTTACCTTCTTACGCTTGTACAACTTCGCGTATTCAAAGGCGTAGCGGATAATCTTCTCACAACCGGGGCGGGAGATCAGCTTCAGGCACTGGACGACTTCCTCCGTTTGGCGGTGCTCGATGCCCGCGTAGAGGTCTTCCTCGTTTTCGCGGATGATGACCACATCCATATCGGGGTGCTTCGTGGCAACGAAGGGGTGGAAGCTCTTGCACGGGCGGATGTTGGCGTAGAGGCCGAGGGTCTTCCGCATCGTCACATTGAGGCTTTTGTAGCCACCGCCCTGGGGCGTAGTGATGGGCGCTTTCAGAAAAACTTTGTTTCCGATGATCTTCTCCCAGGCTCTCTTGTCGATGCCGCTGGTGTTACCGGTTAGGTAAAGCTGCTCTCCGATCTCGATCTCGTCCCACTCAATGCGGGCGTTGGCGGCGGTGAGGATGCTTAGGGTCGCGTCCATTATTTCTGGACCGATGCCGTCTCCTTTGGCGATGGTGATTTTTTGCATGGTTTTATTTGGTTATGGCTACCGGGGCAGCGTTAAGGCACAAAACGGTGGTGGTGGTGGTAAGGGCAGGGTGGTGTCAGGTGAGTTTTTAATCTGTAGCATAAAACAGGTGGCCCCGGCCAGCGAGGCCACCTGGAAGATAATTACAGGTAAAAAACTCACACTCACTAGTGGTTGAGTTCATAATTATCTGGTCGTTTAGTCCGCAGGATTTTCGTGCTGTGACAAGGCGCTAAAACCGGAGTTTAGCCGTAGCTAAATGAGGATTTTAGCAACGAAGTCACGGTACGAAAAGACAAGGAATAACGGCTAAGTAATTGTGAACTCAACCACTAAGTCTTTAGTCCGCAAAGGAAATTTCCAGCGTTCCGTTGATGACAACGTTGCGGCCAGCCTTCCGGGCCTGGATGAAAAATTCTTTGGCTTTCTTTTGTTCTTCGAGCAATTCAGCGATTCGGCTGCTAAGCTCTGCTGTCTCGGAGTCGTCGTCTCCGATCAGCATCTGAAGCCGCTGGACTTTGTGGAAGTTGATCTTCTGGCGGATCAAGGCGTTCATCACGTCGGATGCTTCGGATGGGGTGAACTGGCCATCTACGAGGTTAATTTTTTGAACTACTTCGGCTACCATAATTTAGTTTGATTTGTAATGATGAGGGAGAGTTGTTAAGACTTGAAACCAGTTACTTCCGCGGCGCGGCACTGGCTTTGAAAAACATTAAGGCAATGATGATGAAAGAACTCAGCAGTAACTCGCCGAGAAACAACTTACCGTTAGCTACGGACAGGGCAATCAGGCCAGACAACCCCAGTGGGACCAGCAGCAAGCTCGCCTGGGAAGCAAAATCTTTTGCTTTCCCCCAAGACTGGCTTTTGTCGTCGAAGGATTGGGAGGCGGTGGACTGTTTACCGTTGCCTTGGTTAAAATCTCTTTGGGTGATGGAGGACATATCGTATCTGTTTTACAATTGCAAATCTATGGGGATTTTTTATAACTTTACATTTATATTGTTAATGTAAAGCATAAGTGTTTTTTATGGACTTCACCTTGCGGCAACTTGAAATATTCCTTAAAGTGGTTGATTTACAAAGTGTTACGAAGGCTGCTGAAGACCTCTACCTGTCTCAGCCTGCGGTCTCTATTCAGCTAAGAAAGCTGCAAGATCAGTTTGATGTTCCACTGACGGAAGTGATTGGGCGGCAGTTGTACGTCACGGATTTTGGTCAGGAGATAGCGCGCTCGGCCGAAAAAATCCTTGCGGAGGTTGATGCCATCAATTACAACACCAAAGCTTTCCACGGAGAACTGGCGGGCCGCCTCAGGCTATCCATCGTATCAACGGCGAAGTACGTAATGCCTTATTTTTTGTCCGATTTCATGACCCGTCACCCTAGCGTAGACCTGGTGATGGACGTGACCAATAAAATGAGAGTAATCAATAGCCTGGAGAACAATGAGGTAGACTTTTCCCTGGTATCCGTCTTACCTGGTCAGCTCAAACTGAACCGGGTAGAGTTGATGCGCAACCGGTTGTTCCTGACCGGAGGCACGTCGCTAAACCGCAGCTCTAAAACTACGGCCGAAAAAATTCTTACCTCCCAACCACTGCTCTTTCGTGAAAAAGGCTCCGCTACCCGTGATGCGATGGAGGGCTTTTTAACGAGCAGGCAAGTGCCAGCGTTTAAAAAAATAGAACTTACCTCCAACGAAGCCCTTAAGCAGGCGCTTGTAGCGGGGCTGGGGTACTCCATCATGCCATTGATCGGTCTGAAGAACGAGCTGAAAAACGGCGACCTGGAAATCATAAAAATGAAAGGCTTGCCCCTCGTTACCCACTGGAACCTGGTGTGGCTAAAAACGAAAAAGCTATCACCGGTGGCGGAGGCTTACCTGAAATTTGTTGAGGAAGAAAAGACGCGCATTATTCAGGAGAAATTTGCCTGGTTCGAAGATTTTTGATGTTAAATCAGTTCATTACGGCCTTAAACTGATAGAACAAAAAAACGGGGTACGAACCATCTGGTCCGTACCCCGCATCTTTTCGGAATTATTGTCTGGCGGGTTACTTCAGCGTAACGGAGCCTTCACCCACGTAAAAGCCTTTATTGTAGAGCTTAGCGGTGTAGGTTCCTTCGGCGTACTGCTGGCTCTCTACGGTCCAGTCGGCACAGTGGCTGGCGGCAGCGCCGTCGAACGCGAAGGTCACGGACTTGGTGTACGGCACCTGCTCGCCGGTGTCGGCGGTAGTGAGTACGCCACTTCCCTCGGCGTCGATCTGGATCGTTTCACCGGCGGGGTTGATGATGCGCAGCTGGAAGGTCTCTTCGCCCATCTTCGCAACGGCGTTGTCGAGGCTGTTGAAGCATACCAGCAGGCGGTCTACGTGGTTGGCGTTTTTGCGGTCGGCAAACTTACCGTTGCTGCGTACTTTCTGGCCAACGATGGTAATATTGTTGGTCTTCAGTGCGCTGGCGACGGTCACCTTGCGGTTCAGTTCCTGATTGACGCTGGTGAGTTGCTCGCGCTCGCTGACCAAAACGGCACGCTCGCTGTTGAGGCTTTCGTTTTGCTGGCGGCTTACTTGCAGGTCGCTACTCAGCAGGTCACGTTCGGAGGTAAGGCGTTGGTTGTTCTCTTCCAACTCGGCGTTGGCCAGGCGCATTTGCTCCAGTTCGGCGAGGTAGCCATCGGTTTGTGTACGGAGTTCTTTCAGTTCACGGCGGGCGGTAACCAGGTTACGGCTGTCGCGGGTGAGGCTGGAGATTTTCTCCTTTTGCGTGCGGAGGTCTTCCTTCTGCTGGTCAATCAGGGCGTTCAGCTCTTCGTTGCTGCCGCGCATTTCTTCCAGTTCGGCGAGCGACTCGTAGTACTGCTTCTCAGCGGTAGCCTTGAATTGCTCCATCTCCACCAGATCGGCGGAGACCTGAGCGTTTGCGGTGCCCCGGTTGGCGTAGCCGATGCCAAGGCCCGCTAAGGCCAGAAGCAAGACGGCAATGATGCCCGCCAGCAGGGGCGTTCTGTTCTTCTTCGGCGCGGGCGCAGCAGAGAACTTGGGAGAAGGTTTCGGATTCGGATTATTCTGAATAGTAGCCATATGGCGTTGGTTTAGTGAAAGAGAACCGCTCGCTGTGGCCGGTGCAACGGCCGGGAGTAGCTCCCCTGAAAAAGGTTTCATCCCCTATAAAGCACAACACGTGCTCTATGTTCAGGACGGGCTATTAACGAGCCTCTTTACCAAAGTATTACGGTCAAATGTTAAAATTTTGATGTTTTTCTTAACACTTGAGCATTCTTTGGGCGCGGCCGCAGGTGCAAAGAAGGGTTTTGGAGCAGAGGGTTTTTGCCTTTAAACTTTAGATTAGCTACGCAAAGAACGTTGCTATTACCCCAGGAACTCCGGGTAGGGTAGACTGTTTTACGGCTCCCTTTACCCTGGAGGCGAATAATGTAATTCTTTAGGGCAATGGCGCATATTCCCAATTTCTTGTTTAACTTTTTAAGCCCTGTACCGCGCAGCGGTACAGGGCTTAAAAAGTTAAACAAGAAATTGGGAATGAACCCTACTTCGTGCGGCGCTCCTTGATGCGGGCCTTCTTACCAACACGATCACGCAGGTAGAAGAGGCGGCTACGGCGCACCTTACCGTGCTTGATGATGGTCAGGCCATCAATTGCGGGAGAGGAAAGGGGGAAGATACGCTCAACACCAACGCCGTTAGAAATCTTACGAACGGTGAAAGTCTTGGTCAGGCCTTCGCCTTTGATCTGGATGACGTCACCACGAAACTGCTGAATCCGTGACTTTTCGCCCTCGGTAATGCGGTAGTCAACAACTACGGTATCACCAGCGCGGAAGGCTGGAAGTTTGGTCTCTTTGGTGACCTGCTCGTGAATGAAGGAAATTGCGTCCATGGTGGATAAAATTTTTGAACTCGCTTCTTGCGGCCCGCAAAGGTACATCTTTGTTTTTTGTTGGGCAAGGGCTTGAAGAAAATAGTTGCCAGCTGAACGGTACGGAGCGCCTCTATGAATTCAGGTAGAATTACAATACCACGGCTTTCATATACCCGGCGTCGTTTAAATTCCGTAATTTTTGCACTTCTAAGGAACGCGAATAGAATAAAACACGATTTTCTGACCTGGCGTTTTTGTTCCTGCCGTTGTCAAAAATCCTTTGCATAGCCCCCGTTACGGAAATGATTTTTGGCGGCGGCAGGGGCAAAATAAGTCGGTCAGAAATCGTGTTTTATTTTGTTCGCGTTCCTAAGGGGAGCTTGGGGTTTCCCGACAAACCTAAAGCCGGAGGTGAATATCCATCTCTTTGCGCTGTACCGTATATCAAGGCCTGTACTCTACCATGCGTTATCTATCTATCCTGCTCGTCCCGGTTCTGTTTTTCCTGTTTGCTTCGCCTTGTTTATGGGGGCAGGTGGACAGTTTGCTTACTGAGGTTGCCCGGCCCAGAAACGACACCTCAGACCTTAATGCGTACGTAGAACTGGTAAAGTCTCTCGTACGGGAAGATATGCCAAGAGCAAAATCTTATGCGAGGGAAATGACTGCACTGGCGGACGAGCGGGGCCTGCCCGTTTGGTCTGCTCGTGGCTACCGACAGCTAGGCGTGCTTCATTACATGTCGTCTCAGCTAGACTCTTTTGCCTTTTATAATGCCCTGGCCTTATCTCGTTTAGGAGATCCCACTCAAAACCCGGTAGTGGGCATCGGTCTACTGATTAATCAAGGGGTAATAGGCACGGTGCAGTACCGGCTGGACGATGCCGTTGGCGACTACGGTGCGGCCTACGAACTAGCCATGTCTAGCGGATACACCAAAGATGTTCCAAAAATACTGAACAACCTGGGGGTACTGTACCGCCGTCTGGGCAGGTATCGGTCTGCTGAGCGAACGTATAATCTTTCTCTGGACATGAAGGAGAAGATTAATGACTCCCTCGGGATTGCAAACACCCTTCATAACCTTGGCCGGGTTGAAATTTACCTGGAAAAAATTGAAAAAGGGTTGGCTACGCTTGATCGGTCTGCGCAAATCTACGCGGCCCTGGGCCGGCCGGAGGAACTTCCTTCGGTGGAAATAAGTCGTGGTATCGGCTTCTACGATTCCGGAGAATTGGATAAAGCAGAGGAAATGATCAAAACCGCCCTGGAAGCGCCCAATTTGAAAATTGATGCTTTTGCCTACGCCAATGCCTTACTTGCCCTGGGCTCTATTTGTCAGAAAACCGGCCGCTACCAAGAAGCCATCGGTTACCTTGAGGAAGGCCTGCCGTATGCAGAGCAGGCCAATGTTCTTGCCCTCGTGACCAACTTCAACCGGGCAATGGGCCAAACTTACGAAGCCATGAATGAGCCAGACAAAGCCTTTGGCCACTTGGTTTCCTACGTAGACACCATCGAGCAGGTCTTTGCCCAGGAGAGACTGGACGTGTACGGAGAGGCCGCCGAGAAATTTCAGGCCCAGCTCCGCGAAGCAGAAATTGAGCGTCAGGAACTAATCATCGGCCAGCAGCGCCAACGGTCACAAATGCTTTGGCTGGGCATCGGCTTCCTCGCCTTGCTCTCAACGGGCATTTTTTTGCTCCTGCGTTCGCGCCTGAAATTTCAAAAAAGCGAAGCGCTAAGGCTGGAAACAGAACGGAAAGCTGAAATTCGTGCCCTGAAACAAGAAGCCGAGGTGAGTGGCCTGCGTTCCATGATCGAAGGCCAGGAAGTAGAGCGGAAACGGGTAGCCAAAGACCTCCACGATGGCCTCGGTGGCCTGCTGGCCACCGTCAAAGCCCGCCTCTCCACCGAAGCGCCCCTGGCGGTAGCCGCCAACAGCTTGCTGGATCGGGCCTGCACCGAAGTACGCCGCATCGCCCACAACATGATGCCCCAAACCCTCGCCCTCTCCGGCCTCTCCGGCTCCATCCGCGATATGGTGGACCAACTCAATATGCGCGGCCTGGAGACCGAACTGGAAATCGTCGGGCAACCCGACCTGCGCCTCAACGAAGACGGGGAAGCAATGATCCTCCGCATCCTTCAGGAACTCACCCACAACGTAGTCAAGCACGCAAAAGCCGGTAAATTATTCCTGCAACTCATCGATCAACCCAACCAGCTGATGCTCACCGTAGAGGATGATGGGGTCGGCTTCGACGCTTCGGGCGCAAGTACGGATACTGGCATCGGCCTGGGCAGCATCAACAGCCGGGTAACCTACCTGCGCGGAGACATTCAGTACGACAGCAGCCCCGGCCACGGAACTACCGTAACCCTAACCGTCCCGCTGGAGTAGATATTGAACGGGTTTAGTTTACTGAGCTAAAACCAC
>CAYWMW010000180.1:0-9023 GCA_964458975.1 uncultured Lewinella sp. | reverse complement strand
GCTATGCTTGCGCCGTCTCGAACTCCATCAGGACCACGATCACTCATTTTAGCTCCGCTGCTACTTCGTGGTCACCAGAATAACTTATTATTCCGCAACCCCTAATCTCCAAACATGATCCAGCAAAACGTATCCCTCACCGGCTTTAATACTTTCAACCTACCCTGCGTGGCGGAGCGCTACTTGGCGTTGACGAATCTAAGACAACTGGAAGATGCTGCGTTCGAACAGGCACCGGAGTTGGTACTCGGCGGAGGTAGCAACATGCTCCTTTTAGACTATGTTCCCGGGCTTACCGTTCACGTTGCCCTGGGTGGGATAAGAGTCATTGATGAATCTCCGCCACAAAAAATAACTCCCGCTGAAACCGACTTCTCACTGCCTCCGGTTACCGTGCGAGTTGCCGCTGGCGTAGACTGGAATCAGTTTGTACGGTACACCCTGGACCGGGGCTGGTACGGCTTCGAAAACCTGATCCTCATCCCGGGCACAGTCGGTGCAGCACCCGTACAAAACATCGGTGCCTACGGCGCGGAAGTAGCCGAGCGCATCGAAGCCGTCCACGTCTGGGAGTACGGTGTAGGGCCGCGGGTACTCCGGCCAGAGGAGTGCGAGTTTGGCTACCGGGATAGCCGCTTCAAACGGGAGCCCGGTCGTTTCCTCATCACCGCCGTAGATCTCCGGCTGAACGGAGAGCACGAGCTAAAAACCGGCTACGGAGCCATCCAGGCCGAGTTGGCCCGCCTCAACGTCAAGACCCCAAACCCGAACGACGTTGCGCTCGCCGTTACCAACATCCGCCGCTCCAAGCTGCCCGACTGGTTCTTCCTGGGCAACAGCGGCAGTTTCTTCAAAAACCCCGTGGTCCCCCAATCCGTACACAGCCGCCTGAAGGCTGAGTACGACGATCTCCCCTCCTACCCCATCGACGAAGGCCACGTAAAGCTTCCGGCGGGTTGGCTCATCGACCGGGCGGGGCTGAAGGGGAAACGGGACGGGGCGGCCGGAACTTACGCAAAACAAGCCCTCGTTATGGTCAACCACGGCGGAGCAACGGGGCAGGAGGTCCTTAGCTTTAGCGAGCACGTACAAGCCGAAGTCCGCGCTAAATTTGGCGTAGCCCTTGAGCGGGAAGTTCGGCTGCAGGGAGTAAAAATCAATAACATCAGTATGGCAAAAAGTAGTATTTACCCAGCGCTTGTGCAAACGGTTCAGCGCTTTCAGCAGGATACCGATGCTTCCCCGCCTGAACGCGCAGTTCACCTGCAACGCCTTGCAGACTTGATCGAGGAATCAAGTCAGGCAAAGGAGACACTGCCCGTCAACTTCGTCTGTACGCACAACTCCCGCCGGAGCCAGATTGCTCAGGTATGGACTGCGGTTGCGGCGGCCTGGTACGGTAATTCTTTTGTCCAGGCGTACTCAGGAGGCACTGAAGTAACGGCTTTACACCCTAACGTGGTTACCGCCCTCATCAGCTTAGGCTTCCGGGTGGAAGATAAAGACCAGAACCGGCACCTGATTTACTTCAGCGACGCGCACCCTCCGGTAGAAGGATGGTCTAAACGCTACGACGACCCCGCCAACCCGAGCACTGATTTCGTCGCCGTTATGGTTTGTAACGATGCGGACACAAACTGCCCGTTTCTGCCCTCCGCTAAAGAAAGGTTAGCCATCAAGTATACCGACCCAAAGTTTTCAGACGGGAGCCCGGAGGAAGCGGCTACTTACCTTCAGACGGCGGAGACGATCGGTGCGGAGGTCTTCAGCTTATTCCGGAGGCTACAATCTTCTTAAAACCGTTCATGGCACCTGCGGCCGCGCCCAAAAAAGCATCAGTACATCCGTACCACCTGCACCAGCGCCAGCACCGCAAAAAGCCCCCCGATAAAGAAGTTGATGTTGCGCGTGAACAGCGCCATATTGCGGCTTATCCACCCCGAGAGGCGGCCGTACAGCATAAAGATGAGGAAAGCGCCAAGCGTTGTGCCCGGCACGTAGGCGAGGCGCGGAAGAAAGGCACGGGAGAGGTAACCGGCAGCCATCAGGTAACCAGCGATCGCAAGCACGAAGGGGATGTTGAGGATGTTCATTGAGCTCATCATCATGCCCCGCCAAAAGGGGCCTCCCTTATACGGTCGCTCAACTTCGGCCTTGCGTGCGGCCCGGGCCCGGAAGCCCTTCCAGACAAAAACCACCGCCAGCACGAGAAAAAGCGGAACCGCCCACTGCTTTATGGCGGGCACGACCGTCGGGTTGGAGGTAAGCAGGTTGGCGAACAATACCGCAAGGGTGGTCTGTGCACCAATCACCGCCGCCATGCCTGCGGAAAAGACATAAGCTTTTGGCTTGCCCACCCGCACCGCAGTGCCCACTACCTGCATATTGAGCATGCCCGGAAACCAGGTGATGAACACTCCGGTAGCCGTACCAACAAGAAATCCGTTTATAATTTCCACGCCACAAAGGTAAAAGGGGAAACAAAACTATTCTCAGATTATCGACCAGAGCGCAAGAACAACCAACGAAGTGGCCATTGTAAGCGATTTTTTAACCTTGATTAACCACTTCTCTGCTTTCTTTGCGAAAAGAAATGCCCACCTTGGCATCTGTTCAAAGTTTCTTCAGTAAAAAACTGACACGACATGACCCCCGTAAAGATCAAATTCGGCACCGACGGCTGGCGCGCCATCATTGCCCGTGAATACACCGTAAACAACGTGATGCGCGTTGCGGAAGGCACCGCCCTTTGGCTGAAGCAGCAAGGCGGCACCCGCGTCGTGATCGGTTACGACTGCCGGTTCGGCGGTAAAATGTTTACCGAAGCCACCGCCCGTGTACTGGGCAAGCACGGCATCACCAGCCTGGTGGCTCCCGGTTTTGTTTCCACCCCGATGGTGAGCCTGGGCGTAGTCAAAACCGGAGCAGATCTCGGCGTCGTCATTACGGCCAGCCACAACCCGCCCAGCTACAACGGCTATAAGCTGAAGTCTAAGCTCGGTGGCCCGTCCGTTCCCGCTGATGTGGCTGCCGTAGAAGACCTGATCCCCGATGCGGTACCGACAGACATACCGAGCTACGAGGAAATCAAAGCCAAAGGGCTCGTAGAAGAGCACGACTTCGAGCAAATCTACCTCGACCACGTGAACCAGGGCTTCGATATGGACCTGATCCGCAACTCCGGCATCGGCATCGCCTACGACGCGATGTACGGCGCCGGCCAGGGCGCGATGAAGAAGCTTCTGCCCAACGCCACCCATCTGCACTGTGAGGTCAACCCCGGTTTTGACGGCCAGGCCCCCGAGCCCATCGGCCGCAACCTGACCGAAATGGCGGAAACGATCAAGAACGACCCCGGCATCGCCCTGGGCATCGCCAACGACGGCGACGCCGACCGCATCGGCCTCTTCAACGGTGACGGTGAGTTTGTGGACAGCCACCACATCCTCCTGCTCCTGCTGATGTACCAGCACGAATACAAAGGCATTAAGACCGGCGAAGTTATCCTGACTTTCTCCGTGACCGACAAGCTAAAGCAGCTCGCCGAGATGTACGGACTGGACTACGAGGTGACGAAGATCGGCTTCAAGTACATCGCCGAGATCATGGCGGAGCGCGAAGTGATCGTGGGCGGCGAAGAATCCGGTGGCCTGGCCGTTTCCGGCCACATCCCCGAGCGCGACGGCATCTGGATCGGCCTGATGATTGCCGAATACATGGCAAAATCCGGCAAATCCCTTAAGGAATTGGTTGCCGACCTTTACGCCAAAGTCGGCAGTTTCAACTGCGACCGCGACGACGTTCACGTGGCCAACGACCGCAAGTGGGCGATCGTGAAGCAGGCTAAGGAAGCACCCTTCACGAAGATTGGCCCGTACCAGGTTACCCGCGTCGCCCATATCGACGGCAGCAAGTTTTACCTCGACGGCGAAGACCGCTGGGTCATGGTGCGCCCCTCCGGCACCGAGCCCGTGCTGCGGGTGTACGCCCAGGGCGCTGACCCGGCGGAGGTGCGAAAAATCCTTGACGCTGCCCGGGCGGAGATGGGGATTTAAAAGTGGTAGTTTAGTTTGCTAGAATTTTAGTCTTTTAGCGGCTCCGATTCCAGAAATCAGGCCACTGCGCTCTTTTGTGTGGTAGCCTGACTTTTTTTTGGGCGCGGCCGCAGGTGCAGGGGAAGGTTTTCGAGTTTAGCTCCTGCCGGAAAGATCCGTCTATCCGGCAAAGCCTTATTTCTCCAAACCTCCACTATCTTGCCCTCCATGAAAAGCCTTGAGCAACTATACGATCCCGAAGCCTTCCGCCAACTCGGCCACAACCTGGTAGATCTGCTGGCAGATCACCTCAAATCTACCGCCGAAGCTGACGCTAACCCTCAACACGACCCGGAGGTTTTGCTGGGCCGTTACCGGGAGCATCTAGCGGGGAATCTTCCTCCCGGTGAATTATTCAACCACTACCTCAAAGACTCCCTCCACCTGCACAGCCCCCGGTACATGGGCCACCAGGTGAACCCGCCCGCGCCGATCACCGCGCTGGCGGACATGGTGAACGGCATCATCAACGGCAGCACCGCTATTTTTGAAATGGGGAGTACCGGAGTGGTGATGGAGCGGCTAGTGATCGAGAAGTTTACCGCGCTGCTTGGCCTGGACGACACAACCGGAGGCTTCCTGACCAACGGAGGCACCCTGGCCAACCTTACCGCGCTGCTGGCCGCCCGGGCCGCTAAGTGGCCCCAAGGTGATGTCTGGAGCGGAGGTAACGGAGGCGTGCGCCCCTGCGTGCTGGTCAACGAGGAAGCCCATTATTGCATAGACCGGGCGGTGAAGATCATGGGCTGGGGCGAGGCGGGCATTATCAACATCCCCGCCGACGACAACTTCCGAATGCGGACGGAACTCATTACCGACGCTATTCAAAAAGCGAAGGCAGACGGGCTAACCCCCATCGCCATCATCGGTAGTGCGTGCACCACCAGTACCGGCTCTTTTGATGACCTGGCCGCAATTGCCAGGGCCGCTGAAGCGCACCGTCTTTGGTTCCACGTAGACGGTGCCCACGGGGCGCCCGTACGCTTGGACCCCGAGCGCAAGCACCTACTCGACGGGCTGGAGCGGGCAGATAGTCTGATCATGGATTTTCACAAGATGTTGATGTGCCCCGGCCTGACCACCGGTGTGTTTTTCCGCCAGGGAGGCGATGCTTACCGGACCTTCCACCAAAAAGCAGACTACCTGCTCAGCTTCGACACCAACGAGGAAGACTGGTACAATATGGGCCGGCGGACGTTCGAGTGTACCAAGAACATGATGAGCCTCCGGGTTTTCAGTTTACTGGCCATCTACGGTGAACAGGTGTTTACCGACTACGTGACGACGGTAAACAGCGTAGCCAAAGTGTTTGCCACCACGGTAAAAGCCAACCCTGATTTTGAACTGGCCCTGGAGCCGGACTGTAACATCGTTTGTTTTCGGTTCCGTCCTCTCGGTCGGAGCCAAAACTCAGCTGACCTGGACGGTCTTAACGCTATGATTCGGGCACAACTGATTGCGGAAACGAAGTTCTACGTTGTCCAAACCAAACTCCGTGGCCATGTTTACCTGCGGTGTACTTTCACGAACCCTTTGACCCAAAAAGATCACCTGCAAGAACTACTGGAGAAGCTGGGGAAAATGGGGAACGCTTTGGTTTCGCTGAGAAACACTTTGCTGTAACTGGTGTTTAGGACTAGAGCCCAAGTTATATTTGCCCCCCTCTAACCAAAGAAACCAACCATGCAAGCCCCGCTACGAATACATACGGAAGGACGTAAATTATTGACCATCTTGTTTATACTTCTCGGAGCGCTGACTGCGGTGGTTTTTTGGCAACTCCCCGCCTGGGGCCTTCCCGTAGCCATTGTGGCCTTGGTTTTCTACCTCATCATTCTTCAGTTTTTCCGTAATCCGGCGCGGCTGGTTCCTGAAAAAGACGACAATATTATTTATGCGCCCGCAGACGGCAAAGTTGTAGTGATTGAAGAGACCACCGAACCCGAATACTTTAAGGACAAGCGCCTCCAGGTGAGTATTTTCATGTCTCCGGTTAATGTTCACGTAAACCGCAACCCGATCGGCGGGGAAGTGAAATACAACGCCTACCACCCCGGCAAATACCTTGTTGCCTGGCACCCAAAATCAAGTACCGAAAACGAACGCACCACGATGGTGATCGACAACGGCAGCACGGAAATTTTACTTCGCCAAATTGCTGGTGCCCTGGCGAAACGGATAAAAAACTACGTTGACGTAGGCGACCGTGTCCGGCAGGGTGACGACTTCGGCTTCATCAAATTTGGTAGCCGGGTCGATCTTTTTCTACCAATTGGCACCAACCTTGAGGTAGAGCTGAACCAAAAAGTAAAAGGCAATAAGACTATAATTGGACGGCTTTAAGTCCGTCTCCAACTCCTTCACATCCCTGAACTCAGTACATCATGGCCCGTAAACGCAAACCCAAGTACGAAGAAAAAACCCTCCGGGAGAAGAAGCTGGATTTCCGGCGTCATTTCCGGACCTACCTGGTGATGAGCGTTTTCTTTCTCGCCCTGAACCTATTTGGTGGCAGCAACAATTTCTGGGCCATTTGGCCGATCATGGGCTGGGGCATCGGCGTGGCGATGCAGGGCCTGAGCCTCTACGGGCCGCTTGCTGACCCCGAAGATGCGCACCCCGAAGAGCGGGATTTTGGTCGTGACAACGAGTTCTCCGGCCCACTACCTGACATAAGCGATGAAGAAGTCCGCCGCCGTAAGGACGAGATGGAACTCCGCGAGTTGGACACCCGCAGGCCCTACCGGGATGAAGACCTGGTGTAATTACCCTGAACTCAGTTCAGCATTAATCACCTGGTCAGCAAAGCTCCAAAAGCCTCACCAACCGGCACAACACCCTGCGAGCCCGCACTTAGCCGCCGCGCCCGTAGTAAAGACTTTAGCCGGTGTTCGGCAAAATCTTCCGCCTCTGGGCGCAGAGATTGCTCTTTGATTCGACCGTTGTCTGCCCCAGCGTGCAGGAACCGCCCATCGCCGGTATAAAAGCCGACGTGGGTGATTTTTTCCGAACCATCCTTTCGGTACCGGCCGAAGAAGAGCAGGTCTCCGGGCAGGAGATTACGAAAGTCTTCAGTCAACTCCACCTCTTCCCCGGCGTGCACCTGCTGGCTTGCGTCGCGGGGGATGACGTAGCCGTTGATGTAGTAGGCCATTTTGGTAAAACCAGAACAATCCATAGCGTTGAAGCTGGTCCCGCCCCACAAATAAGGACGACCTTTTAATAAGGTCGCAGTATTCAGTACGGAAGAGACATCAAGCCCATCGGGCTGAAACCACGGGGATACTTCATACAGGCCATTGTTTTCTATCCAGGCTTTTTCTCCGTCCGGGAGAATGATTTGGGTTTTATTCCCTTCTTCTGCATTGGCATACTGCACGATACCGCCGCCTACGAGGTCCGTGACATAGTCCGCAGAATCAGGAGTCTTGGACGCTTCCGTGGGCTGATCTACATAAACACGTAGCCCACTACTAAGCCATGCGTTAGCTTTTGCGGGTTTCATCGCGACGAATGCTCCTGGCTCTAACCAGGCAATGTACCGATCTGGTGTGCGTACGAGATACCAACCATCCTGAAAATCGAGTACCTGGATGGGGGTTCCCATCAAGGCCTGGGTCGCCAACTCCTGGCTATGCCCGGGCCTGGAACGCAGGTTCGCAACTGAGACATTGATGATACCAGCAGTTTTGCCCTGAAGTAACTCAGCATCCGGAAGTAAGCGAAAGTTGCTATTGCCCACAACGAAGCCTCCCTCAGCAAGCACCGCCTGGATGCTGTCGTATGCATCCGGGATGGTGGTATAGCCCTCCACCAATAAGCCTTTGAAGGTAGACTGGTGGCGAATTTCTAAGCGGTCTACCCTACCATCGTCAACGTAGTGCGCGCGGATGCGGTCTGCCATTTGCTCGAAACTCTTAGCTTTATTAGCATCCCGACAAGCATTCAGGACCAAAAGGGCAAGAATAGAAATGAGTAAGAAAGGTGTAGTATTCCTCATAATAAAAGTGTGATTCTTTAAGATCAAGTGCTTGTTGTGTAGCGCATCAGGCTTCCTAGACTACACTCAGTCACTTCAGGTGGTTTTCAAATTACGGCACGTTGAGCTTTGATTTCGCTTCGCCCCTAACCAGAAGTGACCGAACGGCCCGCTTCGACGAAAATCGTCGCAACGAAATTTTCACCTCCGATAGCCGAGGCTACTGCAACAAGCTCTTAGGTAAGGGCTAAGGTCGTTATTTCAGCAAGCCTGTGCTCATAAAACACTGCAGTTTTGTTTCTCAATCCAATTTAGATGTACCTACAATAAGTGATCTATTTTTGGTTAATCGCCTGTTTTAATTGCTCAAACACGAAAAAAGTGCATTTTTTCAAGCAATAACCCCTACTTTTACCGCTGATCCGATAACTATTCGGTTTTTTATTGTTACAACTATGCTTTAACAGGCGAATTTTGAGCAGGCTTGACACCAATTAGAGATCTGAAGAGTTTTGTTTTTCTTTTTACCGACTGCCTTTGTAATCCATTCGCTTTAACATATCATCTTTTTCTTTCATTTTTTCTTTTTTGTTATGAATTTATTTGTTGCCCGGCTAAGCTGGGACACTGATGAGGACACCCTCCAAAATACCTTCAGCGCCTACGGTGAGGTCGAGTCAGTAAAAATTATCCTCGACCGGGAAACTGGTCGTTCGCGCGGTTTTGGCTTCGTAGAGATGCCAAACGAAGAAGAAGCCAAGGCAGCTATCGAGGCCCTGGATCAATCTGACCTGGACGGTCGCACCATTGTTGTCAAAGAAAACGATCGCCAAGGTGGCGGCGGCGGCGGCGGCGGTGGCTACGGCGGCGGCGGCGGCGGTTACCGTGGCGGCGGCGGCGGTGGTTACCGCGGCGGCGGCGGCGGCTACGGCGGCGGCGGTGGTTACCGT
>CAYWMW010000179.1:5374-9101 GCA_964458975.1 uncultured Lewinella sp. | reverse complement strand
CTGACAGTCTTAACCCATAACGGGTTTTTATCGTTGAAACGCGGAGCGTTTTCTTCGGAATAGCCCCTTTCGCTACGCGGCTACCTCCGGTGGTCCGCCGAGCCTGAGGCGAGGCTTGTTGGAGAGGGGATGGGGTGAGGTTACCACGGGTTGAACGCGACAGATTAGACAGCCTACCCTTAAACCTTCCCCTGCACCTGCGGCCGCGCCCTTACTGGCTTTGTGGTGCGGTGGTTCGGTAGTTTTGTAGTGCTGTCGTAAGGCAATGGCACGGTATTTCCCACGCTCCAACGCCTGTTTTGCCTGTAAAACCTCCAACGCCCGGCTACATTACTACAAAACTACCGAACTACATTACTACCTTAGCCCCCTATGGCAAAGTCAAAGAAAAAAGGCTCCAAAAAAGTAACCCCGCTCATGGCGCAGTACGCTGCCGTGAAGGCGAAGCACCCGGACGCCCTGCTCCTTTTTCGCGTCGGCGACTTTTACGAAACCTTCGGCGAAGACGCCATCAAGGCCGCCCAAACCCTCGGCATCATCCAGACGAGCCGGAACAACGGCGGCTCGGACGTGGAACTGGCCGGCTTCCCCTACCACAGCCTGGATATGTACCTGCCGCGCCTCGTCAAGGCCGGCCACCGCGTCGCCATCTGCGAGCAGCTGGAAAAACCGTCGAAGGAGAAGAAGATCGTTAAGCGCGGCGTAACCGAGATCGTTACCCCCGGCCTCGCCGTCGGCGATAAACTGCTCGACCACAAAGCCAACAACTACCTCGCCTGCGTCGCCTTCGCTGGCGGAAAGAAAGACCACTTCGGGCTGAGTTTGCTCGACATCTCCACCGGAGAATTCCTCTGCGCCGAAGGCCCGTCAGACTACGTAGATAAGCTGCTGCAAAGCTTCCAGCCCAAGGAGGTCGTCATCAATAAAGGCCGCAAAAAAGAGTTCCTCAGGATCTTCGGCGACCGCTTCTACCTCACGCCCCGGGACGAGTGGATTTTTACCACCGATTACACCCAGGAAAAACTCCTGCGCCAGTTCAACGCCATCAGCCTGAAGGGCTTCGGCGTAGACAAGATGGAGCTCGGCCAGATCGCCGCCGGAACCATCCTGCACTACCTCGACACTACGGAGAACAAAAACCTCCAGCACGTTACCCGCATCAACCGGCTGGCCAACGACCGCTACGTCTGGCTGGATCGGTTCACCATCCGCAACCTCGAACTCCTCCACAGCCCGCACGACAACGGCGTGCCGCTCGTGCAGGTGATGGACCAGACCGTTACCCCAATGGGTGGCCGCCTGCTGCGCAAGTGGGTCGTGCTGCCGCTGCTCGATCAGAAGGCCATCGAAAGCCGCCACACCGTCGTCCGCGCCTTCGTGAACGATGCCGTCTTGCTGCAAGATTTAGACGAGCACCTCCGCCAAATCGGCGACCTCGAACGCCTCATCTCCAAGGTGCCGCTCGGTAAGGTGAACCCCCGCGAAATTCGCTCCCTGGCCAACGCCCTCTGCGCCCTCGGCCCGATCAAGGAACTGCTCGCCGATACCGGCAACCCCGTCCTGAAAAACATCTCCGAAAAACTCGATCCGCTGCCCACGGTCTGCAACGAAATCGACCGCCAACTCATGGCGTCTCCCGCCGTGAACCTGAATAAAGGCGGCGTCATCGCCGACGGCTTCGACCCCGGCCTGGACGAACTGCGCGACATCACCCGCAACGGCAAAGCGATGCTCGCCGGCATCCAGCAGCGGGAGGCCGAACGCACCGGCATCAGCAGCCTCAAGATCGGTTTCAACAACGTCTTCGGCTACTACCTCGAAGTCACCAACAAATACAAAAACCAGGCTCCGGAGGAGTGGACGCGCAAGCAAACCCTCACCAACGCCGAGCGCTACATCACCGAGGAACTCAAAATCCTGGAGGACAAAATCCTTAACGCCGAAGACAAGATTCTCCAGCGCGAAGAAGAGCTCTACGAAGAACTCGTCGTCTGGCTGCAACAATACATCAGCCCCGTGCAGCACGACGCGGCGCTCGTCGGTCAGCTAGACTGCCTGCTCAGCTTCGCCAAGCTCGCCAACCGGAACCGCTACGTGGAGCCGGTGCTTGATGACTCTAAGGACATCGAGATCGTCCAGGGCCGCCACCCGGTGATCGAGAAGCAGCTGGCGGTGGGCGAAGTCTACGTCCCGAACGACGTCTCGCTGGACCCCGACGGCCAGCAGATCATCATGATCACCGGCCCGAATATGAGTGGTAAATCGGCCCTGCTGCGACAGACCGCGTTGATTTGCCTGATGGCGCAGATGGGGAGTTTCGTGCCGGCCGAACGCGTCCGCCTCGGCCTCATCGACCGGGTCTTTACCCGCGTTGGCGCCTCCGACAACATCTCCTCCGGAGAATCAACCTTCATGGTGGAGATGAACGAGACGGCCAGCATCATGAACAACATCACGGACCGGAGCCTGATCTTGCTCGACGAGATCGGCCGGGGAACGTCCACCTTCGACGGTATCAGTATCGCCTGGGCCATCGCCGAGTACCTGCACAGCAACGGTAAGACGCGGCCCAAAACCCTCTTCGCCACCCACTACCACGAGCTTAACGAGCTCGGAGACCGGCTGGAGCGCATCAAAAATTACCACGTTTCCATCAAGGAGCACGGCCGGAAGATCATCTTCCTGCGCAAGCTTTCCCCCGGAGGCTCCAACCACAGCTTCGGCATCCACGTAGCGCAGATGGCGGGGATGCCGCGCGAGATTGTACGGCGGGCTACGGATATTTTGGCGCAACTTGAATCTCAGCACATTGAAGCGAGCTCGTCGGCCAGCGTCGTTGAGGGTGAAGGGCCCCACAACGTAAGCAGCGTTAGCCCTGACTCGTCCGCCGAGCGGTCTGGTAGTGCTCCTGCCGTAAAACCCGTTGCCGCTTCATCTTTTTCCCAACCCGCCCCCCAGCTCTCCATCTTCGAGACCGTAGACCCTACGGCGGGTAAGATTAAGGCTGCACTGGAAGACGTGAACATCAATAATATGACGCCAATTGAGTGTATGATGAAGTTGCAGGAGATGTTGGGGATGTTGGAGTAAAATCCCCCTGATGGCAAATTATTTGCCGGAAGCAATTACTCTTGACCGCAAAGCATTGTCCTAACGAAGGAATTCTTGATTATGAATGAAGTACGTAAGGGAGACTTCACGATGCGAGATATAGAGAAGAAGTACAGAGGTGAACTTCCGGGTGGAAACTGATGGTGACAAGTCCTCAGGGGCTTGGCTGATGCCAAAGACATTCTAGAAGTTGAAAATAGGTGAATGTAATTTGGTCGCCTTGTGTAACTTTACCCAAGTAACCTACGTTTAAAACACAAGGTCAATTCATCCCTACTATGAACGCAGTACAAGAACTACAAAATAGGTTGGCGAGCATCATCTACCGGATTTCGGATGTTGCGTCTTTGCGTGAGATTGAGTCTGCGGTAGATGGTTTGGCACCTTCGATAGATGCTGAATCAGTAGTTGTCGAAATCCCCTGGAGAAAAGCTGTACTGACAATGAAAACGCTCCCTTCTTTTGAAAAGGTTGTTGATGATCAGGGAGGCAAGAAACTTACTTTTGCAGCACTTTACCCTTATATCGACGAGTCTGATGAGACTTGTGATGTGTACGATTTACTGGCGGCGCTAAATTGAACGTAATTGAATTACTTACTTGATACCAACGTCAT
>CAYWMW010000179.1:3585-5274 GCA_964458975.1 uncultured Lewinella sp. | reverse complement strand
TTTTGAAGTTGAAATTCATTGACTTGAATCAGTATTAAAACACTTGAGCAAGCTCCTGTTGCAGGCAAGATAAAATTACTCCCTAACCCTCCACACTCCGCCGCCCCACAGTATAGCAATACAACGCAGCGGGTACAAACCGAAGTTCTATACCTTGATGGATAACGGTTTCCGTCCTGGTTTTGCTGGTGACGACCACGGAACTAAGCTTGTTTTTAGTAGCAAAAGTGAGCAGGCTTTTTAATTTTTGCGGCTTGTCTGCGTAAGCGTCGGACCATTTGACCTCTACCGCCCAGCTCGGTTTTTGTTCTGCTTTATTCAAGCTTACAATGTCTACTTCGCCTCTGGCCCAGCGGGCGTAGTAAGTGGTGAAATTACTCCGGTGAAACCACTGGGCAAATACGCCCGTCTCTACCAAATTACCCATCCGTTCATCTTCATCTTTCAGGGGTGCGAACAAACCGCTACGGATAGATGAGTTAGTGAGGTAAATCTTGAACGTACTGACGCGCTTAAACTTCTTGCCCGTCTCCCCGATCCGGTGAACGAGCTTAATTAGGAAGGCCGCTTCCAAATAGTTGATGTATTTCCGAATTGTATTGCTGCTAACGCCTGAAGTCTGCGCCAGGCTTTCGTAAGAGAACTCATTGCCGGTGTTAAAGGCGATGGTGGTGAACAGACGGCTAAGTTCCCTGACATCCTGAATGCCATACAGAGTGGGAAGGTCGCGTTGCAGCACCTTGTCAATGATGTCGCTCTTCAAGTAGCGGGCGGGGTCAGACTGAATTCGTTCCGAAAGCGATACCTCCGGATAGCCGCCGAAGTTGAGGTAACTGATGAACTCTTTATTCAAATCCTCAATGCTGACGGTCTCGTAACGGGTGAAGGCCTTTCCTTGCCACTCATCCGAAACTGAACGTATTAGGTGTTTCGCACCCCTTAAGTGAATGAATTCGTGGAAAGTCAGGGGTGGCAGACTAAAATCGGTAAACCGGCCAGCGCCCGATTCCCGACTTTTCAGTTTCAGGGCTGCGGCCGCCGAACCGGAAGCGAAGAACTTAACCCCGTGGTAAGTATCTACCATCGACTTAAGATGAACTTCCCACTCTTTCAAGTACTGTACCTCGTCGTAGAAAACGTAGAAACCCTCGCTTATTTTGGATAAGCCATTGGCCTTACGGCAAATATTGAATAAGCTTTCAAGAGACTCCGCACTGTAAACAGGAGTATCCAGGCTAAGGTAAATAATCTTGCGGGGGTCCGCACCTGTTCGAATCAGTTCCTGAATCAGGTGATAAATGATGACGGTCTTGCCTACCCTCCGCGGACCCATCAAAACTACTGCCCGGTTGGGCTGTTTCTCGCGAATCAGGGCGTTGAGTTGCGAAAAATACAAACGGTGAGAGAACTGCTGGTAAAACTCAGGAATTCGCTCTTCTTGCCACCAGGGGTTATCCACGCCAAGCCGCGCGATGATCTGTTCCTCCGGTATGTTTAGCTTCGACATTGGTCTTAATTGTGCTTATAAGACAAATATAACGTAAAATAAGATCAGTCATTTGATCTTATTTTGATTTGACGTCCCTAAGCCGTAGTGGATCGTTTCAGAAATTTCGTTGGCTTTTCCTGCACGGGCGGGGGGGGGGGCCAACCCGGGTAACAGCAGGGGGCGGCCCCCCCCCCCCAAAA
>CAYWMW010000179.1:0-3575 GCA_964458975.1 uncultured Lewinella sp. | reverse complement strand
GGGGGGGGGGGGGGGCCCCCCGCGGCGCCCCCCGGGGGGCCCCCCCCCCCCCGCCCGAAGATTAGTCTTCATAAGGCATTAGCTAACCAATCCTTCAAATTGGTTGACCAATTCCATATATTTGTGTACCCGAAACTTACCGGCCACAACCCCAACCGCTTATGTGCCAATTCAACGCCCGTACCTTAAGAGAAATAGTTGCGCTCCTCAGCATCCTGCTACTTGCTCTACCGCTCTGCGCAACCGTCTATCCGGTCAGAAGCGCAGACGATATTGAAGGCTTAAGCCTGATGCCCGGAGATACCGTTGTTTGGGCAAACGGTACTTACGCCAACCAGGAGGTCAACTTCATCCGCTTCTTCGGCACCGCCGAAGCGCCGATTGTCCTGATGGCCGAGACGCCCGGCGGCGTCATCTTTACGGGCGAGTCTCCGATGACGATTTTTGGAACCCACCTTATCGTCGAGGGCTTTTTCTGGAACGGCGGAATTGGTGAGAATAACCACGTTCAGCTGCGCCGCAGCGGCTCCAGTTCGGACCTGTGTACCGATTGCATTATCCGCAACTGTGCCTTCGACAATCTCTTCACGACGGAGCCGGACAAAAGCCGCTGGATCGTCCTCTACGGCCAGCGCAACGTCGTTGAAAACTGTACTTTCCAGAACAAGAACAGTACCGGCGTAGCCATTCTCGTGGAACTGTCTCACCAGGGCACAACTACCGCAGACCACATCATCCGCAACAACTATTTCTACAATATTACGCCGAAGGATAACTTCGCCACCAACTCCGGAGACAGCGAGACGATCAGAATCGGCTCCAGCAACCGCCAGGCCGTGCGGGCACGGGTGACGGTGGAGCACAATTACTTCCAGTCAACTGACGGGGAGAACGAAATCATCTCCAACAAATCTGCCGAAAACCAGTACCTCCACAATACTTTCCGGGCCAGCCGGGGGGCGTTGGTCTTGCGCCACGGAGCGCGTGTACGGGTGGAGGGGAATTTCTTCCTCGGAGAAGGCAAGGAAAAATCTGGCGGTGTCCGGATAACGGACCGCGACCACGTGGTCGTCAACAACTACATGTCTGGCCTACGCAACGCGAGCGACCCCTGGAACAACGGCATCACCATCGTTGCGGGCAATGCTGCCTCTGGCGGCAACAGCAATGGCTACCAGCGGGTAGACAACATCGTCGTCGCCTTCAACACCATCTACGATTCCGGAGACCCGATCTTCTTCAATGATCGCCATACCCACGTGTCAACGGGCAGCATCGCCTATAACCTGGTCTACAGCGAGGTCGGCCAGCTCGTAGCGGGAGACTATGCGGATACTGGCGCAGGGATGACTTACGAGGGCAACATCTTCGGCGGGTCTCCCGTCGGGATCACCAACGGGGGCATCACGGTTGGAGACGAAAACTTCGTCGCCGACGGAGAGTTGTTCGTCCCCGTCTCTACGGGCCTGGCTTCTGGCGCAGCGGGCGCCGCTTATACGGATCTTGTGGAGCTGGACATCCGTGGCACGCTTCGGCCAGCGGCTGGCCGCGATGTCGGTGCGCACGAAGTTGAGGGTGCTACCGGAGACGCCGTTTACCGGCCAATCGTCAACGAAGACGTAGGCAGCGGCGTCGGGGTTTCCTACCTGAGTGCGGATGGGCACAGCGGTGTTGGCCTAAGCCTGAGCGTCACCCAAACTGAGCGCTTTGGCTCCGGGGGCGGCACCCAGACGATCAATGTCTCGGGCAACGTAGCCTGGGAAGCAACGGCCGATCAGGACTGGATAAGCTTAACGCCCACAGCGGGGTCCGATAACGGCTCCGTCGGAGTAACCGTAGCGGAGAACACTACGACGGCGGAGCGTACCGGAACGGTTACGGTGGCAGGCATGGGCCTCCAGCGGGAGGTTAACGTGTTTCAGGTGTCGGCCCTCAGCCCGTCGAACTGCGGCCGGGGCACCAACGTCGCCCTACAGGGAGAAATCGCTGATTTCAGCACGGAGGAAAACGCTGACAACTCGGTAAACAACGTGATTGATGCCAACGACAACAACCGCTGGTCTGCGGAGGGCTTTCCGCAGTTTTTGGTGATTGATCTGGGCGCGGCCTATTCCATCGGTCAGGTCAGCCTCGTCCCGCACCAGGAGCGCGACTACCAGTTCTTACTGGAAGGCAGCAACACCCTGAACGGAACCTACGCCACCCTCGTTGATGCTACCGACAATCAGGCCGGAGGCCGCTCAATTGACCGGACTTTTGCGGAGCAGGTATACCGCTTCGTCAAGCTTACCGTAACCGGCGCTGCAACTTACGATGGCCCCTGGGTCTCCGTTTCGGAGCTTAAAGTTGGCTGTTCCGGCACGGCCGTCAGCACCCGCAACCCGGCTGCTGCGGCGGCGATCAAACTGTATCCTGTTCCGGCGGCAAACCAGGTATTCGTTGAAGACCTTCCCCATGGCTACACCAGTTATGTGCTGCGCGATCTCACCGGCCGTACCGTTCAGACCGGAGCGTTGACCGAGGAGGCGATTAAGCTTGCTTCGATACGGGCCAGTGGTATGTTTTTGCTCAGTTTTACGGGCGCGGGGCAGCCGGTGCTTACCCGGAAAATGGTGGTGCAGCGGTAGGTTCGCCTGATCGTTTAGCGGCATATTTGGGCGCGGCCGCAGGTGCAGAGAAGGTTGAAGAGCAGGGCAGTACCCCTTCCGTAAGCTCCATCGCCAGCCCAGGCTTCAGCCCGGCAATTAACGAAAACAACGAACGGCGTCCTTCCCGCAGAAAGGACGCCGTTCGTACGTCGGTCAAAAAACAGCGGCTACCGCTTCGTAGCCACGATTGTCCAGAACTGAGACCCTACCGGACCGTCCAGCGTCAGGGTGTTGCCGGAGAGGTCCATGTTAAGTTCATCGGTGCCGATGGCGAGGACTTCGCCGTTGGCGCGGACTTCGTAGCTGCCGGAGGATGTCTGGTCGTCCTGACCCAGGATGGCGAGGGGGGCGAGGGTGAAGGTGACGGTGCCAGTAGTTGGGCCGCCTCGGTTGAACTTCATGCGGAAGGCGTCCAGAATGCGGCCGAGTTCTTCCTGCGGCGCGCTGCCGCTTTCGTTGCGTTCGAAGGAAGTGGCGTCCCAGGTGCCGACGAGTTCATCCTGGGTGTCCTGGGAGAGGGGAGACATGGCAGGCGGCAAATTCGTTACAGCTGTGCATCTCGTTATACAATGGTCCGCTACGGTTTTAGGCGGCTCGCGCCCGAAAGACTTTAAGCTCTGCAATTACTGCTTGCATTTTGGGCGTGTGTGGGTTTATACTACACTTGCCAAATTGCTGTTAGGCCACGTTGAGCGCATGCAGCGCAATTGTTACGCACGCCAACTACGCTATGGGTGGCTCAACCCCTCCAAATCGCGATGGGCTGATCTCAGCCTTCGGCTTTCGATCAACCCATCGCTAGACGACGTACCCTTTCAGGGCACTGAGGTGCTAAACGGCAATACTTAACGGCCCTGAAAGGGTCGGTCCGCTAGCGAGGGGTTAAACGTGTGCCCAACGGGCACCGTTTAGCCCCTCGCGCATAAC
>CAYWMW010000178.1:7030-9118 GCA_964458975.1 uncultured Lewinella sp. | reverse complement strand
CCCCTCTTACCAGGATGAAAACCTGGCGTCCTAGCCGATAGACGAACGGGCCTAGGGTAGTAATGTAGTAGTATAATGGTGTAGTAATGTAGTGCTGCCATAGGAGGCGAGAGACCTGCAAGGCGAGTACTACATTACTACATTACCACAAAACTACATTACTAGTTGCGCAGCATTCTGCGCTTAAGCGACCGCAAAGATAGCACCTCTGCGGAAAATTTGGAAGTGATTAGGATAACTTTTTTAGAAAGAGAAAAGTTTCGTGCGGGTACGCCTTAAAGTTCGCTGCGAAGTTTTTCTAAACGGACCCGTAATTCCTCGGCTTGCTCGGCCTTGAAGCTAATGAAGGCTTCCTTGCTCAACTCCGCGATGGTGTCTAGCTCGATGGTGTCTTTTTCGAGGTGGTAGCGGGTTTCTTCGAGGGTGGCCTCGTCGTCGAAGTTAGTGGAGCGGAGGGTTTCCAGTTCGCGTTTGCGGGCGGCGATGGATTCCTGGAGCTGGTGGCGGTCTAGCAGGGCCTTAAGTTTAGCGGCGCAGTCGGCGAAGAAGGAGGCTTTGGCGTGGCGGAGGTTGAACTCGGCCTCAAACTCAAGGATGAGCTTTTGAGCGCGCTCTTTTTCCTGATCGTCGGCAGAAGTACTGCGTTCTACGTCGTCGCGGAGGGTAGCGATGCTTTGGCGGATGGTTTCTGCTTCGGTCCGGAAGCGTTCTTCTTTTGCTTTACAGTCTTCGTGGCGCTTGCGGATGCGGTGGCCAATGTCGGAAGTGTTCGGCTTTGCTTCGCGTTGCTTGCGAAACCAGGAGATGCCAAAGTAAGCGGCAATGCTAACGACGCCGATCAGGAAAAGCATAACGCCCAGGCCCGGAGAAAAGCGCAGCATTAGGCTGGCTGCCAGGAAATAAAGGCAGACATAGACTAGAAGGGTAGGGGTATCAGGGCCGGAGGTGTTAGCAGGAGCACTCATGCTATATAAACTGATTGTCGGGGCGGATAGTTGTGTGTAACCTATGCTTGTTGCGAAGCGAGGGGCTTAAAAACGTTCTTTGCACCTGCGTGCCGCGCCCTGAAAAGGAAGGGGTGAATTTTGCTTGAAACGGTTAGCCGATGCCTGATATGTTCAGCTTTTAGCCTTTAGCATGAAGCGTTCAGGTCACCTCTGAAGACCATAAGCTTTACGCTGAATGCTGGAGCCTTCAAGGTTTTATTTGTTCTTCTTTTTCTTAAAGTCACCACGCTTCCAGCCGTCAAAAAACTGCTTCCAGGCCACGGGGCTGAATATATTCATTGGGGGGCGCTGGCCGACGTAGTAGGTCTGCCGGGCCTGCTGGCGAAGATAGAAGCTGCCGTTTTCGGCCCCTGACCGGGGAACGGTCTTTTGCAGCGCTTCCAGCTTATCGGCACTCAGGTTGTTGGAGGCGATGGACTGGAGCTCTTCGGTGACGTCCATGGCCAGAAATTCGAGCTTGAAGTGGTCGCGGCTGGGCCAGGGAAAAACAACCGCAGCGGGCAGGTCGATGTTGTTTTTGGTCATCATTTGCACGATGCTGTATTTATCGTCTTTCAGGGTGTCGGGCACCACGTACAGGGCATCTTCGTAGCCCAGCGCACTGAAAATGATGCTGTCTCCTTTATGCGTGACGATGCTGAAAAAACCGTCCAGATTCGCGTACGTACCGCGCCCATCGTTCTGAATTAAGACCGTAGCGTAGGGGACGGGGTAGAGTTGGCTATTCGTGCCATCGAGCACCATTCCCGAAAACTGAACGAGTTCTTCACCGTTTTGATCGACCAATTGGGCGCGGACGCAGGTGAAAGAAAGAACAGAAAAGCAGAGTAGAAATAAGT
Source organism: uncultured Lewinella sp. (assembly GCA_964458975.1). Classification (GTDB taxonomy): domain Bacteria; phylum Bacteroidota; class Bacteroidia; order Chitinophagales; family Saprospiraceae; genus Neolewinella. Next base: position 7,272 of record CAYWMW010000178.1, on the reverse strand, counting down.
ACTTCATAAAGCGGCGGGGATGTAGTTTCCAAAGATAAGGACACAAAATAACACCTTTAGGTTGGGGAGAAGTGGAGGTATTACCGATTTTTAAGAAAGAATTGACGGTTTTGTGGTCCAGTTGTCGGGGTATTACCACTCACTTCCACCGAACCACAAAACCACCGAACCACAAAACCACCGAACTACAAAACCACCGAACTACCCAAGCGCAAACTCCAGCACCTCCCGCATATCATCCA
>CAYWMW010000178.1:0-6930 GCA_964458975.1 uncultured Lewinella sp. | reverse complement strand
ACAAAACCACCGAACTACCCAAGCGCAAACTCCAGCACCTCCCGCATATCATCCACGTAGTGAATCTTCAGCCCTTTGAGGTAGCGATCTTCAATTTCCCGCACGTTCTTCTCATTTTTCCGGCTCAGCATAACGGTCTTCATGCCCGCCCGGCGGGAGGCCAGGAGTTTTTCCTTGATGCCGCCAACGGGCAGTACCCGCCCGCGCAGGGTGATTTCACCAGACATTGCCAGGTAGGGCTTGATGGCCCGGCCGGTGTACGCACTCGCCATGGCGGAGAGCATCGTGATGCCCGCACTTGGGCCGTCCTTCGGCGTCGCTCCTTCGGGAACGTGGATGTGGAGGTCGTTGTCCTTGATTTTAGCGATGTCGATGCCAAACTCTTCCGCATTGGCCTTCAGGAAGGAGCGGGCCGTGATGGCACTCTCCTTCATCACCTGGCCGAGATTACCGGTCTGGGTAAGGCTGCCTTTGCCGGGGCTCAGGCTTGCTTCTACGTAGAGGATCTCTCCGCCCACTTGCGTCCAGGCCAGCCCGACGGCGATGCCGGGCAGCTTGCCGACACGGTAAGGCTCGCGCTCAAACTTTACCGGGCCGAGAATTTCTTCCAGCAAATCCGGCGTGACGCTCACTTTTTCAGCGCCCTCCATCGCGATTTGCTTGGCGGCGTAGCGCATGAGTCCGCCAATTTGTCGGTTGAGGCCCCGCACGCCGCTCTCGCGGGTGTAGCCGCTGATGACGGCCTTGAGGGTTGCAACCGGAACTTTGACTTGCTTGGCTTTGAGGCCGTGGTCCGTGCGTTGACGGGGCAGTAAGTGGCGCTTACCGATCTCCAGCTTTTCCTCGGCGGAGTAACCGCTGAGGTGGATGATCTCCATCCGGTCGCGCAGGGCGGGCTGGATGGCGCCAAAGTTGTTGGCCGTAGCGATGAACATGACCTTGGAGAGGTCTACGTCCAGGTCAAGGTAGTTGTCGTGAAAGGTCGTATTCTGCTCGGGGTCGAGTACTTCCAGCAGGGCGCTGGAGGGATCTCCCCGATGGCTCTGGCCCACTTTGTCGATCTCGTCGAGGATGAAGACGGGGTTGGCGGAGCCAACTTTCTTCAACGACTGCACGATGCGGCCGGGCATGGCACCGATGTAGGTTTTGCGGTGGCCACGGATTTCGCTCTCGTCGTGCAAACCACCGAGGCTCATGCGGACGTACTTGCGGCCCAGCGCTTCGGCCACGCTTTTGCCCAGGCTCGTTTTCCCGACGCCGGGAGGGCCGAGGAGGAGCAGGATCGGTGCCTTCATATCCCCCTTCAGTTTCAGGACGGCGAGGTGGCTGAGGATGCGGTCTTTGACTTTTTCCAGGCCGTAGTGATCGTCGTCTAGCACCTTTGCGACGGACTTCAGATCGAAGTTGTCTTCGGTGTAATCCTGCCACGGCAGGTCGAGCAGTATTTCGAGGTAGGAGAGCTGGACGGAGTATTCGGCCACCTGCGGGTTCATTCGCTTAAGGCGGGTAATTTCGCGGGTGAAGACCTTGTCTACTTCCTCCGGCCATTGTTTCTCGATGGCTCTTTTCTCCAGTTGCTCAACGGCTTCCTTATTGGGGTTGTCGCCGAGTTCTTCCTGAATGGCCTTCATTTGTTGGTTGAGGAAGTACTGTCGTTGTTGCTCTTCGATGTCGCCCCGGGTCTTGTTTTCGATCTGGTCGCGGATTTCGAGGATGCGGAGTTCTTGCTGAAGTTCTGTCAGTACCCGGTTGGCTTTTTCGCCCAGGTCGGCCGTTTCCAGAATTTCCTGTTTCACGTTCATCTCTGCGTTGAGGTTGCTGGAGATGAAGTTGAGCAGGTGGCTAGGCACGTCGATGTTGTCGAGCATCATCTTCGCCTCGGTGGGGATGTTGGGGCTGAGCTCTACGGCACGGCCAGCGTTGTGGCGCACGCTGTCGATGGTGGCCACGAAGGTCATGGGGTCGGAGGGGGTATCGTAGCTCAGTAGTTCTACTTCGCCAGCGAGGTAGGGCTCGGTTTGGGTCAGCACCTTACGGCGGATGCGCTGGCGGCCGCGCAGTACGGCGGTCAGGCTACCGTCGGGCATGCGCAGCATCTTGAGGATGCGGGCCAAGGTGCCGATCTCGTAGAGGTCTTCTCCGGAAGGGTTTTCTTCCTTGAGGTCGCGCTGGCTGAATACGGCCACCCATTTGTCCGTCTCCTGGGCCTTATGAATGGCCTTGATGGATTGGTCGCGCCCGATGTTGATCGGGATCACGATGGTAGGGAAGAGGACGGAGTTGCGCAGGGCAAGAACGGGGACAATGGTCGGTAAATCAGCGGCGTTCATTTCTTCGTCACCTTCTTCGGTACCGATGAAGGGGAAAAGTTCCTGGTCGTCGTCAAATCCGTGGTTGTCCATATTGATGGAAATCTTTGGTCGGCTCACTTAGTTTAGTTCAGGGGCGAGGGGGGAGAAGGGGAAGGAGCTTGCTAAGGCTGGTAAAGGTAAGTAACGCTTTGTTGCGGGTTTGGGTTGTTTGCAATAATCGTGCCGGTTTTGGGGGGGGACAGAGAACACAGAGAACACAAAGGGCACAAAAAGCACATAGATCGCACAGCGTCCGCCTTAGTGCCCTGAAAGGGTACGTCTTATAGCGATGGGTTGATCGCGCCGAAGGCGAGATCAGCCCATCGCGCTTATCGAAGGCGAGTTCAGCCATCGCGCATAACAATGCGAGAACCGCCGTTGCTAAGGCAAGATTTGCCCCTCGCATTTTATTGGTGTGTCCGCGTAATTCAGTGTGCGGTAAGTACAGAGATCAAACCCCAAGCCATATCTTAGCCCCATGCAGAAAATCACCGAACAACCCGGCCCCTACCGCCACCTTGAAAAGCAATCTACCGAGGAATTGCTGACCAACATCAACCGCGAAGACCAGAAAGTGGCCCTGGCGGTGGAGGCTTGTATTCCGGCCCTGACCGCTTTGGTTGAAGACATCGTTCCGAGGATGGAACGTGGTGGCCGGATTTTTTACACGGGAGCGGGAACGAGCGGTCGGCTCGGGGTGCTGGACGCGAGCGAATGCCCACCCACCTTCGGCGTGCCACCGGAATGGGTGGTCGGGCTGATCGCCGGCGGAGACCACGCCCTGCGCCACCCCGTAGAATCTGCCGAAGATGCTGAGGGGCAGGGCTGGATCGACCTGGAAGCCCACAACATCGGCCCCGACGACACCATGATCGGCATTGCCGCCTCCGGCACGACACCCTACGTAGTTGGCGGGCTGAAGGCCTGCCGGGAGCGCGGCATCCTCACGGCCTGCGTTACCTGTAACCCCGGCGCACCGGTAACCGAGCACGCCGACCACCCCATCGTCGCCGTCGTCGGCCCGGAGGTGGTGACCGGTAGCACCCGGATGAAATCGGGCACCGCCCAGAAGCTTATCCTTAATATGATCACCACCACCACGATGATTCGCCTCGGCCGCGTCAAAGACAACCGCATGGTCGATATGCAACTCTCCAACGCCAAACTGGTGGACCGGGGCACAAAGATGATCGTTGATGCGCTCGGGATTTCCTACGAGGAGGCTAAGCGGCGGTTGTTGCTGGTGGGAAGTGTGCGGGGGGTGATTGAACAGTAGCCACGGCTTCAGCCGTGAGCTTGAGCTTGTGTGCTCACCTTAAATCCGAACAAGACATCAACCAACTCGTCGAAGCCTTCTACACCAAAGCCATCACCGGCCCCACCATCGGCCACATCTTCACCGACGTAGCGAAGCTTGGCCTGGAAACCCACCTGCCCATCATCTGCGATTTCTGGGAAAGCATTCTGCTGGGCAACCCGATGCTGAAGCACCTTGAATTGGCGGAGCAGACGGCGCTGACGCAGGTGCATTTCGAGTCTTGGTTAGCCATGTGGGAACAGACTGTTCGGACCTCTTTGCGGGGGACCATGCGGAGCTTGCCGTACAGCGGGCTAAGGATATTGGGCGTTTAATGTTATTTAAGATTGAGCGGCGGTGAGTGATCGAGACAACTACAAAAAAAGCTGCGCAGGCAATAGTGTTCTTTTAAGTTGAAATACGTACGCGCCTATTCAGACAAGTGCAATTTGTATTTGTAAGGTTTATACTTGTAAATTTAGGGTGATAAGTAACTAAATATATTTTAGTTGTTGGCTTTAATATAAAGCCTTGCTTGTGACTTAACCCAATAAATTTATTTTTTATGAGACATCTTCTCTTCTCTTCTCTTCTCTTCTCTTCTCTTCTCTTCTCTTCTCTTCTCTTCTCGCTAGCCATGCTATCGTATTCTTGTGAGAAGGAGCCACTAGCCTTAGCACCATCACCTTCGGAAGAAGAGGCTGCGTTAATAGAGGCGGTCAACGTTCAAGTTGACGGGCCTGCTCCCGCTTACCAGTCGGTGACGGAAATTCCAGTTAATCTTCAGGAAGGTGCCCTTCAGTTTGAAGGTGTAGTGGAACTTCGGCGTGCGTTAAATACTCTTGCTCAAACATCCGACGAGGATTACAAGGCGTGGGCTGTGGGAGCAGACTTCAATACGCCCTACTTGCAATACTTAGTTTTGCAGGAGCAACTCGAAGCCGGTCGGGCACCACTAAAAGCATCAGCCCTTAGCACGGAGCAGGAGAAGTTCCTGTTCATCGATCAAGATGGTGTGCCACGGTTTAAGGTCCCTTATTTTCAGTTGATGAAGGTTATCAACGTTAAAGATGGCGTTTTTCAAACTAGTTCTACCATAAATTATTATACCGCTGACCACCATTTCGTTATTCCTGACAATCAGTACGACGTGCTGAAAATGATCCAGAACAATCCGCTGGCTGATTATTCGGAGAAAGGGGTACTAATAGAAGGAATTGAAGTTCAGAGAGCGTATAATCCCATGACGGGTGAGGAGAAAGTTGAACGATTTAACTTTACCTGCCCAATAGGACTTTCGAACGGACCTGCTAATAATCGTATTGGGATATCCATTAAAGAACTCATCGACGAGCGTAGAATCGATGGTCAACGGCAACGACTTGTCAGTAATATAGTATTCACGAATAGTATTGTTACGGGCACTCTAGACCGGGACATACTTCAGCGAATGGAGGTTGAGTACGAAAACGAAAAACGTTCATGGTTTACCTGGATCGGAACTCAACCAGGAACGAGTTTTGCTCAGCAGGTAGATTTTAACACGCCTACTCCTTCTTCTAATGGACCTGAAGACGATGACATAACAATGACGAGAAATTTGCGCGTTTTTAGAAATTTTGCGGGAGGCTTTTTACGTGGCTTCGTAACGATCTTTGATGTCGATGGTCCTATTTCAGAGGCAAACACTACGGATTTTATGGGAGAACGGAATGATACTAGAGGTAGTTGTGTATTCGATGATTTCAGTTTCAGTTATTCTGCCCCATTCTTATCGGAAACTGATTGGGATCTAAGTTACTTTATGGCAGACGGAGCGGCTAGAGTGTTCTGGTCGGGAAGAGATACTAATGATGATCTAGATCACGTATCAGGAGATTTTCACTGTAACTAGACCACGACTAATTCGACTTTGAACTAGAGCTGTCCGTGATCAATTATTGCGAGTTGCCCTGAATTTTATCACCGGGTTAGTAGTCACAAGCAACTATCATCAAACCCAGGGGCAATTCAATAACGATAGGTGTACGGGCAGCTCATTAAGAGATTGTTCTTTGTTATGGTGGACTTGCTAATATGATCTTTGTAAGAAGTGTTCGTCCTGCTCCAGAATTCTCATAAGCCCAATATTAATAGTATGGAAATTATCGAAAAATATGCCCTCTTTTGGTTTCTATTTTTTTTGCTACAAAGTTGCGGGCAAGAAGGAGAAGCCAGTTTTATTTTGGCCGATCCCCCTGTGAATAAGTTGGCAATCATTGGCTTTTTGGGAAACAACGAAGTGCCGATAATAGACATCAGCGCTATTGCTTCCTTTTCTGACGATGGTTTTGATCCTAACGTTACCGATGCCTTACCCGTACTGTGGGAGGGTGATATTCCTGTTGATACTTTTCGGTACCAACCTTGTGAGCTTGGATGTTATAGACGATTACAGGGAGCTTATCTTGGGGATACCCTCCGACTACATGACGGGGCTGATTATAGCTTAGTTGTTTCGGCACCGGGCTACGAAACGGCCATTGTTCATTTTCCGGTATTTAATCAAGTGTTTTCTTCGGAGTTTAGCGTTTATTATCAAGACACTGTTCATGCTGCCAGAGGAGTGGAAGGTGTGGTTAAACTTCAGTATGAAATAATAAATGATATAAACTTTGGCTATATCGATAACATCCGAAAAAATGTAAAATTCGGTATCACGTCAAGTAGCGGTAGGCTCTTTAATCCGCAGACCTTTAATGTTTGGAGATTTTTGGAAAGGTCTGCCTCAGGGCAACCTAATCCTTTTTTTGCGGGTTCGGTTGACTCTTTATTACACGGCTTTTGGACCTCGTCGTCTCCGGAGGAATTCGAGCAGAGAATTCTAGATAGTTTGCTAAACGATCATCTCTACGCCGTCCACATGACCGAAGAATACGCGGAAGCTTTTACTGAATACCTCAACGATACCGCCCGCGAGGAGCCCGGAGGTCCTTTTGTTGATCAACAATTGCTGGCGGATAACGTAGAAAATGGTTATGGTTACGTAGTGATGGTCGATATGGTTGGAGGGCGCGTAATGTTACGATAGCGTAACGGTTGTTTACCTAAGAACTTGAATAACTGTATGAGTATTAAATTTAGAATATTGGCGTTGGTGTTTACCGCTTTGTCGTGCCTTGGTAGTATGGAGCAGCTGCGCGCGCAATTGGTGCTAACCGTAGTAGATAGTACGACCCAGCAGCCGTTATCCTACGCCCTGGTGTATAACCTGGACCGCAACTACAGTGCGGAAACCGATCC
>CAYWMW010000177.1:8054-9137 GCA_964458975.1 uncultured Lewinella sp. | reverse complement strand
ACCACCGCTACTTTACAGATTATCAACACAATACGTGAACTCACAAAAAGGCAAACCCTCAGAACCCAACATCCCGAATAAAGTTAACCCAGTTGTTTGCTCCCACGCCCATCACCGTCATCCGGTAGGGGCCGTTGGTGGTGGGCAGCGTTGCGGGTGGTACGCCGGGGCTGACGTTCAGCACCACATTATCGGTTTGGTAGTAGGTAAACTCAGGCTCCACGGTATAAGTACCGGAAACTACCCGGTTGTTGCCGTCGGTAAGCAGTTGAAAGTAAATTACGTTGTCTCCCGGAGATTCGGGCCAGGAGAACCCGGGATTGCCCGAAGCAGCGTCTTCTGTTGCCAGTTCCCCACGAAAGGCCGTCGTCGGTTCGTCTTCCCCCTTGATGAAGATCGGATTTGAGAGGTACACTTTGCCCCCGATCACGCGGGCAACCATCATCCGTTCAAAGGTGCCCACTGCGGGCTGCGCCAGGGGGATCACTTCAAAAAAGCCGCTGGCTACGTTGCGGGCTCCGAGGGCCCTGCGGAAGATGTAGTGGGAAAGATCAGCCGAAGCCGCAACCTCGTCCGTAGAATGAAAGTACAGAAAATCACCCTCCGGGAAGTAGGAATAGGAAAGTATACGCGCGTCATCCCCCAGCCCCTGCGGCAGGAAGGCGTGGTCTCCGCTGAAGGCACAGGCGATCAGAGAGTCAGGCTGCTCGGTTAGGTTATTGCTCCGGATGAAGGAGCTCAGGCTCTGGCCGTCCGCCGGAAAAGGAAACTCGACGGGCATTTCTGGCTCCGAGGGGCGAATCTCAAAGTCCTCACAGGCAGAAAAAAGCAAGAGTAAAATTACACCAACGGTAAAACGAAGCATATTCATAAAGTAAAATTAAGTGCATTAGGCTGTAACTTTCCCCGTATGAACGACACTTCGCCCAATCTACTCGCAGAAAAGTTGCTCCTGGCGGTCAAAATGTCACAAGATACCAGCGAGTTGCAATCAACACTAGCCGCATTCCCGCTGGCTTCTCTTAAATCCGGCCTAGACAGTGACGAAAAGAAAAAAGCTTTCTGGATCAACGTCTACAACGC
>CAYWMW010000177.1:0-7954 GCA_964458975.1 uncultured Lewinella sp. | reverse complement strand
CCTACCGGTTTTCATAGAGTTTTAGTAACCAGGGGATTTCCGGGAGGTAGAACATGGTAGTAGCCCTCAACTTTGTCGTGAACAAAAAACGCTTATGACTCGCTCCTACTTCAACCTTCTCCTTCTCCTGATCTGCTCCTTCGGCCTTCAGGCACAAAGCATTGACCTGGTCTTTCCTGACTTCAACCAGTACGAAGACTTCAACAATGCTTACCTCGCCCCTGAAGGCAGAGGGTTCCTTATCGGCTCCTGCAACATTTTGTACCGTACTGCCGACGGCGGCAACTCCTGGGAGGTGGCCCCGCCGCTGGGTGACCGGGTATTCCCGAATAGTATTTTCTGTGAACCAGGTACCAATTGCGCCAAAGCTTACGCGGGCGGTAGCCGGGGCCTTTACCGCACCACCGATGGTGGAAACAACTGGACCCAAGTGGACAACCGCCAGATGACTAAGTTCAACTTCTCCATCCCCGGGGTAATCTACGGCTACCTGCGGAGCGGAGGAGAGTTCTACCAATCCGAAGACGACGGCCTTACCTGGACCAACACCGCCCTGCCGGGCACTCTCTTCGACGATATCCGCTTCCTGAGCCCCACCCGCTTCGCCATCATCAACGACAGCTCTTTCTACCTCTCCGAAGATAGTGGGGCAAACTGGACTAAAACCCACACTTTCCCCAACCGGACCTCAAAGATGATCGACGGGGATGGCTCCAGCTTTTACGTCATCATCAGAAACGGAGACGTCTATAAAAGTGAAGACAACGGCCAGAGCTTCTCACTCAGGGCAGAACGCATTACCACCAGTTCCTCTTTTCAGTATTTCCATCAGGATACTCAGGACAGTCTACACCTGATTTCATTCGGTGGTTCCAGGATCAGCAGCGGGGATGACGGCTTAACGTGGACTGTTGCCTCAGGCCCCAGATCTCAGAGCTATCGAGGTTTCCGTTTGGCAGAAGACCGACTAATCGGTTTTGGCGAAGGGTTAACGCTCATCGTTGGCAACCCAGACTACACCGATATGGAGCAACTCGTGAGTACGCAGGCCGTTAAATTCCACGATATCGTGTTCCACGATGCTGATACTGGTTACGCTTTCGGCGAAAGAGGTGAGGTACTCCGCACCCAGAACGGAGGCGAAAGCTGGGATTTTGTGGAAACCATCGGCGACTGGATGGGGAGCCGGCCCAAGCTAGGCCCGGACGGAACGCTCTACGGCGTGCTCGGCTTCACTGACTTTGCGCGCTCTACGGACGGAGGGGAAGGCTGGTTGGTACTCAACGCTGCCAATCAGGCGCTGGAAGGTGGCCGCCGGGTATTCGACGTACTGCCCAACGGTGATGTTCAGGTGATGACCAGCCAGCGCACGGTTCGGCTTTCCCCCGATGGTAACGTCCTTTCGTTTGCCGACGGCGGGCACCCCTCCGTCAACGGCGGAACCTTCGACCTGAAGATGATAGACGAAAACCTCGGCTTCATCATCCGGTGGGCCCGCTTGGAAATTTACCGTACCGAAGATGCCGGCGTTACCTGGGACACCATCCCCAGTTTCGGCGGCAACAATTTCTTTACCTGGTTTGAAGTAGAGGACGAAAACACCTTCGTGATCGGTAATGGCAGCGGTGCCTGGCGATCTACTGACCGTGGGTTTAACTGGACGGAGCTTCGGTCTGAAGTATCTCTCGGTCGTTTTAACATCGGGCTCGACAGCTTTGGCTTCAACCGGAGTTCACTGTTCCGCGTACGCGAGGGAAGTACCTTCTGGGAAGAGATGATATCCACCTGTGGCCGGCCCAGGGATATGGTCCGCCGGCCCGGTACTAACGAATTCTTCCTGGCCTACGAAAACGGTATTGAGCGCCTGAACGTCGACGAGCTACTCAGCCCCGTACGGCAATCACGGCCGGAAGTAACTCCACTCCGAGCTGTCCCTAACCCGAGCAATGGCATGGTAAAAGTGGACATCCCCGGAAATGAGGCGCAACGCGGCACCGCAGAATTGTTTGACCTTACCGGCCGCCGGGTCACAGTCCCAACAGCACAATTCGGCCCGCAGCTTGAGCTAGACTTGAGTACTTTGCGGCCAGGGTATTACATTATGCGGTATGCGTCTGCTGAAGGTAAACTGTTCCAGGCTCGGTTGATTCGGAGGTGATGCTAAGGAACGCCTCATCTTTCATAATCAGTTGTAATTTGGTCTGAACTTTCGACAACTGCAACCTTCAGATAAGTTTCGAGGTTTATCTTTACTGCATATCTTCTGTTTATGATTACCCGCGTAGAAATCTCCGGATTTAAAACCTTTACGGATTTTTCCGTAGACTTAGCACCGCTGAGTGTGATTGCGGGCGCGAATGCTTCGGGGAAGAGTAATTTTTTGGATGCGCTGCGGGTAATTAAAGCGGTTACCACCGGGAAGACCCTGGCCACCGCACTTGCAGGAAGAGGGCGAGCAGCAGATTTCTTTACCAAGATTGACAATGGGAAAAACAGTAAATCAATCTTTTTTGCCGTAGAGCTCCTGATTCCGCCAACCTTGCAACACGGTAGTAAAGAGTTGCAATTAAAGGCCACACGATTTCGGTATGAGGTTGGATTCTTCCATGACCCTACCAAGCAAAATTTTTTTGTTGTCGGTCACGAGCGGCTTCTGTTAATGGACGAAGAAAATGACCCGTGGGTTCACCGCCATTTCTTAAAGCTCCCTTTGATCAATGTCGTTCGGTATCCCAGCAAACATCAACTTCCCTTGATAGACCACCAAATCAGATGGCTACAAGAAGGAACGGATGTTTTCCTACACGGTGGCTCGAACGAAAACTTTCAAAACACCCAATTAAGTATTGCTAACGATCACTCCGATGTCCATCTGTCCGCTGTTCGCAGTTACTTCGACAATTTAGATTACATCGACTTATTAGACCCTCAGAATTTTTCCAATTTCGAGGACAGCAAAGTGAACGACAGTCTTATTTTCCGCGAACTGAAGGACCTCGGTGAAAATCACCCCGAAGACCTTCACCTTTTGAGTATGCGGGTCAGTACAATTGCAAAGCCTATTCACCAAATAAAGGTAACAATTGATGACTTTGATCGACTAACCCTGTTTGCAGAACAGCGAAACGGTTCGCGCTATCTGGTCAGCAGCCTCTCCGAAGGCACCCTACGCACCATTGCCCTTACAACCCTACTTTTCAGTAAAGCCCAGCAACGAACCATACTGCTGGAAGAGCCCGAGAACGGCATAGACCCCCGTGTTCTGGCCAAATTTGTTGAACTACTCCTTGACCTAGCCACTGACCTCAAAGAAGACGTGCCCTTAATTCAGATCATTTGTACCACCCATTCACCTGCTTTACTGGAAATGATTGTGGAAACGGATGCTACTGAACAAGCCAGTGGCTACTTGGCATCCATTAGGAATAAAGTAGTACAAAGAGACGGAGAAAAGGTCTTTCAGGAAGCAACTGACATCCTCCCTATTATTCGTGATATTAAAGCTCCTATTGCCGAAAGCCGCCTGGAACGCGCCACCCTGGGGCAAGCCAAACGGTATATGAGCTGCGGGTCCGCAAAAGAGTTGAATGATGTCTAAACAACTCATAGTCGCTTTTACGGGAGAAGGAAGTACAGACGAAGCGTTTCTAGGCACCATAATTCGCAGAATCCTTGATGACATTTCAGGACGAAACGGAAGGTCTTTTGACCTCATTAGTTTTACCTGGTCAGGATCAAGCAAAGGTGCAGCAACTACTGGTAAAGTAAAAACAGCCTATGAGGAAGGCGCTCAAATCATATTCATTCATCGGGATACCGATCAACACGATCATGCCTTTACTTTCAAACACCATATTCAACCAGCTCTGGATCAACTGGAAGAAGAGATTCAAGCGGCCATACACATCGTCCCGCTCATCATCAAGCACGAACAGGAAACCTGGTTATTTGCCGATCTGGATGTACTGAACGAAGTACTGGATGGTAAGCTAAATCGTCAAAATCTCAACCTGCCACGAAACATCGAAACCCGCGCCAACACCAAAGAACTCTTCAAGCAAGCCATCCGGGACGCCAACGAGGGGCAGAGCCGGGGGCGAGGGTTTAAAGAAGCTACCGTAGTTGAAGCATTAGCGCCCAAAATTCGGCTAAGCCAACTGGCAAGCCTCTCCAGCTACCAACAATTCGTAACCGACCTGGAAGCCGCACTTCGCCAAATCAACTATATCAGATAACGAAGCCTTCCCTACCTCTTCTCTGACTAAACCTTACTAAAAACCGCCACCAAACACAAAGTCCGGTGGCGGTTTTCTAATGCTCAAAGCAGAAGTCTTACTCCGGCTTCTTACAAGCCTTAGTCTTGTCTGCACAACAAGCCGCAGTGTTCGTCTTCGGCTTACAGCAAGCAGCGAGTGCTTCCTGCGCCTTCGGGCGGGCCAGCACATCGTCGGCGTTGTAGCCAGTGTTAGCGATGGCCTGGCGGAGGGTCGCTTCGTCCAGCACTTTATCGTCGTACTTGATCTTGACTTTTTTGGTCACCATATCCAGCTCGACTTTCTTCACGCCTTCGAGCGCGCCGAGGCTTTCTTCGATGTTGATCTTGCACATGCCGCAGATGGCATTCGTCTGGATGACGATTTTCTTGGGTGGTGCCGCCATGGCAAGGAAGCCGAACAGGGCGACGAAGAGAAATAAATTACGCATGGTATATTGATTTATGAAGTAAAGATAAGGATTTGTTGTTGTAGCTGAGTGTCAGCTACTTGGTTTAGTATTCTGTTAACGGAGTGGGGTGAGTCGGGAGTTTGGAGTCGGGAGTCGCTGCCGCAAGTACCACTCATTTCGCTACGCTCATTCGCCTTGGGTGAGCAAGCGCAGCGCCGCGAACGGTACTTGCGGTAGCGACTCCAAACTCCCGACTCCAAACTCCCGACTCATTCAAGTGTCCAGCGGACGCCGACGTAGGCCCTCCGCTGAAACAGCGGCTGGTAGACCTGCGTAGCATCGAAGTAATTGCCAAAGGGAGCCGCAGCTCCGATGACTGCGTTGCCCTGCTGTACGTTGGTCAGGTTTTCCCCGCCGGCGTAGAACTCCGTTTTCGCGTTGGCGACGTAGGTAACGTTCAGGTTCAGCAGGCCAAAAGCGGGCGAGCGCTGGGGATGTGCTACGGGCACCTCTTCCCGGATGCCGTCGAAGTCGATCAGCCGCTGCTCGCCCGTCCAGTGGTAATTGAGATGGGCTTTGATGCGGGGCCCGTCGTAACCGAGGGTGGCCAGGGCGCGGTGCTTGGGGGTAAGTGGTACTTCGCGCAGGCCGTTGTTGTCGTAGGTTTGGCGTACGTCGTTGTATTTGTAGGCCAGTTTTACGTCAATCAATGGTAGGATTTCGTAATTACCGCTCACCATGAAGCTATTGGCGAAGCTCTTACCGTCGAGCTGATAGATGCGTAGGGTTTCGATGTCCTGCTCGGCGTCTACCACCAGTTGGTTCTGAAAATCGGTGCGGAAGAAGTCAAAGATAATTTGCCCTTCACGGCCGCCGATCTGGAAATCCCGGGTGTAGTTTACGCCGTAGTTCCAGGCGGTCTCCAGGCCGCGGAAGCCGGGGTTGTCCGTTAAGGGGCCTTCGTCCGGCTGGTTACGGTTGATGACCGTCCGGCTGCTGGGCAGCCAGTTCAGGTTGTCCACCAGCAGGTTGGGCGATCGCCAGCCCCGGCCGATGCTCAGGCGGAAGGCGGAGCGCTCGTTCGGGTTGTACTTCACGTTCAGACGGGGACTCAGCTGGGTGCCGCCGAGGTTGTGGCGGTCCGCCCGCAGGCCGAGAATAGCGGTTAGGGCACGAAACTCACGTCCTTCGCGGCTTTCTTCCCAGCTAAAAGTATACTCACCGTGGGCACCAACCGTGTTTTCGGAGCGGCTGTAATCTCTGTTGTCGAACACCTCAGTAAAGTCATCCATCCGGGCCGTTCCACCGATGCTCACCTGGTGGTTGTCATTAACGATGCGGGTGTGGTAGAGGGCGTTGAGGTAGCCCGAACGCTGCTCACCCTGGTGCAGTTTACGGCCGTAACGGTTGTTCAGTTCGTGGTAGCTTCCGCTGTAGATAAAACCGATACTTTGCCAGGGTTTATTGAAGCCGAAGTATCCGGTTTTACCCCATGCTTCGACGCGGCGATTGTCCTGATCGATGAGGTAAGGATCGTCGCCTTCCGGCTGCCCGGCACTGCGGCGGTCACGAGCACCGAGGATGCTCCACTGGCCCTCCCAGTTGTCCGTGCCCTGCCGGAACAGGCGGACCAACCCAACGGCCGTACGCCGATCGGGCATGTCCTTAAAACCATCGTCATCGTGGTCTTCGTTATTTTCGGTAAAACTGCCGTGGGCGGAGGCCCCGAGCCAGAGGGTTTTGCTGATTTGTGTGTTCCCCATCAGGTTTGCCTCTCCCCTTCCCTGGGTACTCCCAAACAGGTTCAGGTATGCTTTCGGGCCGTGCGGCGGCTTGATGAGTTCGGTATTGATCTGCCCCGTCAGGCCGTTTGCGCCCGATTCTAGCGAGCCAGCTCCCTTCCCGATCTGGATGCCTTTTACCCACGGGCCGGGGATCAGGTCCAGTGCGTAGGGGCTCGCCAGGCCGTCCAGCATCGGCCGTTTTTCCAGGGTGAGCTGGGTGTAGTTGCCGCGCAGGCCGAGCATCTGGATTTCCCGGCGGCCGGTCAGCGGATCACCGTAAGCGAGGTCTACCACCGGGCTGTTCTCGAAGCTTTCGGCGAGGCTGCAGCAGGGGGCTTTGCGGAGTTCCTTACTGTTGATGGACTCAATATTGCGGTTGTTCAGCAGGCTGGCGGCACGGCCACCATCGCGGGCCGTCACCTCTACCTGACCAAGGGAGGTACCTTCTTCCGTCATCACGATTCTGAGCGGAAAGCTCAGGGTATCGGTCATAAATTCACGGGTGGCGAAGCCGAGGTAGCTGATTTGGAATTGGTTTTGGCCAGCCTTCTCCGGCAGTTCAAAGTGGCCGTCTGCGTCAACGGTGGTTCCGCTGCCGTCGGCCCAGGTGACGGTGGCACCCACAAGCGGATAATCGTCTGTATCAAAAACATCGCCCTGGGTTTGGGCCAGGAGAAAAGGTGGAAGGGAAAAAAGGAATAAGGGGAGCAACAAGCGTAAGCAGCGCGCATTATTTGGGCGCGGCCGCAGGTGCAAAGAATGTTTTAAGGACATTGGTTTTTATGATTTAGCATGGTTAGAAACATGAGGTTTCTGCTCAGCCTGAAAGGCCGAGGAACAGCAACCAAAGGGCTGCCGAACGGGGGATGCTAAATCAAAAAGGTCTGGTGGGCTACCAGCAATTCTCTGCCGGCGGGTTTATCCGGGGGATCGGGGCCACGGATCGGGCTTATCTTGGCCACTACTTGCGCCGTCAGCGGGCGATAAGCTGGCCATGCGGGCACCAACCCTAAAGTAGCAGTAATGGTATAGTTACCGACGGTTTCAAACAAAAAATCTGCGTCGAGGGCCGCGACGATTACTTCGCTGGAGCCGCATTTATGGTCCGCTACTTCTTCTGTTTGTTGGCAGGCTTTGGTTACCGTGCAGCAGGCCGTCCGGTGGTGGTCGGTTTCCCTCGTTTCGGGCTCGTGGGCTCCGCACTCGTGCTCACTGCCGGGCAGCGTCAGGGCAGCTTCGCCGATGCACGCACAGTACACCCGTTGCAACGGCAAGCCGATGCTCACCACCAGTAGGTAGAGCGTTAACCAGGGAGTTAACCGCCTTGTGAATTTACGAATGTACACGTTGCAAAATTACGGGCTTGCGGTTTAGTTTGCAAGCTCATTCGTTTAAACACCTTGTTAATGGTATAGTTGCCGCTGATTTCTTGTTGAAGCCTGTGGCCGCACACGCGATGCGCTGATCGAGGCCTAACGGCCCCGATCAACACATCGCCAGAAGAC
>CAYWMW010000176.1:1910-9168 GCA_964458975.1 uncultured Lewinella sp. | reverse complement strand
GTGAGGAGTTGATCGAAGCCGCAGGCGGAGATCAGCCCCTCGCACGGTGAGGAGTTGATTGAAGCCGGAGCCGGAGATCAGCCCCTCGCGCAGTGAGGAGTTGATTGAAGCCGGAGCCGGAGATCAGCCCCTCGCGATTGATGCGTTGGAGGGAACATTAAAGCCAAAGCCCTCCGAAAATTCAAACAATCAAATCATCATCCGACCAGTCCTGCTGCGGTAGCGGATCAGCTTCCGGTCTCCGGCGGCGGCGGGGTGGGGGTGTGTTAAGGTCGAGTGCCGGTGGCTCAGAGGTTGGCATTTGGCCACGGTTGTTGTGGGTGAGTTGATCTTTCCAGGTACCGAGCAGGACTTTATCGTTGCGCTTCACGCCGTAGGTGGTCCCGTTCCAGCCCATCCCGATGCGGACGTAAAAGACGTCGTCTTTACCCGTCGCGTAGTTCGCTACACGGAAGACGTGCTTACTGCCGAAAAAACGTTTTGATTTGCTGACGGACTCACCGTTCCAGATCACCTCGTCTCTACCCGTCCACATATTATGGTGGATTTCCAGGAGATCATCGCCGATGGGTAGGCTTACTTTTAGCATAGGGGAACAGGTTGCAGGGGACAGGTTGCAGGTTGCAAGTCGCAACTTGCAACACTTTCCCTCAATAAACGCCGCCACCGCCCCAGGGTTGAGCAGTGTAGACACATCCCCGAGCGATTTTCCGGAGGATCCGGCGCATGATTTTGCCCGACGGGGTTTTGGGCAGCGCGTCTGCGAATTGGGTTTACCGGGCTTTACGATCGGTCCGGCTCTCTTACCGTACCGTCGCCACGATCTCTGCTTTTAAAGCGTCGTTTGCACCTGCCTCCGGGCCTAATAACGTTAGGTATGGCGGTATAAAACTGGTTCACTTTGTGCTTGGCGCAGATTTTCCCGAAGGCAGCAACGTAGCAATAGTTTGCGTTTTTGGCGCGGCCGCAGGTGCAAAGAATGGTTTTAATTGTGAGGTACTGAATAGATTTATTTTTTCCCCTGGAAGCTGGCCGGGCTGATGCCGTAGTGCTTCTTAAACATCCGGGTGAAGTAGCTGGCGCTGTTGAACCCGCACCGGATCGCTATCTGCTGGATGTTCAGGTCTCCTCGTTTTAGTAAGCACACGGCGAGCTTGATGCGTTCGCCATTGATGAAGTCGACCGGAGAAATGCCCATCTCGTTGCGGAACGAACGGAAGAAGCTCGACTTACTCATGTAAGCAATTTTGCTAAGCTCCTCTACCGTAAGGCGTTCATCAAGGTTGGCGAGTATATAGGCTACGGCTGCGGTGATTGGCTGGCTGGTTGCGCGGCCTTCGGGGTCCAGCAGATGATTCTGGCGGGATTCTACCTCCAGCAGGCGAATGAGCAACTCTTTTAGCGACATGTCGATAAAGGTGTCCTTCGCCGGGTGGTTTTCGGCGCAGAGGTATATCATCCGCTGGATGAGCTGAGTGATGCCGGGGTCATTGGCAAAGTGTAAGTTTTGATCGGCCTGGCCCCAGTTGAAGCCGTCGGAGCGTGGCCTGCGCTCGTTCATGCCCTGGATGACCTGGTCAATCAGATCGGGATCAATCTCCAGGGCGAGGCATTTGGTGGGGCTGTGTTGCTTGGCATCCGGAAAATCAATCACCATAAGTTCATCTTTTGGCATCATGATGGACTCCCCCGGCAGGAAGTTGAAGCCCGGACGCTGGCGCAGGTGCATCACTTTACGCCCTGTGATCATGCTGGCCAGTACGGGGCTATCAAAACGCAGGGGTACTGCTTCGGCCTCCTCATGGGTCTCGAAGAGGTTCAGCGCGGCGGAATCCAAGCTAAAAGTAGTACGGTTTTCCACCAGCGTATGCAGCTGCCGGGAGCGAAGATTATTGGAGGAAAGTTGTAGCATGTGACTTGGTGGTTTCAGAAGTCTAGCTCTAATTTATGATAAGTTGCCGTATATAATTCCGTATTCCTTTTATGTTACGGATTATTGCGTCGATTGTTCATCGTGTTGACAGGATAGTGCAAGTCTTTGCGGGTGGAAGAGATTAACTTTGGTGTCAGCCTAAAACAGCATAAATATTTTAGGCTATAACTATTTAATTCAACCCAATTCGATCATGAGTACCACCGCAACAACCGCTGCGCCAACCCTGGCCCGGCCCCGTTTCAAAGACCAGTACGAAAACTTCATCGGCGGCAAATGGACACCGCCCACCAAAGGAGAATACTTTGAGAACACTTCTCCGGTAGACGGTCAGTCCTTCACCCGCATTCCACGCTCCACTAAGGAGGACATCGACAAAGCCGTCGCCGCCGCCTGGGAAGCGGCCGACCACTGGAACAACACCTCCGCCACTGAGCGCAGCAACCTGCTGCTCAAAATCGCCCAGGTGATGGAGGACAACCTGGAAGTCCTCGCCCGTGCGGAAACCTGGGACAACGGTAAATCCATCCGTGAAACCCGTGCCGCAGATATGCCGCTGGCCGTAGACCATTTCCGCTATTTCGCGGGCGTTATCCGCGGTGAAGAGGGCGGAGTGTCCGAGCTCAACAGCAGCACCGTCTCGATGAACGTCTGGGAGCCCCTCGGCGTGGTTGGCCAGATCATCCCCTGGAACTTCCCCATCCTGATGGCCGCCTGGAAGATCGCTCCCGCACTGGCCGCCGGTAACTGTATCGTGCTTAAGCCTGCCGAGCAAACCCCCGTCGGCATCCTGATCCTGATGGAAATGATTCAGGACATCCTGCCCGCTGGCGTACTCAACATCGTCAATGGTTTTGGCGTCGAAGCCGGTAAGCCGCTGGCCAGCCACCCGGACATCTGCAAAGTAGCGTTCACCGGAGAGACCACCACCGGCCAGCTCATCATGCAGTACGCCAGCAAGAACATCATCCCCGTCACCCTGGAGCTTGGCGGTAAGAGCCCCAACATCTTCATGAAGAGTGTCATGGATGCCGACGATGAGTTCTTCGACAAGTGCCTCGAAGGCGCCACCATGTTCGCCCTCAACCAGGGTGAGGTGTGTACCTGTCCGAGCCGCATCCTGGTGGATGAATCCATCTACGACGACTTCGTCAAGCGCTTCATCGAACGCGTAGAGGCCATCAAGATGGGCCACCCGCTGGATCCCGCCACCATGATGGGCGCTCAGGCCAGTAATGATCAGTACGAGAAAATCCTGAAGTACATCAACATCGGTAAGGAAGAAGGCTGTGAAGTACTTACCGGTGGCGAAGCTGCTTACGTCGACGAGCTGTCCGGCGGTTACTACATCAAGCCGACCGTACTGAAGGGCAACAACAAAATGCGTGTCTTCCAGGAGGAGATCTTCGGCCCCGTCGTTTGTATCACTACCTTCAAGGACGAAGCGGAAGCCATCGAAATCGCCAACGATACCCTCTATGGCCTCGGCGCTGGCCTCTGGACCCGCGATATGCACGAGGCCTACGGCATTGCCCGCAAGGTGCAGGCCGGTCGGGTTTGGGTCAACTGCTACCACGATTACCCCGCGCATGCACCCTTCGGTGGCTACAAAAAGTCCGGCATCGGCCGTGAGAACCATAAGATGATGCTCGATCATTACCGCCAGACGAAGAACATGCTGATCAGCTACAGCAAGGATAAGCTCGGTTTCTTTTAACGGATAAACCTGAAATGCTGCTTGCAATTCTCAACCTTCAACGCCAGCCGGGAAGCCACTTCCAGCTGGCGTTTTTACCTTAGGGGTCGCGGAACAATAAGTTATCCGTTTAAAAAATGGCGCTCGTGGCCCCGATGGAGTTCGAGCCGTCACAACCGTAGCTATGGCTATCCTTACGCCGTCTCGAACTCCATCAGGACCACGATCACTCATTTTAGCTCCGCTGCTACTTCGTGGTCACCAGAATAACTTATTATTCCGCAACCCCTTAAGTTCAGTAAAAACAACTCCCCGATCATGCCAAGAGTAGACATCACCCCCGCCGCCCGCGAAGTCATCGACCGCCTCCGCGCTGAACACGGCGACCTCATTTTTCACCAAAGCGGCGGCTGCTGCGACGGCTCATCGCCCATGTGTTTCCCGGACGGAGAGTTCTTCATCGACGACAACGACGAGCTGCTGGGGGAAGTCCACGGCTGCCCCTACTACATGTCTAAATTTCAGTACGAGTACTGGAAACATACCCACCTTACGCTCGACGTTACCGAAGGTAGAGGCTCCAGCTTTTCGGCGGAAATTCCGCTGGGTTTGCGGTTTGTGATTGAGTCTCGGTTGTTGACGGAGGCGGATGGGTAGGATTAGGCGGGTCAGACTTACAACTGGGGTTAAACGGATTGTCCAAAAATAATTAGGGCGCAACCGCAGGTGCAAAGAAGGGGGTAACTACCTGTGCTGCTCCGCGACTCCTATTTTCCTCCACTTAACTTGTTCAGCAAGATCAACCAAGCATAATTGAGAAAAACTGACCAGGGACTTAGTTTTGAATCAGGCGCTTTCCCCTGCCCCAACCGCTTGATCTGCGCTTCGTACCAAATCAGGTTCATAAACCCATCAATGCCCTTCACGCCAGTCTTCTGAAAATCAACCGGGAAACTGGTGCGGCTATTATCGAAAATCTCGTTGCCGATGTTGGGGTAAACGGTAAAGGGGCGGGCGATGCCGACTACGTCCAGCTGATCGGAAGAGACCGCATCGCGCATCACCGAAGCCGTCCGGAAGCCGCCCGTCAGCAGCAGCGGCGTATCCGTTATTTTCCTTGCTTTTTCGATGTATTCCATGAAGTAGACCTCCCGCTTTACGGTGCTTGCCTTGCGTTTGCCCATCATGGCGGGCGCTTCGTAGGTGCCGCCGGAGATTTCGATCAGGTCAATGCCTTCCCGCGTCAGAATTTTGACTACTTCCATCGACTCTTCTTCGGAGAAGCCGCCCTGCTGAAAGTCGGCCGAGTTGAGCTTGATGCCGATGGGGAAGTCTGGCCCAACCAATGACCTGATCTTGCGGTAAATCTCCACGACAAACCGGGCCCGGTTTTCCAAACTTCCACCCCACTTGTCTTCCCGAACGTTGGCGTCAGGGGATAAAAACTGACTCACCAGATAGCCATGCGCGCCGTGAATCTGAACGCCTGCAAAGCCAGCTTCCTTAAGGATCAGGGAGGTATTGCCGAAGGCATCAATGATCCGTAAAATCTCGTCTTCGGTCAGTGCTTCGGGGATTTTGCCCGTGGCATCCTTTCGGCCGCCCATTTTCAACGGTACCGCCGAGGGGGCTTTCAGGGTGTCATTGACCTGCTCCATCGCCTGCCGCCCGGGGTGGTTGATCTGGACCCACAGTTGGGTGTCGGTACCGTTGGCCGTCGCGGCCCATTCTTTGAGGAGGTCCATATCCTTACGGTCTTCAACGACGACGTTGCGGGGCTCACCGATGGCCTTCGCGTCAATCATCACATTGCCGGTTATGAGCAAGCCCGCACCACTTTTCGCCCATTTCCGGTAAGCCTCGATCAGTACCGTAGAGGGGCGGTGGTGCTTATCGGAAAGGTTCTCGCTCATCGCAGATTTTGCGATTCGGTTGGGGAGTATTGATCCGTTGGGGAGGGTGAGCTTTTGCTGGAGAACGTCCATCGGGAGTTGGTGATTTAAGCAGGTTGAAGAAGTTGACGGGGTGCCTTGTCCACCGTCCCTAAATGTCTTTGGGCAACTTTACTTGCGCTTTTCAGCGTTGGGTAAATACCAGGAGACCGGTATCCGAATGCAAACCAGTAACGGCAAACTAAGTTCTCCACCATGCCCAATCTACTTTTCATCTGCAGCCGCAACCAGTGGCGCAGCCTCACAGCCGAAACCATCTTCCGAAAACGCGAAGACATTACCGTAAAATCTGCGGGCACAGTCGCTAAAGCACGTATCCGCGTAAATTCTGGTTTGCTGAAATGGTCCACTAAGGCACGCCAAATCAATAACCTCAGCTCTGTCAGTACCTTTGTTTGTCCAAAAGCATTAAGTTAGCCGAAACCTATAACCATGAACCTCAACCAAATCAGGTCCCTTTTCCCCGTCACCAACGAAGCAGTCTTTCTGAACAATGCCTCCCAGGCCCCGCTGAATACCCTGGTAAACGAAAGGCTACAGGCTTACCTGGCCACTGAGCTGAACCCGGTGGGCAAAAAGGGCTTTGACCGCAATTACGTCCGTAATTTGCTGGCGGATATTTTGGGCGGCCTACCGGGAGAATATGCCTTATCCACCAGCACCGGCGTCGGCCTGGGCATCGTGGCACAAGGTATACGCTGGAAGAAGGGGGACAACGTCGTACTTCCTGAGCGGGAGCACTGGAATACCAGCTACCCCTGGCTACAACTCAGGGAGAAGGGAGTCGAGATCAGATTTGCCAGGATCAATGAAGACAACAGCATTGACCCGGAAGCCATCGCAAGACTTGTGGATGATAATACACGGGTAGTTGCTATCGCAGCCGTTCGCTTCAACAGCGGCTTCCGGCCCAACCTGGCGGAGATTGGAAAAATCGCCCACGCAAAAGGTGCCTTATTTGTGGTGGATGCAGCCCAGGCTGCCGGAATGATCCCCATCGATGTCGAAAAAGAACAGATAGACGTGATGTCCGGCTGTGGGTTCAAGTGGCTATTGGGCATTCACGGCACAGGTTTTTTATACGTCAGTAACCGAGTAGTGAAGATGATCGATCCGGTTTTACCCGGAGGGTACGCTGCTGGCAAAGCCTACGATGAACTTACCCCGCACGAAGATGCCCGAAAGTTTGAAACCGGCAGCATCGCCTACGCCCTCTTTTTCGCCTGGACAGCCGGGCTGGAACTGCTGCTCCAGATCGGGGTCAACAACGTCTACGATAAAGCTCTGGCCAACGCCGACTTACTCATTAACGGGCTTCGGGAAAAAGGACACCAGATAATTACCCCAACCCGAAACCGGGCAGAACGGTCCGCCATCGTTCATTTCAATACGGGATCATTGGACACCACTAAAGCGCTGTACCAAAAACTTAAAACAGAGAAGGTGCTGGTGACCTTGCAGATGGAGAACATTCGGGTTAGCCCCAATTTTTATACCTCGGAAGCGGATATTCGGACCTTTCTGGATTTGGTGTAGGGGGTTAATATTTAAGCCATCGGCTGAAGCCGAGGCTACGGTCATGCATCCCGTAGCATCGGCTTCAGCCGATAGCTTTAGCCCCTTTACTCCCTTACCCTTTTCTTCCCTTACTCCCCCAGGAAAGGGTAGCGGTAATCC
>CAYWMW010000176.1:0-1810 GCA_964458975.1 uncultured Lewinella sp. | reverse complement strand
TTACTCCCTTACCCTTTTCTTCCCTTACTCCCCCAGGAAAGGGTAGCGGTAATCCCGGGGCGCATTGAAGTTCTCCTTAATCAGGCGTGGAGACATCCAGCGGGTAAGGTTCAGCGCCGAGCCAGCCTTATCGTTGGTGCCCGAGCCGCGTGCGCCGCCGAAGGGCTGCTGGCCGACGACCGCACCGGTCGGCTTATCGTTCACGTAGAAGTTACCGGCGGAGTTGGCCAGGGCCTTGGTTGCATGATCGATGATGTTGCGGTCGGTAGCGAAGACGGCACCGGTCAGGGCGTAGGGGCTGGTGGTATCCACGAGGTGGAGTGCTTCCTCCCAGCAGTTGTCTTCGAAGACATAAACAGTAAGCACGGGGCCAAAGATCTCCTCCTCCATAGTGGTGGAGTGGGGGTCTTTGGTCACGATCACGGTGGGCTCGATGAAGTAGCCTTCGGACTTATCGTAACCACCTCCGGCGATGATTTCTGCGTCCGGGTTCTTCTTCTCGCCGTCGATGTACTTGGCGATCTTATCGAACGAGCGCTCGTCGATAACGGCGTTGACGAAGTTGCCGAAGTCTTCCACGGAGCCCATCTTCAGGGTCTTCATGTCTTTCAAGAGGCGTTCCTTCACGGCGGGCCAGAGGCTCGCGGAGACGTAGGCGCGGCTGGCGGCGGAACACTTCTGCCCCTGAAACTCAAACGCGCCGCGCAGCATGGCAACGGCTACCTGCTCCGCATCCGAATCAGCGTGGGCAATGATGAAGTCTTTGCCGCCGGTTTCGCCGACAACGCGGGGGTAAGAGCGGTACTTGTCGATGTTCGTCCCAATCTCCTTCCAGAGGTGCTGGAATACGCCGGTGCTACCGGTGAAGTGCAGGCCAGCAAAATCTCGGTGCTTGAAAACGATGTCGCCAACTTCAGGTCCATCGGTATAGATCAGGTTGATGACGCCGGGAGGAAGGCCTGCTTCCTCAAAAAGTTCCATGATGACGACCGCGCTGTAAATCTGCGTCTCGGCGGGTTTCCAGATCACGGTGTTGCCGCACATGGCTGGCGCGGCCGGGAGGTTGGCCGCAATGCTGGTGAAGTTGAACGGCGTGATGGCCAGCACGAAGCCTTCCAGCGGCCGGTATTCCAGTTTGTTCCAGATCGTAGCGGGGCTGATGAGGGGCTGCTCGCGGTAAATCTCCTGCAGGAAGTAAGCGTTGAAGCGGAAAAAGTCGCACATTTCGGCAACGGCGTCGATTTCGGATTGGTAAGCATTCTTGCTCTGCGCCAGCATCGTGGCGGCGTTCATGCGGGCGCGGTAGGGGCCGGCGAGCAGGTCCGCAGCACGAAGGAAAACGGCGGCGCGTTCGTGCCAGGGCGTGTCCGACCAGCTCTGCTTCGCCGCCAGGGCGGCTTCGATGGCCTGGTGAACGTGCTCCTGCGTACCCCGGTAAAAATGACCGAGGGTGTGCTTGTGCTCGTGCGGAGGGTGCGCGCTTACCTTCTCTCCTTCAAGGACTCGCTTGCCATTGATGAAGGCAGGCAGCTCCGTCGGCTTGGATTTTGCTTTGTGGAGGGCGGCCAGCAAAGCCTTCTTTTCCGGGCTTCCCGGAGCGTAATTCATTACCGGCTCGTTGTACGGAACGGCAATGTTGAAAATGGCGTTAGACATTGGTGGTTTATTTGGTTGGTGCGAATGTAAGGGAGAAAAGGGGAAGGGAGAAAAGGGGGAAGGGAGAAAAGGAATAAAGGGAAGACTCGAAACCTTGTCATTCTTTTTTCCCTTTTTCCTTCACTTTTCAGGGGCGCGGCCGCAGGTGCAAGGA
>CAYWMW010000175.1:5239-9400 GCA_964458975.1 uncultured Lewinella sp. | reverse complement strand
CCTCTAAACCTCCCCCCGCACCCGCGTCTGCGCCCAAAACATCTGTCTTGTTAACGACCATATTTACCGCCATAAAACACCACCTCGTCGAAATTAGCGTAATCTCAGAACGAAAGTGCCTTTTTAATCGTTAATTCGGGAGACTATGAAGGATAAAAATCTATCAGCCATACTGGCTTTTTTTGGAGGTGCCGTTGGGCTACATCGCTTTTACCTGGGCCAGGTGGGCCTTGGGATCCTGTATTTCTTCATTCCGCCGCTGTCCTTACTGCTGGGCGTGATTGATGCGATTTCCTTCCTTAGTATGGATCAGGCAACGTTTGATGCGAAGTACAATAAAGAACAGTATAACCCCGTACAGGCCACCAGGTCTGGCCGGCAACTGACCGACCGCGAGCGCCGCCACCAGCAGCGCCAGCAGGAACGCGCCCGCCGGGAACAAATGCGGGCCGACCAACGCGCCACCCGCCGCACAACTTCCGTACCGTCGCGCACCACCCGCACAACGCCCAGCAATACCACCAGCGGGCAAGCGGAGCGCCAGGCAGGCCTCCGTTACTTCAAAGACTTTGAGTACGACCGCGCCATCATCGCCTTCGAGCGCGCACTACAGAAAAACCCGCGCGATGTAGCCTCTCACTTCAACATCGCCTGCTCCTACAGCTGCGAAGAAGAAGCTGATAAATCTTTTTACCACCTCGACCGCGCCGTCGCCCTCGGCTTCGCCGACTTCGAACGCATCCGGACGCACGATAGCCTCGCCTTCCTGCGGGTGCAACCGGGTTTTCAGGCCTTCGAGGAAAACGGTTACCGCCTGGCCCCCGACCTAAGTGCCGAGGAGGTCGTGCTCGAAAACCCCATCAAGGAAGAATCCCTGGTGGAACTCCCCGAAATCAACGACGACCTCCTGGAGCAACTCCAGCGCCTGGCCACCCTAAAGGAAAAAGGCCTGCTTACCGAAGGAGAGTTCGCCACCCAAAAAAAACGTCTGCTCGGCTAATGCCGACAAGTCAAGCGATCAGCATTCAGCGTTTAGCAAGCGTTCTTAATGCTAACCGCTAAACCCTAAATACTTAAGATGACCGCTGAATCCTTAATCTCCGACGCAATTGTTCCCCTTCGCCCAACCGATACCGGTGAGGAAGCCCTCGGCGTGATGAACGAATTTTACGTGCGCCACCTGCCCATTGTCGAAAACGGAGAGCTCCGCGCCGTTATTTCCGAAGACGACATCCTGGACGCGGACGCCCTGCAAGCGGTCAGCACTTACCGCCGCCCCGCGCAGCCGCCCTACGTCTTCCCTGACGACCACCTCTACGACGTGATGCGGATATTGACGGAGTATAAACTCACCGTCGTGCCCGTCATCAACCGCGAAGGCACCTACATCGGGATGATCACCAACGAAGACCTGCTGCGCACCTTCGGCGAATCAAGCACCTTCTCCAGCCAGGGGTCCATCGTGGTGCTGGAGGTACTGCGGCACGATTATAGCCTGTCCGAAATCTCCCGCATCGTGGAGAGTGAAGGGACCGTGATCCTTAGTTCTTTCGTTCGCTCTTTTGAGGGCTCGAACCGCCTGGAGGTCACCATCAAGGTCAACAGCCAGAGCATCGCCGCCACCCTGGCCACCTTCGAGCGCTACAAGTACAGCGTTAAGGCCAGTTTCAACGAGAAACAACTGGGCGACGCGCTGCGGGAACGGTTTGATTCTTTGATGAATTACCTTGAGGTGTAGCGGTTACCTTTTAGGGTTAAGCACTTAGACTGCCGCACGTGTATTGAACGCTAAACGCTTTAAGCTGAACGCTTTTCGCTAACTCCCCGTACCACCATCACCAGCAGTAAAACGCCAATTCCTACACCTATCCGCAACCAGTAGCCCTGCCGGGTAATGACGGCGGTTTCCAGGTATTCCGGGTTGGCGGCGCAGGGCGTTCCTTCTCCGCTTTGCCTGGCCCAGTGGCGGGCGTCCGTATTGTCCAGGCCGGGCAAAACGAGGGCCTGGATGAAGGCGGTGTCGGGGTCCGGCACCTCAAAGGTGACGGCGTTCACGTAGGCACCTTTGGGGCCGTAGAGGGCGAGGGTTTCTCCGTCTTTATCGATGCCGAAATCCAGGCCGGCGATGGCGTTGTGGGCGGTGGGGTAGGCGTTGTGAAAGCGTTCCGCATCGCGGTAGATCACGAGGTAGTCTCCCGGCGCGATTTGGGCGGCGGGGAGGCGGCTTTCGTGGTAGTGATCCGTCAGTCGCCAGCCAGTCAGGTCTACCGTTTCTTCGGTTCGGTTATGGAGCTCTACCCAGTCGCCGCTGGCTTTGCTGCGTGGGCAGATTTCGTTGAAAATGACCTGGTTGGCCAACGGATGGTCGAAGGGTTCAAACAGCGCTTTTAGCTTTAAGGGCTTAGCGTTTAGTAAGGGAAGATCGAAGGCCCTTTCTCGTTTATCCACACCTTCCCAACCAACGAAGCGGAAACCATTATGGGCGGCGGCGCGCAGGTGCAGGGGGAGGTTTTGGAAGTAAGTTGCTTCGTAGCGGCCCTCGTCGACGCGGATATTTTTGTTGACCTCCACATAACCGCCCGGTGTGGCGACGATGCTGACGGCCCGGTCCGCTCCGGCGGAGAAAAAATCGCGCAGGTGCTCCCGCAGGTGCGCTGGTCGTTGTTGGCCGAAGTTGCGTAGGCGGTCCAGGTGGTACCGCCAGTTTTTCTCCTTGCCCCGCCACCGCTCAAACTGCCGGGGCATGTCTTGTTCCAGGCCCGCTACCCGGCGCTCAATGGCGGCGGCGACGGTGATGGGGGCAAAGTCGGTATGCAAATAGTCCAGCGTTCGGTTCACGAAGTAGCGGCGGTATTCCGGGTTGACGAGGAGCTTGCGCTGAAAGAGCGTACTCCACGGCGGGTTGGGCCAGGCCGGGCCGTTGGCCTCGGTGTAAAACTTCAGACTGTTGCGGGTATACCCTTCTTCCTGGTGGAGGCCGAAGCCCTGGTCTACGTCGTACAAAATCCACCGCCAGCGGGCACCGGGCAGCTTCGGTTTCCAGTAGCGGATGTTGCCGCCCGCGTCGCGGTTGTCGAAATACGTCTGGGCGATCTGAAGGCGCTGGAAGTTGTCGATGTCCATCAGCCTACCGAGGCTCCGGTAGTTGGCGGCATCGCTCAGGTCTTTACTGGCTACGAAGTTGCGGAGCTTGCGGTAATCGCCGCTGCTGCCCTGCTTCACGGTTTGCTCGTGCTCGATCAGGTCGAGTTTGTCTTTATCAACCTCCGGGTGGCGGTCTGCCAGGAAGCGGGCGTTGATCTTTTCCCGCAGGTGGTAGATGCCCCAGTAGACCCCGTTGATGTAGACCTGGACGGGCCGGCCCGCCTGGTGCTCCAGGTCCCAGCTCTCGTCCTGCAAAAGATCGGTCAGCAGTACGTCGCGGATGTAGGAGCGGTTCCAGTCGGAGCCGGAGTTGCGGGCAACGAGGAACTTGAAGGACTTGCCTCCGTCTTTGCCGAAGAGTTGGTGCTTGATCCTTTTGGGTCCGTACTGCTCCCGCGCGGAGATGGAGAAAGACTTTTGCGGGTGCAGGCGGCTCATCCCCCCGAACATTCGGAAGCCGGTGGTACCGCTGAAGACGCATGCTCCGTTGTGTGCAGACTTCGTTTTTTCGTCGGGTTCGATCAGGTCCAGGTGGGCGGGGTGTTCCCGTTTGGTCCACCAGTTGGCACCGGGTTGTTTCCAGTGGCCGGGGTCGGCACCGTGGCCGGGTTTGAACCAGCCGTTGACCCCGTCAAAAAGCCGCCACGGGTCGATGCCGATGCTGAGGGTGAGCAGGCGGCTGTCGGGTTCGGCAATGAAATAGGTGGCACCGTTTACCGGGCTTACCCGCTTCCCGGCCGCATCGAACTCGGCGTAGCGGACGACGGTGGTTTCGGCGATGGTGAGCTCTCCGGCGGAGAGGGGGGAGGCTTTTGTTGGGGTACTTCCGTCAAGTGTGTAGCGGGCGTTCTCCGGCAAAGCAACGACCACGGTACGATCATAGAAGCCCGCTCCTGGGCGAAGCAGCCTTCGGCTGCGAGTGGCCCGAGCACCCTCCGGGTGCGAGACATCACCGCTCTCCAACCACAGCCCCTCTGTTAAACTCTGTTTCCCCTCTGCTGAACTCTGTGAGATAAA
>CAYWMW010000175.1:0-5139 GCA_964458975.1 uncultured Lewinella sp. | reverse complement strand
ACCACAGCCCCTCTGTTAAACTCTGTTTCCCCTCTGCTGAACTCTGTGAGATAAAGCTAGTCGCGAAGCGGCTCTTTACTATAAACTCGCGCTCGGAGAGCGTTCGCTCCACTCGCAGCCGGAGGCTGCTTCGACCAGGTAAGCCCGGCAGAACACAGCAACCCAACAAAACCAACAAAGTAAAACGGGCAAAAACACTCAAATCAGGAAAACTTCAGGGTAACACCCGAAAGATAGCCCACCAAATTGACATTTCGCCCCTTCGTGCGTTAACACTGACGAACCAAGCCAAAGGCATCATGCGCCACTCCGTAGAAAACCACCGCCTCCGCATCTCCGTCGATCAAGTAGGCGCAGAGCTTTCCAGCCTCGTTAACCTCGACTCCGGCAAGGAATACATGTGGCAGGCCGACCCCGCCGTTTGGGGCAGCCACGCGCCCGTCCTCTTCCCGATCATCGGGAAGTTGAAGAACGAGACGACCGAGATCGACGGTAAGCAGTACGCGATCACGAAGCACGGCATCGTACGGAACAACGAAGACCTGGAGCTCTATTCTCAGTCCGAAGACCGGATCACCTTCCGGCTCTGCTCCAGCGAGAAAACCAGGGAGCAGTACCCCTACGACTTCGACTTCCGCATCACCTACCGCCTCCGCAACGAGCACGTGATCGTGTACCACGAGATTCAGAATAAGGGCAACGAGCCGATGTACTTCTGCCTCGGTGGCCACCCGGCTTTCCGCGTCCCGTTGCACGATCATGATCCGTACGACGCGCACTTCCTCCGCTTCGAGCACGATGAAGACTCCGAATCCCACATCGTGAAGAAAGACGGTACCCTCACGGAGAAAACCCGCCCCGTTCCGTGGACCGAAGGCAACATCCTCCCCCTCAGCCATGACTTGTTTGCCAACGATGCTCTCGTCTTCCGCGACCTCAACTCCCGCAGCGTCGTCCTCGAAAGCAAAATTAACGGACCGCTACTGAAGGTAGACTATGCCGGTTGGACGCACCTCGGCATCTGGGCCAAGCCCGACGGCGACTTCGTCTGCATCGAACCGTGGATGGGCTTGTCGGACTTCGAGAACTCCGACGGAATATTCAAGAATAAAGAAGGCATCATTGAGCTGGCGGGGAATGAGATTTATAAGATGTCTTTTGATGTTAAGGTGTTGTAGGGGAGTTGGGAGTCATGGTATACTATTCATCTTTAAGCCATCGGCTGAAGCCGAGGCTACGGTAAGGCATCTTGTAGCCTCGGCTTCAGCCTTACATCGATACCGCTCTACAGATTTAGAGCGGCCATCTCAATCTGCCATCAGGGCGCTGAATACTGTGGCGATTAGGTTGGATCGTTCAGTTTGGTTAAACCCTGGTTCCTTGAGTCCGTTTACATCAGAAACGTCCTGTTCTTGGCTATGAAAAACCTATCTCAACTAATCCTGGCCGCTCTACTCGGAGGTGTTGTAGCCGCTGCGGTGGTCCTCGTTTGTTGTGGAGGTCTTTTCCCCCTTGCCCTCCAACCTCCCCCGGCACCTGCGGCCGCGCCAAATGTTACTGAAGTGAGTAATTCGGATATTGAACAGCGTTCCGTATTGGTAGCCGAAGGAAGTGCTGCCGCCGAATCACTAGCCGCCCCCATTGATCTCCGCCCCGCCGCCCGCCTGGCCATCCCCGCCGTTGTCCACATCAAGGCCTTCACCAAAGGGCGGCAGCGGGAGGCCGTGAAGGCCCTGTTCAGCGACCGGGAGCGCTCCCAAAGGGGACGTGAAGGCGAGGGCTCCGGTGTGATCTACACCTCCTCTGGCTACATCATCACCAACCACCACGTGATCGCTGGCGCGACGGACATCACCGTTACGACTTCCGACCGGAAGGTCTTCCCGGCCAGCCTGGTGGGCGAAGACCCGAAGTCCGACCTGGCCGTACTGCGCATCGAGGGCAATAACCTGCCCTTCCTGAAGCTGGCCGACTCCGACGACGTGGAGCCCGGCACCTGGGTCCTCGCCGTCGGTAATCCGTTTGGGCTCACCAGTACGGTTACGGCTGGTATCATCAGCGCCCGGGGCCGGAACATCAACTTACTGTCTGACCTCGACGCCATCGAAAGTTTCCTGCAAACCGATGCGGCCGTCAACCCCGGAAATTCGGGCGGCGCACTGGTCACTTCAAGCGGGAAACTGGCGGGCATCAACACCGCGATCGCTTCCCGAACCGGAAAATTTCAGGGCTACAGCTTCGCCATCCCCAGCAACCTCGTGCAGCGCATTGCCGACGACATCATCGCCTACGGCAGCTACCGCCGCGCTTTTCTTGGGGTGGAAATCTCTACCTTCACCAATTCCGATCAGCAGCGGTTGGGCCTCAACGACCGCACCGAGGGCGTCGTCATCGACGCTGTTTTTGAAGACGGTTCCGCCGCCGCCGCCGGGCTGGAGGTAGACGACCTGATCGTCCGCGTCGGCAAACGTGCCATCCGGGACTTGCCCGAACTCACCGAACTCATCGGCCGCGCCCGCGTTGGCGAAACGTTAAAGTTGACGGTGGTGCGGAACGGAACGGAGCTTGAGGTCGTCGTTAGGTTGTTGGAATAAAGGGGGAAGTGAGGAAAGGCGTAAAGGGCTGCCCCTCTATTCCTCCCATTAACCTCTGTATTCCCTTTTTCCTTTATTCTTTTATTCCTTTACTCCATGCGTCTAAGCAGCAAAAACCTCTACAAAAAATACGGCTCCCGAACGGTAGTGAAAGACGTATCTCTTTACGTAGACCGTGGGGAGATCGTCGGCCTGCTCGGCCCCAACGGGGCGGGTAAAACGACGACCTTTTACATGACGGTCGGTTTCATCAAACCCAACCAGGGCAACGTCTTTTTGGACGAACGTGACATCACCAAAATGCCGATGTACAAACGGGCGCAGCTGGGCATCGGTTATTTGCCGCAGGAGGCTTCGGTTTTCCGCAAGCTCGCCGTGGAAGACAATATCTACGCCGTACTGGAAATGACCAAGCTCAACAAAGCCGAGCGCGAAGCGAAGCTGGAGGATTTGATTGAGGAGTTCAGCCTGGAGAAAGTCCGCCGCAGCAACGGAGATACGCTCTCCGGCGGCGAGCGCCGCCGCACGGAGATCGCCCGCGCCCTGGCCACCGACCCCAGCTTCATTCTGCTCGACGAGCCCTTCGCTGGCATCGACCCCATCGCGGTGGAAGACATCCAGAGCATCGTCGCGAAGCTCCGGACCAAGAACATCGGCATCCTCATTACCGATCACGACGTACAGGCCACCCTTAACATCACCGACCGGGCCTACCTCATGTTCGAGGGCTCCATCCTCAAGGCCGGGACGGCCGAGGAGCTGGCGGCCGATGAGATGGTGCGGAAGGTCTATTTGGGTAAGAACTTTGAGTTGCGGCGGCAGGTGATAAATTAAGGGAGTAAGGGGTTAAGGGAGGAAAGGAATAAAAGGGCTACCGCTGTTACCACCCACGGCGCTACGCGTGTTCGCCGTCGGTGGGCGAGCGTAGCGCCGCGGACGGTGGTTGCGGCCGCCCCTTTCCCCGTTCCTCCCGTTAACCTTTACTACCTTTCCTCCCTTAAACCCTTACTCTTTTCCTCCCTTAAACCTTTACTACCTTCGTTCCCATGTTTCCAGCCCAAACCTACCAACAACGCCGCCAGGCCCTGGCCGCCCTCGTTCCCTCCGGTCTCCTTTTCCTCCCCGGCAACCGGGAGGCACCGATGAACTACACGGACAATACTTACCCTTTCCGGCAGGACAGTAATTTTCGCTACTTTGCCGGGCACAACATCCCGGACCTCGCGCTTACCATCGACGGCGCAACGGGCAAAAGCCTGCTGTGGGGAGACGACATCAGCCTGGACCACGTCGTCTGGATGGGCGCGCAACCGAGCATCAAGGAACTCGCCGAGCGCATCGGTGCGGAGCGGGGTGGCACCGCTGCGGAGCTGTCTGCTTTACTGAAAAAGCACGCAAAAGATGTCCGCTTTTTGCCGCCATACCGCGCCGAGCGGAAGCTGTTCCTTAACGATCATCTGGGCGCGGCCGCAGGTGCCGATGAAGGTCTTACGAGAGCCGTGATCGCCCTCCGGTCCGTAAAGTCTGCCGATGAGCTGGAGCAGATGGACCTCGCCGTGAAGACAAGCATGAAGATGCACGCCGCAGCCCAGGCCCACGCCGCCCCCGGCCAGCTCGAAGCCGAGGTTGCCGGTCTCATCGAAGGCATCGCCATCTCCGCCAACGGCCGCCTTTCTTACCCGGCCATCGTGACCCGCAACGGCCACGTACTCCACAACCACTACCACGGCAACGTCCTGAAGCAGGGCGACCTCCTCCTCATCGATGCCGGAGCGGAAGCCACCTCCGGCTACGCCGGAGACATCACCCGCACCTTCTCCGTCGGCACCGAAATGACCACAAAGCAGCAGGCCGTTTACGACATCGTGCAGAAAGCCCTGACCGACTGCACGGCTGCCCTCCGCCCCGGCATCACCTACCAGTCCGTCCACCTCGACGCCGGCCGGATCATCGCCTCCGGCCTCAAAGACCTCGGCCTGATGAAGGGCGACGTAGACGAAGCCGTTGCCGCCGGTGCCCACGCCCTCTTCATGCCCCACGGCCTCGGCCACATGATCGGCCTCGACGTTCACGACATGGAAGACCTGGGCGAAGACCTCGTCGGCTACGACGACAAAGTGAAGCGCAGCGCCCAGTTCGGTACCCGCAGCCTCCGCCTCGGTAAAGAACTTCAGGCGGGCTATGCCCTCACGGTCGAGCCCGGCATCTACTTCATCCCTGCCCTAATCGACCGTTGGGCGGCGGACGGCACCTGCGCCGAGTTCATCAACTTCTCCGCCCTGGATGCTTACCGCGATTTTGGTGGTATCCGATTGGAGGATAATGTGGTGGTTACGGAGGCTGGGCATCGGGTGCTGGGGTAGACGCTAGCTCGTCCGCCGAGCCTTGCGAAGCTTGGCTCGTCGGCCGAGCGGGTGTAGAATTATATGAGACTTTAGCATTCAGCATAAAGCATCCAGCACTTAGGAACGTGAACAAAATAAATCATCTCGGCGAGGATTTCTAATTCGTCCGCCGAGCCTTGCGCAGGTGAGCTACGCTGCTG
>CAYWMW010000174.1:3034-9437 GCA_964458975.1 uncultured Lewinella sp. | reverse complement strand
ACACTGCCACAGCTAACACCCTACTCCTAAAACGTCCCCTGCACCCGCGCCATCGCCCTATTGAAAAAGGCATATCGCCCCAACGAGGATTAGCCGGTCCCGACTCAGTCGTGGACGGTGGCCGCGCCCAAAAACCGAACAATCCCCCCAATATCAAGCTTTCCCCTAAGAACCCCGCCTTACCTTGGGCACCCAACGGAACAGAAAGCAAAATGAACGAACTCACCCCCGAACGCCTCTTCGACCTAGAACTACGCAAGCGCCCCGACCACGCCGCCGGGCTAAACGCCGTGCGAATCAGCGTAAAGCACGTTGAGGAGTACATGCACTTTGGCGAAGGCATGCGCGCACTGTTAAAGCTGAATCAAAAAGACGGTTTCGACTGCCCCGGCTGCGCCTGGCCCGACCCCGACGGCCGCCGCAGCCCCATCGCTGAGTACTGCGAAAACGGCGCCAAGGCCATCGCCGAAGAAGCGACCAATATGCGCGTCACGCCCGAGTGGTTCGCCCAACACTCCATTGACGAGATGGGCGCGATGACGGATTTTGAGCTTGGAAAATCCGGCCGCATCACCCAGCCGATGTACCTCGCGCCCGGCGCCACTCACTACGCACCCGTGAGCTGGGACGAAGCCTTCAAAACCATCGCCGAAGAACTCAACGCGCTGGATTCTCCGGACGCCGCCACCTTCTACACCTCCGGCCGCGCCAGCAATGAAGCGGCTTTCCTCTACCAACTCTTCGTACGCCAGTACGGCACCAACAACCTGCCCGACTGCTCGAATATGTGCCACGAAAGCACCGGCACCGCCCTGAGCGAAAGCATCGGCATCGGCAAAGGAACCACTACCTTGCAGGACCTCCACGATGCCGACCTAATCATCGTCATGGGCCAAAACCCCGGCACCAACCACCCGCGCCAGCTCAACGCGCTGGAACAATGTAAACGCAACGGCGGCCGCATCATCAGCGTCAACCCCCTGCCGGAAACCGGCCTGATGAAGTTCATCGATCCGCAAAGCCCGCTCGACATCCTGAAGCGCGGCACCAAGCTCACCGACCTTTTCCTACAGGTGAAGATCAACGAAGATATGAGCCTGGTGCGCGCCATCTGCAAGATACTCTGGGAGGAAGAAAAGAAGTTTCCCGGCACGGTCTTCGATCAGGAATTCATCGAAACCCACACCGCAGGCTACGCTGCCTGGACGAAGATGCTGGACGAGACCAGCCTCGAAGAATGCATCACCGGTTGTGGCGTAAACGCAAAACTGATCCACGAAGCCGCCGGCCTGATCCACGGCTCAGAGAAGATCGTCCTCTGCTACGCGATGGGGCTGACGCAGCACGAAAACTCGGTCGACGTCATCAAAGAAATGGTCAACCTGCTGCTCCTGAAAGGTAGCATCGGTAAGCCCGGTGCGGGCATCTGCCCCGTCCGTGGCCACTCCAACGTACAGGGCGATCGGACCGTCGGTGTCTGGGAGAAGCTGAAGCCCGAACTGCGCGACGCCCTGCGCGCCAACTTCAACTTCGAGCCACCGAAAGAAAATGGCCACGACGTGGTAAACAGCATCAAAGCGATGCACGAAGGCAAGGTAAAAGCCTTCTTTGGCCTGGGCGGCAACTTCATCTCCGCTACGCCGGATACCACTTACACCGCCGCAGGCTTGCGGCAGTGCAACCTCACCGTTCACATCAGCACCAAACCGAACCGGAGCCACGTAGTCCACGGTAAGAAAGCGTTGATTCTGCCGTGTTTGGGCCGCACTGAAAAGGATGTCCGCGCTACCGGAGAGCAGTTCGTGAGCTGTGAAAACTCGATGGGCGTGGTTCAGATGAGCAAGGGTGTGCTGGAGCCAAAGAGCCCGCACCTGCGCAGCGAAGTGGCCATCATCTGCGGCGTTGCCGCAGCAACGCTGGGCGAGAAAAGCACCGTAGACTGGGCCGCGATGGCCAATGACTACGACGCCATCCGCGATGCCATCGCCAGCTGTGTGCAGGGCTTCGAGCGCTACAACGAACGGGTACGCGAGCCCGGCGGCTTCTACCTCCCCAACGGACCGCGCAACCGCAACTTCGGTACGGAAGACGGCAAGGCGCACTTCACCGTCTCGCCCCTCAGCACCCATCAACTGGAGGCCGACGAGTACC
The DNA here is from genome assembly GCA_964458975.1 of uncultured Lewinella sp. GTDB lineage: Bacteria > Bacteroidota > Bacteroidia > Chitinophagales > Saprospiraceae > Neolewinella. The sequence continues at coordinate 7,286 of CAYWMW010000174.1, read as the reverse complement.
TGATGATGACCGTCCGCAGTCATGACCAGTACAACACCACCATCTACGGCATGCACGATCGTTACCGGGGCATCCACAACGAGCGCCGCGTGGTGATGATGAACGAAACAGATATGGCCAAGGCCGGACTCAAAGCTGGCGAAAAGGTAGACCTTACGAGTGAATATGACGGGGAGGTACGCCACGCCCGTCTCTTCCAAGTGGTTCCCTATCCCATCCCTTCCGGGAATATTTGCACCTATTTCCCTGAAGCCAATACGCTGGTGCCGATTACGCGGACGGCGCGGAAGAGTAATACGCCGATTAGTAAGTCGGTTAGGGTTAGGATTAGTAAACGTTAGTATTTTGGTGGAGGAGTTGTACTCTACGGTAAGCAGACATCTTTACCGCCGCGTAAAACCCTCTCCCCCAGCCCCTCCCCAATTCGCCTCCGGCTGGGGAGGGGAGCAAAAACGCTGCGGCTCCGCCTTCGCTTGATGGGTAGCAACTACGGTTGTTGTCATTTATTGAGAAAGTTTGCTCGTGCTACTCATTTTCTCTAAAAACGCAGAGCGTTTTCACAAGCCCCTCCCCCGTGGGGAGGGGGTGGGGAGGGGGTTCTTAGCGAGAAACATACGCTTGTAAAGATGTGTGCTCACCATAGAGTACAACTCCTTCACCGTAAATCTTCATATTTGCGCCATGAAACTAGCCATCTTCGTCTCCGGCGGCGGCTCTAACGCCCGCACCATCATCGATCGTTTTCAGGCCCACCCGGAGTATGGGGTGGAGGTCGTGCTGCTGGTCAGCAATAAAGCGAAGGCTGGCGCGCTGATGATGGCCGCCGAGCGCGACATCCCGACTTTGGTGGTGAAGCGCAATTCTTTTTACGAATCCGAAGAACTGCTGGCCGACCTCGAAGCCTTCAACGTAGACTTCATCGCCCTGGCCGGTTTTCTCTGGCTCATCCCGCCGTACCTCGTGCGGGCCTTCCCCAACCGGATGCTCAATATCCACCCGGCGCTGCTCCCGGCTTACGGCGGCAAGGGGATGTACGGTGCCAACGTCCACCGCGCCGTGAAGGCCAACGGGGAAAACGAGAGTGGCATCACCATCCACTACGTCAACGAAGCCTACGACGAGGGCGACTACGTTTTCCAGGCCGCCGTCCGGCTCGATCCTGAAGATACACCCGAGCAAATTGCCGCCAGGGTTCTCCGGTTGGAGCACGGTAATTACTGGCGGGTGCTACGTGGCCTTGCGGCGGCGCAGCAGAAAGAGTGATTGAGTCCCCCGAGGGGCTGCTCCTACCCAAACGGGCTCCGCCGTCCCCCCCGGTTAGGCGACTCCGCTACCACCAGGTTCGGAACTCCGTACCAAGTCCGGAAAAGGAATCCACACAGAACCCCAAAGACAAAGCCGCCAATGTGCGCCCACCAGGCGATGCCGCCGCTGGTATCCCCCAGGCTTGCGTAGCCGGACTGCGACTGCTGGAAAAACCAAAAACCAAGGAAGAGAAAGGCCGGTACGTTGAGGCGGAAGAAAATCAAATACCCTTTGATGTTTGACTTAGGGAACATCACGATGTAAGCCCCCATCACCGCCGAAAGAGCCCCACTCGCCCCAACCGCAGGAATAGGACTGCCCTGATTGAAGTAAATATGGCAAGCGCCCGCCGCAAGCCCTCCCAATAAGTAGAAAATGGCAAAGGGGCCATTGCCGATACTCGCCTCGATGTTATCGGCAAAAATCCACATGTACAGCATATTGCCGAACAGGTGCGCCCAGCCACCGTGCAAAAAGGTACTCGTGATCAGGGTGTGGTAGTTCTGGCCAGCTTCAATATCTGCCGGGATGCAACCGTACTCCATCACCCCTGGTGTGCCCAGAAAGTGCTGCGCCAGGTAAATGATGACGTTGAGCGCGATAAAGCCGTAAGCGAAGTACGGTTTGTGGCCTTGATGAACCTGATCGTCTCCGATGGGGAAAAACATAGCGGGCGTTTAGTTAAGTAGTCGGACAAAATTAATCACACCATTCTGCTCGGCATCTTTTGGGCCTGAACTTCGTTAAAAAGCCTCGCCAACACTAAGGTGTTGCCTACGTTTTTTGCCTTGTTCAGTCTCAAAATCTACCAGATCACAATGTTGCATTAATTCTGTCCGACTACTTAGTAGAGGTAAATTCGTACGACGTTGTAAGCTACATCTTCGCAGATTTGATGATCCGTACCCGCAGGCGAATATCCGCAGGGTCAATCTTTACGCGTGATTGCGGGTAGGGGTCCAGGCTGAGAAACTCAACCGTAGCACCTTCCATGCTCATGCGGCTCATACGCTTCGGATCTACGTCAATTCTTACCCTTTGGGCGTTACCTCCGGCCAGTGAGACCATTACAAAGGCTTCTCCTTCGGTGATGCAGTTCACATCCTTCGGGCAGCGGTTGTCTGAAGCGACGCTGAGGAATTTAATGCCCGCTGCGGTTTTTTCAACTTTGGCCATCTCTCCCAGCGCTAGGCCGACTACTTCGTCGAAGGCCACCATTTTCATCGTCGGATCGGCCGGTACGGGAGCTTCTTCGGGGCTCACTTTTTTATTACAGCCGATGGCCAGGGTGAGTAAAACGAAGGCAAAGATTACGGTAAAGCGCATAACGGAAGGATTGGTTTAGTGGGGGTAAGGTACGCCAAGGGGTTGCGGAATAATAAGTTATTCTGGTGAAAATGAGTGATCGTGGTCCTGACGGAGTTCGAGACGGCGCAAGCATAGCCATAGCTACGGTGGTTTTCGGGGTATGAAGAGCAGCGCCACGAGACCAAGCTGCACCACGTAGTAGCCGCGTAGCGAAATCGGACAGTTATTGATTTGGCGTTCCTAAACGGATAACTTATTGTTCCGCAACCCCTAAGTTACTTTCACGGCGTCCCTGAAGCCTTCAGCTTATTTACTACGCCGCCCCTTCGTCTAGCCTCCGCCGCAGCATATCCAGTGTTTGGTGTACTGTGTACGTGATGTTCCGTTTCCGGTCTTTGCCCGAGCTCAGTAGGCGGGAGCGGACGCCGTCCGGCCCGGCAACGGCGATCCAGATTGTCCCGACGGGTTTCTCCTCGGTGCCGCCGCCGGGGCCGGCGACGCCGGAGGTGGCAACGGCGTAGTCTGTCTTCAGGGCTTGGCGGGCGTTTTTCGCCATCGCTTCTACCACCTGTTTGCTCACGGCTCCGTGCTGCACGAGCAACTCTTCAGGTACGTTGAGCAGGGTTTGCTTGATGTCGTTGTCGTAAGCTACTACGCTGCCCCGGAAGTGACCGCTGGAACCGGGGTGGGCAACGATCATTCCGGCGATGGCCCCGCCGGTACAACTCTCGGCCGTAGCCAGGGTGAGTCTGTCTTTTTGCATCCGGCGCTGAACGGCCAGGGCGAGGTCTTCTTTTCCGTAGCCGTAGACGTGTTCACCGACGATGGCCTCGATTTCTTTCTGGTGCTTCTTCAGTTCGGCCTGCATCGCGTCTTCATCGGTGCCACGGGTGGTGAGGCGCAGGCGTACGGTGCCGAGGTTGGGCAGGTACGCGAGGGAAACGTGTGCGGGCAGAGCATCTTCCACAGCTTCGATTTCTTCGGCCAGGGTACTCTCGCCAACTCCGGCGGTGAGGATGGTGAGGGACCGTTGGCGCATCTGGTCTACGTTGCCCGCCACGAGGCGCGGCACGACTTCCTTCTCCACCAAATACCGCATTTCGTAGGGGACGCCCGGCATGGAGACGATGATTTTACCCTCGTGCTCCAGCCACATTCCGGGGGCGGTACCGACTTTATTGGTGATGATGGTTGCCGCTGCGGGCAGGTCACACTGAATGCGGTGGTGGGGGCCTGCTTCGCGGCCGAAACGGGCGTATAGTTTTACCAATCGCTCCCAGGTTTCTTCGTGGAAGACCAGTTCTGTACCAAAGTAATCGGCCAGGACTTTCTTCGTGATGTCGTCTTTTGTGGGGCCGAGGCCACCGGTCATCAGTACTACGTCGGCGGCGGCGAGGGCGCGGTCCAGCCCATCCCGAATGCCCTGCCGGGTATCGGCAACGCTTAGGTGTTCTACTACTTCGTAGCCTTCCACGCTCAGCGCTTCGGCCATGTAGGTGGCGTTGGTATCGGTTACCTGGCCGATGAGGATTTCGTCGCCAATGGTTAGGATGTATGCTCTCATTAGGAAGGGGGTAAAGGGGGAAGGGGAAAAAGGGGGAAGGGAGTAAAGAGGAAGGGAGTAAAGGGGGAAGGGTTG
>CAYWMW010000174.1:0-2934 GCA_964458975.1 uncultured Lewinella sp. | reverse complement strand
AAGGGGAAAAAGGGGGAAGGGAGTAAAGAGGAAGGGAGTAAAGGGGGAAGGGTTGAAAAGGATAAAAGGGGCGGCACCTGTCCTATCCGTTTCCCCCTTATTCCTTTCCCCCCTTATTCCTTTCCCCCTTTATCCCTTTCCCCCTTTATTTAAAGGGCGAGGCCGCAGGTGCGAGGAAGGGTTTTTAGAGAAAAGACTTGCTCCTAAAACCTTCTTTGCACCTGCGGCCGCGCCTAATTGGCCTTGTTGTAAGCTAGCTTCTCACCACCAGTTCTTCCCGGTCCGGCCCGGTAGAAACCATACTCACTGGTGTGCCAAGTTTCTCTTCCAGAAACTTAACGTAGTCGATACAGGCCGCCGGAAGTTTAGCTTCGTCTTTCACGCTGGTCAGGTTAGAATTCCAGCCCGGCACGTCGGTGTAAACCGCTTTATAGTTCTCGTGTACCAGATCAAAGGGCAGCGAGTGGCTGATGGTGCCATCGACGTCGTAAGCATCCGCGACCTGGAGGGTCTCGAAGTTGTTCAGTACGTCCACCTTAGTCACTACCAGCTGCGTCACGCCGCTGAGCATGATGGTGTAGCGAAGCTGGACCAGATCGATCCAACCACAACGGCGGGGCCGCCCGGTAGTAGCGCCGAATTCATGGCCTTCCTTGCGCAAAAACTCTCCCGTTTCACCGAGCAGCTCGGTCGGGAACGGCCCGCCGCCAACACGGGTACAGTACGCCTTGGTGATACCGATCACTTCACCAATTTGCTGCGGCGCAATGCCCAAACCAGTACAAACGCCCGCCGTGATGGTGTTGGAGCTGGTGACGAAGGGGTAGGTGCCGAAGTCGATGTCCAGCATGGAGCCCTGCGCACCTTCGGCAAGAATCTTCTCTCCCGCCTTAATCGCATCGTTGATCCAGTATTCTCCGTCCACAAACTCCAGCTGCTGCAGGCGCTCAACGGCTTTGAACCAGGCGGCTTCCTCCGCCTCCAGGTCAAACTGAATGAAGGGGTAGAGACCAACGAGTTGCTTGTGTTTTTCTTTCAGCGCCTCGTAGCGTTCCTTGAAGTCGGGCGCTTCGATGTTGCCTACGCGGAGGCCGTTGCGGCCGGTCTTGTCCATGTACGTCGGGCCGATGCCTTTGAGGGTGGAACCGATCTTGCGGTCGCCCTTGGCGTTTTCGCGCGCAGCATCGAGCAGGCGGTGGCTCGGTAAAATGAGGTGCGCCTTGCGGGCAACGAAGAGGCGGCCGGCGTAATCTACACCGGCGGCGTCCAGCTGGTCCAGCTCCTTACTCAGCGTAATGGGATCAATGACCACCCCGTTGCCGATGATGTTCTTCAGCCCCGGGCGGAAAATGCCCGACGGCACCGTATGGAGCACGAACTTCTGGCCGTCAAAAATAAGGGTATGCCCTGCGTTAGGGCCGCCCTGAAAGCGGGCGATGATATCGTATTGAGGAGCAAGAACATCTACGATCTTGCCTTTTCCTTCGTCTCCCCACTGGAGACCTAAGAGTACGTCTACGGCCATTGTATATCGGCTTTATGCGGAGGTGCCGGATTATTCCGGGGGTAGTCCGCGAAAACGTACGCAAAGGTAAACGGTTTATGGTAATGTAGTACGGTAGTTTTGTGGTAATGTAGTGCGGTAGTAATGTAGTACGGTAGTTTTGTAGTAATGTAGTCGCTACCGCACAAGCCACGTGCGGCAGGCGTTACGTTGCTACCGCACAGGACCAAGAGGTTAGGATTAGACAGGACCGTCTGAAAATCCTCCTGAATCCTCAAAATCCCAATAATCCTAACCCCCTTTTTGCCGCCTACCACGTGCGGCAGCGACTACATTACTACCGCACTACACTACTAAATTACTACCTAGCCGAACCCGCCGCCATATAAGCCCGCAGCTCCTCCACCTGGAGGTCCGTCATCCGTTCCTTGGTGTAGTGGGGCATGTAGGCGCGTTTGCCGGGGATGGGGCTTGTGCCGTAGCGAACAACCTGATAGGTGGAATAGCGGGTGTAGCGCGGAAAGTGCTTGGTGAGGTAAGACCAGTGGTCTTCGGTGTCCGCAATTTCGAAGAAGCTGTAGCGCTGTTTTTCGTGGCAGTGGAGGCAGGCACGTTGAAACAGGGCCTCGCCGTTGGCAACGTTTGGTGTTGTGGTGACGGGGTAGCCCGCTTTGCGGTCCTCCGGAGGCAGGAGGAAGGAGGCGGGGCTGGCGAGGAGGTAGCTTTTTTTGAGGTCGGCAATTACTCCCGCAGCGGCTGATTTATCTGCAATGGCATCGTTGATGCGCTTTACCGTGGGCGCGTCTTCGGGCAGGTCATCGAGTTTCAGACCGATGGTGTGCAGGTAGGTGAGTACGGACTCCATTTCCACCTCGCCGAGGGGTTCGCCCTGGGCGCACTCGGTGGCGCAGAGTTGGATGGCTCCGCGCAGGTCGTGGCGGGCAGCTTTTACCAAATCACCGTACTTCTTCTCGTAGTCGTCGTTGTAGTAGCTTTCGCGGTTCACGGCGCCCCAGAGGGTTGTTCCGGGAAGGAAGGGCAGGTTTTTCTCTTCGGCGTAGGCCAGGCGGGCGGTGGGGTTCACAGCGGCGAGCACGGGGTCTTCCTGAACTACATTGTGGCAGCTGGTACACTTGAAGTGAGCAGATTGCTTGCCGCCTCCGGCCAGGCGGCCTTCCAGGACGATCTGCCGACCCAACGCTTCAGAAGCTCCCTCTACCGGGCGCACCATGATGTCTGCCCGCTCCGGTGCCCCCAGGGAGCGCATCACTTCGTAGAGCGAAGTGTCTGCATCGACAACGGGCAGCACGTCCGGCCGGCCGGCCAGGGCCAGTACGGCCAGTAGGAGGATTGGAAGGATGTATTTCATTGCTTTTTAACTTTTCTTGTATCCGGAATGAGTTTGGAGTCTGGAGTCTGGAGTCAGGAGT
>CAYWMW010000173.1:0-9472 GCA_964458975.1 uncultured Lewinella sp. | reverse complement strand
CAGGCTCAGCGGAGAGGGGCTATTGAGGTGCCGCACTACGGATGGTAAGAATGTATATGCGTGCCCCCACGATCTGATCGCTTCACTACCTAACCCCAAAAACCGTCTAAGCACCCGCGTCCCCGCCCCCCAAAATTCCGCTTCCCTACTCATGAATCCGCCCCTTTATCGCCCCTCCCTGCACCGCCTTATCCAAAGTATCCGACTTCGCATAAACCACCGGATCGGGCGACAGTTTATTCAGGTCCGGCTGCCCGGCATCCACCCAGCAGGAGTACCACACCGAGCCGATGCTGAGGATGGCGGCGCGAAACCGCTCCTCCACCATGCCCTGCATTTCCTGATCCCAGGCGGCGGCGAACTCTGCCGACTGCGTCTTGATGGTGCGGCCCAGCCGCTCGTCGAAAACCATCTGCTGATCCGAGGGGAAGGTCTTGCGGAGGCGGCGTTCGGTGTTGAGTACACTGTCCACCAGAGAATGGCTCTTCAGCACAATGTCCCAGTAATATTCGCGCGGATTTTCGATGTATTCTGCCTTGCCGACGAAGTAGTCGTACGTATCATCCGCAAACAATTCCGGGATGCGGCTCTCCCAGAATCCGTGAATGCCGGTCTGGCCGGTCATCTGCCCGTTGTAATTCTCCGTGGTGTGGAGCGGTACGTGGGCATCGCCAACGTAGTGGCCCATCTCCGCGCACAAGCGAAGAATGCGACCCGTATCCTCGTCCTCAAAAGCCTTCGTGATGCGGCGGTGCATAGACTGGAGGTGCCAGGGTAGAACACCGTATTCCGAGAGGTGGTCAATCACGATGACCTTTTCCGCAGCGTCCGCCACCGGGAAGCCGATGATGCGCAGGGCGGAAGGGGAGAGGCTGATTTCGTCTTCGTAGTAAGTGGGCAATACGTCCTTGATCCAGAATTCGCGGAAGGCGTTGAGCTGTACTTCCACCTGGTTGCCACCGGCGCTGCTGCTGCTGAGCAGCACCCGGCTTTCACGGTCGAACAAATAGTCGGGATCGGCCTGTACGATGGTATCCACCGTCCAGCTTACGGTGTCCTGGCCGGGGATGACGATTCGGAGTTCGCCCTTCCACAGCAGGGCGTCCGTCCAGCGGCGGGGGACGAATTCGTAGTCCTCACTCTCCCCCCAGTGGTCGATGTCGATGTAGTGGCGCACGGCCTCGTGCTTGGTGGCGTAGCGGCGCTTGTCGGGGTCTACGGCGTGGTCCGTCAGCCATTCGATGTTGGCGCGGAAGAAGGGCATCATCTCGTAATCCAGGGTAAAGACCGCCAGGCGGTTGATGCGCCGGTGGCCGAAGAAGCCCCAGTCTGGGCTTACGGCTACCGCCGAAGCCGTGACGGCCAAAACGGCCAGCGCGCAAAAGATCAGGGACCTGAATTTCATTTAATTTGATTTGGTTCGGTGGGGGCTAAGATACGGCAGGCAAAGGCCTAAACCGGGAACTTTCTTACGTGTGAAACGTCTAAGGTATAGGTTGTCACAAATAACCTGAATTAACCATGGCCATCTTTAGCCGTATCGGCAACTACTTGTCTCTGATCAAGTTCTCCCACACCATTTTCGCGCTTCCGTTCGCGTTATTGGGCTTCTTTTTGGCGGTGCTGGACGACGGGAAGCTGCACCTGCGCGAACTCTTACTCGTCATCCTCTGCATGGTTTTCGCCCGCTCCGCAGCGATGGCCTTCAACCGCTGGCAAGACCGCGACATCGACGGTAAAAACCCCCGCACGGCCGTCCGGGAAATCCCCGCAGGCGTTATCTCCAGCCGCGCTGCCCTCGGCTTCATCTTTCTCAACTGTGGCCTGTTCGTGCTCTGCGCTGGCCTGCTGAATTCGTTGTGTTTATGGCTTTCGCCCGTTGCCCTGCTGGTGATTCTGGGTTACAGCTACACCAAGCGGTTTACCTATTTATGTCACTTCGTTTTGGGCCTGGGCCTGGCGTTGGCGCCGGTTGGCGCTTACCTGGCCGTCACCGCCCAGTGGGCGCTCTTGCCGGTGCTGTACGGCATCGTCGTTTTACTGTGGGTTTCCGGCTTTGACATCATCTACGCCCTTCAGGATGAGGGTTTTGACCGGGAGGAAGACCTTTTCTCCATTCCCGTGCGCCTCGGCACCGTCAATGCGCTGCGCCTTGGCCGCGTGTTGCACTTGCTTTGTGCTTCCGTACTCGTTGCCGCGCTGGTCTACCAGGCCGGGCGCTACCCGGAGTTCGCGTGGTTGAGCTTCGTGGCCGGCGCCTCGTTTTTGGTCTGCCTGATCTACCAGCATTCCCTCGTTAAACCGGGAGATCTTAGCCGCATCAACCTTGCGTTTTTTACCACAAATGGGGTGGCTAGTGTGGTGTTTGGGGCGCTTTGTATCCTGGATATTTATGTTTGAGGGGTGCTTTTTTGCCGCCTAAGGAACGCGAATAGAATAAAACACGATTTTCTGACCTGGCGTTTTTGTTCCTGCCGTTGTCAAAAATCCTTTGCATAGCCCCCGTTACGGAAATGATTTTTGGCGGCGGCAGGGGCAAAATAAGTCGGTCAGAAATCGTGTTTTATTTTGTTCGCGTTCCTAACCCTGCCGGGGGCCTACTTTTTAGATAAAAAGTAGCAAAAATCTTTGGCTGTGTCTCCGGCTGATCACAAATACTGTGCCAGAGGGCTGAAAATGCAAAAACTCGCCTTCAACTTTTTCACTTTGCACTTTAGCTTTTCGGTTACAATAGCTTTTCGGAAGAGCAAAAATTTGGAAGGGCTCATACAGTTTGCATTTTTTAATCGCCCTCAGGCACAGTATTTGTGGCCGGAGCCAAGGCCGAACTGTCGGTGATGTTCAACGCTTTGTTTCATTGACAAAGCTGTTGGATTGATCGGTTATGCAAAACCTAGTTTAAGCGCATAGAACGCGGTTTCCTAAGCATGAAACACAAAGCTAATATCATTTTACAAAATTGATTATCTGGTACTTAGCTAAGTAGTTTTGCACAGGGCCCTTGGTGTTTGCTTCCCGGCTTCTGCCTTGCTGGTGGCCGGATAACGGAGGCGCAAAAGCCGTTAAAAAAGAAAAACTGTTTGAGCCACGATAAGTTTCTGGGTTGGCGAGATGCTTCGCTAACCGATTAGTCTCAGAGCGTTTCACAGAGTTTTAGGGCGAGTTTTTTTCTTTTAGGTTTTTGCGCCTCCGTTATCCGATTAGCCACCAGCACAGCAAGGCATTTTTGCTACTTTTGATGCTTCAAAAGTAGGCCCCCGGCAGGGACCTAAAACGGAAGAAACATTGTTTTAGAACTCCAAATGCCGTGTTTCAAAATTCGGGATGACTCATGTTAGTACGTCAAATTTGACCAAAACAAAACAACCCGCCTCCCAGAACAAGGGAGACAGGCTGTCTTTTAAGAGAGGATAGAAAAGTTTAAACTCGCTTACATCGCCAGCAGGCCAACGATAAAGCTAAGGATCAACATCCCTCCGGTAACCGCTGCGGCATACTCCGCCTTGCGGGCGGGCTGCAGCGCACTGCGGCGGGCGGGCATCCGCATTCCGGGGCCGGTAAGGGCGGCAGAAAGACGGCGCTGCGCCGGGGTCATACGGGAAGAATTGTTGAAGGGGATTGGTTGTGAAGTACGCATGGGATCAATAAATTTTGGAGAGAAAAATAAGGTCTGAGCGAAAAAATATCCGAAGACGTCGATTTCGCGCCGCAAAGGTCGGGCTTATTCCGTTCCGGCACAAGCTTTGACGAAATAATTGTTGGTTGACAACCCTTTTGCGGACTTATGTGAAAATTAAATTTGGAGGGGTGGTGAATTGCTAGTTCCCGTAGCGCGTTTTTCCTGCTTTACCTTACCTTCTTTGGTGCTAATTGTAACTTGGGCAACAAGATTTTTTTCGCCTTTAATCGTGTAATTCTTCGAGGTGGTTAAAAAAGGCTTGGGCCGGGGTAAAATCGGTAATAACCCGCTCGGCACCCAGGCGGTGAAGGGTATCGTGATCGCCCTTGCGGCGCACGCCGATGAGGGGCAGGCGCATCTTTTGGGTAGTCGTCACGTCCCAGACGGCATCGCCTACGTAAACGATCCGGTTGATCTCGTGCGCTCCCCGTGCAAGGTCAATCGCTTCGTTGAGAATATCCACCCGGCTGAACTTATTATTGGCGTAGCCCGCAAATGGTTGGTCCGGTGGAATGCCGACGTGGGCAAGTTTGATGGCCGCCGGTCTCCGCCAGCCACCGGTCGCAATTCCGGGAACGAACCGCTCGTCCGCCTCCAGCTGCTGCCACAATTTTGCGGCTCCGGGCACTTCCCGAAACTCCTCCGGTTTGTCCGCTCGGGAGCTGTTGAGTGCGCCCAGGTAGTGATCCTCAAAAAACACGCGCTCTGCTTCCGTAGGGTACTTGCCGAAGTGGTCATGAAAAGCCGTCCGGAAGATTACGTGGTCGGTCACCTCGGCGAACTTCGTCCAGTCGATGGTCGGGAAGGGAAGGCCAAATATGGCCTCGTAGCTGGTGGCAAAACAACGGCTGTCCACTTTCTCAGAATAGAGCAGGGTGCCGTCGATGTCGAAGAGGACGAATGTTTTCATGGGGAAGCGTAACAATGTGGGCTATTAGGGCGCTAACGCAGGATGCAGGGTTTGGTTCCGGGCTTGAGGACGGTCCTGCGAAGACCGAGTCGCGGGGGTAGGGTTCAGGATTAGAATTCTAAGGATAGCGGAGGATTCAGCAGCTAAAATCCTCCAAATCCAAATCATCCTAACCCTCACTTCCGCCGCTTCTTCTTCCCCCGAGGCTTCTGCCCCCTGGTTTGCGGCTTCTTATACTTCTTCATCATCTTATCCCGACGTCCTTCCCGAACGGCGACCTTGCTGTTCTTCTCACTTTTTTCGTGGAAGGCGGCGCGCTCCGGATCAACCTGGATGAACTCGGTGTTTTCGGCGACGAACTCCGGCTCTTTCTCCAGGGCAATCAACTCGTCGGAGAGCTCGGTACCAGCAGGCAGGGCGTGGACGGGGATCTCACGGCCCATCAAAGCCTCAATCTCTTGCTTAAAGTCAGCCTCCTTTTCGGAGACGAACATCAGGGCAACCCCCTTCTCCTTGGCCCGGCCGGTACGGCCGACGCGGTGGATGTGCTTTTCGGCGTTGTCCGACACATCAAAGTTGACGACGTGGGTAACGGAGGAAACATCAAGGCCTCGGGCAACGATGTCCGTCGCGATTAGAGCGCGATAAGTCCCATCCTCAAAGGCCGCAACGGTGCCGAAGCGATTGTTCTGTGATTTGTTGGAGTGGATCACGCCCAGCGCTTCCCCGAAGACAGGTTCGAGACGTTCGTAAAGCGCATCCACCATCTTCCGGGTTGCGGCGAAGACCAGTACCTTCTTCATTTCCGGGTGCTCCTTGAGTAGCAACTCCAGGAGATTGGCCTTGGAGTTGAAGTTGGGCACCTCGAAGGCGTACTGGTCGATGTTCTCCAGCGGCGCACCGGAGGGCGCGGCTTCGATCACTTCGTAGTAGTCCGTAAACTGGGTGATGGTCTTCATCACCTCATCAATCATCGTTGCGGAGAAGAAGAGGTGCTGCCGCTTCTTCGGTAGGAAATCAACGATGTCGTTGAGCTGGGTGCGGAAGCCGAGGTCGAGCATTTCGTCTACCTCGTCCAGCACCAGCTGCCGGATGTTCTTTAGCTTCAGGACGCCGTCTTTGAGCAGGTCCACCAGCCGGCCCGGCGTACCGATCAGTACGTCAACGCCAACCTCTACCTCGGCCTTATGCTTCTTGATGTTCGTACCGCCGTAAACCCCAACTACCTCTACGGACATAAACTCGGTCAACTTCTCCACTTCCTGAGCGACCTGGAGCACCAGTTCGCGCGTCGGGACGATGATCAGAATCTGCGGATAGGGAGACTTCGTGAAACGCCAGAGCCGTAAACAGGGCAGCAGGTAGGCAAAGGTCTTACCCGTACCCGTCTGCGCGATGCCGATTACATCCCGGCCAGCCATGATGGGCGCAAACGACTTAGCCTGGATGGCCGTCGGCTTCGTAATCCCCATCTCGCTCAGGGCGGCTTGCAGTTGGTTGTTCAGGTTTAGATCGGCGAAGGTCATGGCGGTTGGTATTTTGGATCGTTGGTATTTAGATTGCTGCGGATGGTGTTCCGTAGCTACGGCTTTAGCCGTTGGCTCATACTGTACACGATTTAATAAAGAAGTAATCGAGTAGTAATTGAACATCAGTCACCCAGGGCGCAGGGCAGCGTAGTCCTTGGGTTGCACAAAAAACAAACCTCGCACCTGCGGCCGCGCCCAAAGGTACGCTAAGCCACACAAGCAACAGCCTCCAACTCCACCAAACACCCATAGTGCAACTCCCGGCTGGGAACAACGCAGCGGGCTGGCCGGTGAGCACCGAAGAATTCTGCATAGGTATCATTCACCTGCCCCCAATAAGCCACGTCGGGGATGTAGATCCGAACCGAGAGCACGTGGTTGCGGTCGCTACCGGAGTGGGTAAGCAGGTGATCGAGCTTGGCGAGTACCAACTTGAGCTGAGCTTCAATCCCCTCCGGTATACTTCCGTCGTCCAGCTTGGGCAACTGGCCTGAAATGTATAAGGTGCCGTTGTGCTCCACCACGGGGCTGTAGTGGCCTTTGGGCGCTGGGATATGTTCGTTTTGGATGATCTTCATAGGTGGCAATTAACAAAAAAACGCGGACTCTCCGAAAGGAAAGTCCGCGTTACTAAGTTTTGGTTCTGTGCTCAAAGCGCCGAAGCAATCCCCGCAATCTGGAAATTGCCCCGGATCAGCTTCCCGGCCTGCTGCGCCTCCGCCATGCTGGCAAAAGTGCCAGCGTAGACACGGTTAATCATCTGGCCATCGGGCTTCTGAACGGAGCGGTAAAAGATGTTGCTCATGCCCATCTTTTGCAGCTGTTCTACCCGGGCCTTGGCGTAAATTTCGTTGCTGTACGCGCCGAGCTGTACACCGTACTGACGAGCGGTAGTAGCTGGTGCCGCCGCAGTGGGCGTTGCTACACCCCGGGCCTGCATCTGTGGCGCAGGGCTGTAGGCCTGCGGCGCATTATAGGTGCTCGGCGTTTGGTAAGTGGCCGGAGCGGGAACTACGCGTGATTCCTGGTAGCGCTTCACGGTAGAAGGTGGCGGAGTAGCCTGCCGGGTAACGGGCGCGGGCTGTTGCTGCACCGGAGCGGGCTGCTGGTAGACCGGAGTGGGGGTATTGTAGCTGCTTGGCGCGGGCTGGTAAACGCGCGGTTGGTTATTTGTGGCCATCGGCGTGGAGGCGGCCGGGTAGCGGCTGTAAGTAGCGGGCTGGCGGGAAACCGTAGCGGGCTGCACCTCACGCGAAACCACGGAGGGCGTGTTCGGAGCACTCAGTACAGCGTAATTGCCAGTGGTTTGATAGTTTGGCGTGCCGTAAGCAGCTGGCTGGTTGTAAGTGCTGGCCTGCTGACCTGGCGCCCGGCTACCGTAAGCCGCCGGGCTCTGGGCCTGGCTGCCGTAAGTTGCCGGAGACTGGGCGTTGCCACTGCGGGCCTGCCACTGGTTATTGTTGATTTGCACGGGGCGGGTCACGGGCTCTTGCGTACGGTAAGCAACGGGAGCTGCGGGCGGCGGAGCAGGGTTCCAGTTGCTAAAACCGGTTCTCTCTACGGAAACCCGGCCACGGTAATTGATGCCTAGTTGCTCGGCAGCTCCCTGGCTCAACATCAGCAAGCAGTCGGAACACTCCTGCCCCTTATCGTTGATGCGTACACTCACAAAGCGGTTGTTGTCCAGGTTCTGCACCCGAACCAGGGTGCCTAACGGAAGCAGCGCATGGCTGGCCGTGAGTTGCTTGTTTACGTAGGTCTCGTTGTAGGCGGTACGATTGCCCTGAGCGTTAGGATTGTAAACACCCGCCATACCAATTTGCCGCTCGTTGAAGGCTTTTTCGTAGGCGATCCGGGCAGGATCGTTGGGGTTCACTTCTTTGGGATGCGCTTCGGCAGACTTGGTGTTCCACTCAAAAGTCTGGGCGTTGCCAACCGCAAAAACACTAAGGACGAAGGCAAATGAGAGTAGGTATTTCATCGTAAAGTTGGGGGATTATGTAAACGAAATATTCCGTGGGGAAGAACGGAGTATCAAATAGTTAGACGCAAAATACGGGGGTAGTAACCGGATTTGCCCGAAAAGCATCATCTTTTTGCCTGTAAACGTCGTTTTTTAACAACTTTTTGCGAAATAGGCTGAGGAAGCGGTTGCTTTTTGCGAAGTTTTAACGTAGTTCCTTGAGGAAATGGTATTTGCTAACAGTTTATTTTTTAACAAATATATGTCGCCGGCTGTTCAGTCGAGCTTCCATTTACGTACTTCGCGCCAGGCGTAGGTCTCGTCTTCCCACCGGATCAGTTCCGTTTTTTTCGGGCCTTTATAGTTCAGGAACCACGCTTCGATGATGGAACGGGCGGCGTCTTGCTCCAGGGCGAGCTCCATGAAGTTTTCGGGAGAGAAAACCCGCAGGGAAGAATCCGCAGGAACGGCGATGATCTTGGTGTCTATTTCTCCCCGGTCGCGCAGGAGCAGCGCTCCGATGGGCTTCACCGCCAGGCGGGTTCCGCTGGGGACGGACTCACAGATGACCAGCACATCCAGCGGGTCTCCGTCTCCGCCGCGATCTTTGTCCATCATCGTATTGGGTACGAAGCCGTAGTTGCCGGGGTAGGGCAGGAAGTCGATGATGCGGGTATTGCCTCCCAGCAAAGTGTCGTTGCTGAAGCCGGTCTCCGTTTTGTACTCAATTTTATGGTTGGTACCGGCGGGTATCTCAACGATTACGTTCAGTGCTTCGCCGTCCATACTGGAAACGGCGTAGGGCTCTTTGGGGGTATCGTAGCGGTCGTTTTTACCGCCGTTGCAGGCAGCGAGGAGGAGGATGCAAAAGGGAATTGTGTAGAGAAAGATGCGCATGAAGCAAAGGTAAGTTATTCTCACGGCGTCCTTGAAGCACCGCGACTTCCCAGTAGTATCTGTACAAAGCGATTAAATAGCGTATTGGGGCGCGGCCGCTGGTGCAAGGAAGGTTCTTTGCAACTTTTAAATCATCAGTACACTTTATAGTTGAAAGGTGTGCCTGGGCTTGCAAAACTCCACTAAAGGTTTACCTTTGCAATCGTACCGCCCGGATGGCGGAACTGGTAGACGCGCTGGACTTAAAATCCAGTTTCCATTGAGGAAGTACGGGTTCGATCCCCGTTCCGGGTACAAACGGTATTGTAACGGCCTTCAACGCATGTTGAGGGCCGTTCTTGTGTTAACGAGGGAAGTTAAGCTGATAATCCGACACACGATAATAACTGGCGAGCTCCATGCGGCTGTTCTGGTTGGGGGTGCCGGTCAGGGCCATCTCCGTCCAGGTGGCTCCACCGTCCGCACTGCAGACGTAGCCATTAAACCTAGGCTGT
>CAYWMW010000172.1:7414-9547 GCA_964458975.1 uncultured Lewinella sp. | reverse complement strand
CGGCTACCTCCGGTGGTCCGCTGAGCCTGAGGCGAGCACGAAGTACT
Source organism: uncultured Lewinella sp. (assembly GCA_964458975.1). Classification (GTDB taxonomy): domain Bacteria; phylum Bacteroidota; class Bacteroidia; order Chitinophagales; family Saprospiraceae; genus Neolewinella. Next base: position 9,500 of record CAYWMW010000172.1, on the reverse strand, counting down.
GCGAAGCAAACCGTGTTGGAGAGGGGTTGGGGTGAGGTTACTACGGGCTGAACGCAACAGATTAGACAGCCTGGGTCTAAACCTCCCGGATTCCCTCGGCGGACGAGCCACCGCCGAAGGCAGCAGCGTAGCTCACCTAGCGCAAGGCTCGGCCGACGAGCGAATCCTAACTTATCGCGAAGACCAAAACGTTTGCACACCCCACGTCTAGTGTTCATTTCCAGAGAGTTGTAATGATAGAATAGCCGTTTTGCCCTGAAGATGCTAAATCAGTAGTTTTTGACGCGAATGGTAGCTTATCTCCAAGTTCTCCCACCGGAGGCGGATCACACCGAACTCGCTGCCGGAGGCAGCTCGCTCCGGGGCTACCCAAACACCGCAAAAACCAGGTAAATCCCAAAAAACACCACCCAAGTCCCCTGGTAAAAGCGAGCGATGGAAGCCTGGTCCTCCAAATCCAGCCGGGAGGCGACGAAGCCGTAGCCCACGAGCAAGGCCGCCAGCCCCACGCCCAGGTACACCCACCCCACCCAAAAAGCATAAGCTGCGGCCAGGAACAAAGTTACCGTCAGCAGCAAACCGCCCCGGCTGTAGACCCATTCCCTGGATTGCAGCAGCGTTAGGGTCTTGATGCCGTGGGCCTCATCACCCTCCGTATCGGGGAGGTCCTTAAACCAGGCGATGATGATGCCGAAAACGAAGATTACCCCGGTCAGCAGCCAAACCGTTCCCTGCACCTGCGGCCTCGCCCCTAAAGACGTCTGAAAGTGCAAGTAAAGTAAGAGATTTACGATCAAGCCCCGCACCACGATGATGCAGAACGCGGCCCAAAAATGGTACCTCTTCAAACGAACCGGTTCCACACTGTAAGCCGTCCCGATCAGCAAACTGGACAGCACCGTAGCCGTAAGCCAGGGCCGGTACAGAAAGCTGGAAACAACAGCAAGAACAAGACACACCCCCACAATCACCTTGCCGGTTTGCATCGAATACGCCCCACTCGCCAACGGCAAATACGGCTTATTGATCCGGTCAATCTCAACGTCCGTCACCTGGTTAAGCCCCGTGATGTAGACATTGGCCGCCAAACAGGAAAACAAGCTGATGCCAAACATCCACCAGTCGTTAGCCCCAACGTGCCGGGCCGCCATCAGGTAAAGGGCCAGCAGCGAAAGCGTGGTGCCGATTAAGGTATGGGCACGGCCGAAGCGGAGGAAGTTGATTAGCATCTAGCGTTTAGTTTTTGGTAGCGCGCAACACTCCGTACCGAATTGCCCCCGTCCGGAAGCCTTCCTTCATATACTTCATCGCCCAGGCACCTTTGATGGTGCTCATACCGGCACTGATGAGGCCCGGCCAGTTGCGCGGATCCAAGCCTGAACTGATGACGGCTCCCCAGAAGGGCTCTACGGCGGCCGACCAATCATCAGTAGCAATGTCCTGAAAACCCGCCTTTCCAGCGGCCTCCCCGAGTACGGGCACGCTCACCAGTGGGGGCAAATGATAGAGCTCACATATTTTACCCAGTACCTTTTGATCTGCGGAAGTCAGCGCTGGTGGTTCTTCGCGGTGGCACCAGGTAGCCATCACCAACTTACCGCCGGGGCGCAGCAGACGGTAGAATAAATCCATCAGGGCCTGCTTGTCTTTCATGTGCTCGGCGGACTCCATGCTCCAGATCAGGTCGAAGGAGTTATCATGCTTACTATCAATGGTGTAAACATCCTGAGCGCGAATCTCTAATCGTTCCCCTACCCCGGCTTCTTTATTGTAACGTTGTCCGTTTTCAGCCTGCACCGGGCTAAGGGTAACGCCGAGGCCATTCGCCTCAGGGTGTCGCAGGGCGAGGTAGCGGCTACTGCCCCCTACCCCGCAGCCCGCATCCAGGAAAGTACCGACCTTTGCCGGCGATTTTCCCCAGGCCAGCAGCTCCTCGATCATGTCGATCTGGGCTTGTTTATGCTCCACCTTCTTCTGCCCGTTTGGCCCGTAATAGCCGTGGTGCATCTGCTCGCCCCAGGTGTTTAACCAGAGCGGTGTTGAGGCATCGTAGAAATCTTTAATTCTGGTGTTCAGGTTTGCCATG
>CAYWMW010000172.1:6172-7314 GCA_964458975.1 uncultured Lewinella sp. | reverse complement strand
CCCCTTACTCCTTTACTTAACGTCTTCGGGTAAGCCGGTTTACAATAAACACGGCAGCCACCACCCCAACCGCAGCGAGTGCTAGTTTTTGGTGTGGGTTCAGCGGCTCCGGCTCCGCATCGATGCCGCGCATCGGGGCGGTAACGGAGGCCAGCAGCGCCATCGGGATGAAGATGAAACCGGCGGCGGAGCCGAGGATTACCCGACCGGCAATCATCAGCCCACGGCCAAGGGTAACGCCTTCGTCACTCACAGCGACCAATTGCTGCTCTTCCGCAACGGCTTCGTAGTGGTTCGGGCTTTTCCCGGGCGCTGGCTTGCGGCCGATGATGGCGATGCCGTAGCGTTCGTTCGCCTGCCAGTGCGGCGCGACGTAGGTATAATCGATCCGGTCAAAGCCCGCTTGCTCCATGTAGCGGAAGTAATCTTCCTCCGGCGGAAAGAGCATCCAGGTATTGGCCGCGAAGCGGCTAACGGGGTTGACCGGCTCCAGCGGACCAATCATCAAGGCCCAGCCTCCCGGCTTGACGACGCGGTAAGCCTCGTTTAGGCCCCGTTGCGGGTCCGGCCAGTATTCGATGGAACCAGCCGATACGTAGCGGTCAAAAGTATCATCCTCAAAGGGGATATTCTCTGCGTCTCCAAGTTTAAAGGTACAGCCAGCGAGTACAGACTTTGCCTTAGCGTGGCCCATTTGGTGGGGGCTCTGGTCTACGCAGGTCACGTTGCGAGCCGGTACGCGGGAAACAATTCCTTCCGTTGTAAAGCCCGTACCCGAGCCAACGTCGATTACGGTCAGCTCTTCACTGTCGTCCCAATAACCGATGTTTAATGCTTTCTCCCGCATTCGGGCGGTCCAGAACAAAGGGTTGACAAGCTTATCGTAGAAAATCGAAAGGTAGCGGTAGAACCAGTAGGCTTCGCGCTTGTGTTGCATTAGTCTCATGGAGGAGCGGGGTAATTTGGCTTTGGCGGTAAGTTAGGAACTAGAAGTTAGAAACTAGGAACTAGAAGTTAGGAACTAGGAACTAGGAACTAGGAGTTAGGAACTAGGAACTAGGAGTTAGGAACTAGGAACTAGTGACGTGTATGATTACTGACTCGCCCCTAGTTCCTAGTTCCCTAGTTTCTAGTTTCTAGTT
>CAYWMW010000172.1:0-6072 GCA_964458975.1 uncultured Lewinella sp. | reverse complement strand
TCCGGAATCTTAGTCGGGTCCAGCAGGTCGTAGAACTCATTCAGCTTAGGCAGCAAGATGATGCGGGTACGGCGGTTGGTGCTGCGGCCTTCGGCGGTTGCGTTATCGGCCAGTGCGTTGTGCTCTCCACGTCCGGCGGCGATGAGGCGGTTCGGGTCGATGCCGTAGTCGTTCTGGAGGGCTTTCACTACGGAGGTGGAGCGGAGTACGGAGAGGTCCCAATTGTCTTTGATGCAGTTAGTGTTGATGCTCACGTTGTCGGTGTAGCCTTCCACCATCAGCTCCAGGTTGGGGCGGCTTTTGGCGATGGTGGCGATTTTTTGCAGCACTTCTCCGGCGCGGTCGGTGATTTGGTAAGAGCCTGATTTGTAGAGCATCTTGTCGGAGAGGTTGATGTAGACAACGGTCTTGTCTACTTTGATGTCTACGTCGGCATCGTCGATACCGTCGCGGAGCACCTGCTTGAGATTTACGGCGAGGGCGAGGTTGATGGAGTCGGCCTTAGATTTGGCGTTCTGGAGCAGGCGGATGTACTTGTCTTTGCCTTCCAGTTGCTTGAGGGTATTGCCGATGTTCTGGTTGGCCCCCTGGCTGAGTACGGTCAGGTCACCTACCTGGGTGGCTTGCTGGTCGCGTTGTTTGCGGAGGTCGGCGATCTGATCCTGAGCCTGTTGGACTTGAGCCTGGGCGGCTTCCACGCGGGTAATCACTACGGCTTCGCGGCGCTCACATTCGGCGAGGCGCTCGGCGTAGCGGTTGATTTCCTGGTTGTGCTGCGACATTTTCTGCTGGTTCGCTTCCAGCTTCTGCTGCATGCTCGCTTGGAGTTCGTCGTACTGTTTTTTGCTTACGCAGGAGGAGAGGCCGAGCGTTAGGGCGAGGCTTAAGATGAGGAGTTTGTACATAGTATGATGGTTGTTGGTTGTTAGTTGTGGGTTGCCGGTATCAGTTTGGCGATTCGGCTATCTTAACGCAATTATTTTGCTCAGGTTCGCTTACCGAATTAGCTTTTAAGGGCGCGGCCGCAGGTGCCAAGGAAGGATTAGGGGCTTTAGGTCCGAAGGAGCGGTGCCATAAAACCTTTCCCTGCACCTGCGGCCCCGCCCTAAACGAATACAGGTTGCGACAAATTTTAGTCGTCGCCCTTAATTTTCAGCACCGCTTGCCGTTCCCGGTTTATGCTGAGCTGGGTGACGTCGGGCCGGGAGTAATGCCCGCTGGGGTCAAAATTCTGTCGTTCCCGGAGCACCTCGCGGGGGTCAAGCTCGGCGTACACCAAGGCCTCTTTGCCCGCAATGGGTTCAATGAGCCAGCTGCCGTCGGGCGCCGCAAGGCAGGAGCCTCCATCGGCGGGCATGTCGCCAAAGTTCTTGATGATTGTGTCGTAGTGCGGGGTATCCTCCGGAATGTCTTCCTTGCGCATCAGGCCACAAACGGAAACGCAATAGCTCCGCCCCTCACGCGCCAGAAAGCGGGTCAGCACCCCAGTATTGCGCACGTTGCCCGGCCAAATCGCGACGTGAAGCGTCTCCCCCTGGCCGTAAAGCGCCGCACGCGGCAACGGCATCCAGTTTTCCCAGCAATTGAGCCCGCCCAACCGGAAACCTTCGATCGGGAAAGTCCTCAAGCCGTGCCCGTCGCCCGGGCTCCAGACCAGCCGTTCCTCGTACGTAGGCTGGAGTTTTCGGTGGACGTTCTGAATGGTGCCCGCCTTATCAATGTAGACCAACGAGCAATACACCGAGCTGCCGCCCCGGTCAAGCGGTCGCTCCAAAATACCGACCACTACCGCGATTTCCAACTCCCGACAGCGGCTGCAAAGCGGATCCAGCATCCCTTCTTCCAGGCAGACAGCCTCGGTGGCATAATGCAAAAACATATCTTTCTGCATGGGGTCATTGAAGCGTGCGCCGCCCGTTCCGTCCAGCCAAAAAGGATAGCCGGGCAGGATCGTTTCACCGAAGACCACGAGGTCAGCATCGTTGCCCGCAGCGTCTTCTACGTAGGTAATTATCTTGGCTAAGGTCGCTGTCCGGTCTAGCCAGACGGGGGCGATTTGGGCTATTGCTATCTTCATTGTTGGTTTTTTAGCTGGTTGAGGCACACTCCGTGTGCGAATTTACGAGGCAGTCTCCGACTGCGAGCCCAATACGGTCTCGTGCTCGGAGAGCACTTCGTAAGTTCGCACACGGAGTGTGCCTCAATCAGGTTTCTCCACTATAATGCATACGTGTTTCTCGGGGAATTGGTCGAGCTCAAGGTGTTTACAAACGCATCCAGCATCAGCGACAGCCTTTAGATTTTCCGAAATACCGATTGATCCGTAGCTGAATTGCTCATTGTGCCAGATATCGACATAGTCCCCAACCGCATCACCAAAGGTATACAGCAGGATTCCTTGCGGACTCAGCATTCCGCACAGTTTCTCAATAATCGTTTGCTGCGCGCTCATTGGCAGGTGAAATATGCTGTCCCAGGCAACGATCAGGTCGTACTGCTGGTCAGTTTCCCAATCTCTAATATCCGCCTGCTTAAATACCACTCCGGGGTGCTTGGTTCGGGCGATCTTTAGCATAGCCTCAGAGATATCAATTCCGTCTAGTCTAAATTCTGCCTCGACTATTTTGCCAACTATTCTCCCACCGCTACCGCAGCCAACATCAAGGGCGTTTTTCTTGGTTGAGCAGTATTCAATTGCCCGGCCAATCATTGACAAGCCGTACTGAGAGTGCCGCATATCAGCTTCCCATATATCCGCTATTTCGTTATAACTCTTTGCGAGATTAATGCTCTCCATTAAGTTTATTTGAAAATTACCGAACCACCAACCGCCCCTCAGCCACGCGGTCCCGTTCGGTAACCCGCACAAGGTAACTCCCGGCAGACAGTCCGGCTAAGTTCAAATCGAGCCGGATGGGATTGGTCCCAATCCGGACGGCCTGGCCTCCGCGTACGTGCCGGCCAAGCGCATCGTAAATATCTACCCTGGCCCCGTCGCTGAACACCAGCGCATTAGTCTGGATGGTGGTACGCTCTGCCGCTGGATTGGGATAAATCGAAGCGATGGCAAAATCTTCTCGGTCCTCCGCATTGCAGTTTTCGGCCAGTAAGAGCTGTGCTTTTGCCACATTCAGGGTGCCCCCGGTAGCCGTGCGGGTGGTAAGGGAAGGGTTGGCGTTCGTAGAACTCAGGATGGCATCCCGGACCAGGAGCGCGGCTGCCGCCGGGTCCGTCCGTACTCGTTCTTGCAAAGACGGGCAGGGCGTTGCGTACAGCAGCGCAATTGCTCCCGTGACGTAAGGAGCCGCCGCACTCGTGCTTCCGAACGAAGCGTAGCCGTTGCCCACTCGCGTAGAATAACTCCCCTCCCCCGGAGCGGCTAAGTCAATACTCTCCCGACCAAATCCGGAAGACCGGAAGAGCAGGTCGTTCTCCCCCAAATTTGCCACCCCGAGCAGGTAATCGGTTGGGCAATCCGTCGGCATATCACCGAACATATCCACATCCCAATGCCGGTTGGCGGTGCTGGCGGCGGTGAGGATACCGACGCTGCCCATCCGGTCGTACATATTACCCCAGGCGGCGTTGTCGGCGCAAGTGCCACCTTCAATGCCGAAGCTTGCGTTGGTGGCCACCACGAATGCCCCCTGGCTGCCGTTGGAATCGTTGTAGCGTTTCCGCTGGTCATAGATGTATTCGTAGGCTTCCACGACGTTGGCCGTGGTGGTGATGCTGAAGAGCATCACCTTTACGTCCCAGTTTGTTCCGGCGATACCGAAGCCGTTGTCTCCCTTTGCCCCGATGAGGCCGTGTACCTGGGTGCCGTGGCCGTTGTCGGGTACGAAGGCGTCGTCGTTGGCCATGTCCCAACCATATACATCGTCTACGTACCCATTATTGTCGTCATCTCTCCCGTTCATAGGGGTTTCAGCTTCGTTGCGCCATAAGTTACCGATCAGGTCTTCGTGGTCGTCGTCAAAGCCGGCATCAAGGATTGCGATCACAATTTGCCGACCGTCGGTGGTTCTTCCGCCGGGGGTTAAGTCCCAGGCATCCGGGAAGCCCGCGCGCTCAAAGTTGGTTTGCTGGCGGTCGTAGAGTGGGTCGTTGGGGTCGGTCCGGAATTCTACCGGGCGGTTGCGGTCTACCGAAACAATTCCCGCGTGTTGGCGCAGCAACGTTTCTGCCGCGACTCGCTGCTCTGCGTCCGCGAAATCGAGCAATTCCGTTTTCGTTGACTTGGAGAGCCATTTGCGGGTTACCAGTCCTTCGGGAATGGTCTTCGCCGATTCGGCAGTGCTTTGCCAGCGGACAATCAGGCCGTTGAGGCTAGACTGACCCTGAAGGAAAGCATTTGCAAAAATTAAAAGAAAAAGCTGGATGAGTAAAGAGAATACACATTTCATCGGCGGAGGCTTAGGGATGAGACACTAAGGTAACTTTTCGGGACGGAATGGTTGGTGGGGAGGTGAGGTATGGTCGGGTTGAGGACAAAGGGTATTAGGTCGGTGTTTGAACACCGAGCAAGGCTATCCCTATTGCCCTACAACATGTTCAAACGCCCAGCCTGGGCCCTCACCTCCCCAGTAAAATCCGCTCCTTAAGCAAGCGCGCGCGGTAGCTTACCCCGGCCATCCAGAAGCCAAACAGCGTCCACCCGATGATGATGGGGTAAAAGACCATCCGCATAGTATTGTCGAGGTCTTCGCCGCCGAAGGCGGGGTTGCCGGCCGCTCCGGGGTGGAGGGAATTACCGGACAGGCGGGGAAGGATGTAGATCAGCGGAATCAGACAAACGAAGGCGAAGATGTTGTAAGCCGCTCCGAGCCGTGCCCGCTGCTCGGGGTCCGGGAAGCTGGCCCGGAGGACGAAGTAGCCTGCGTAGATCAGCAGTGCGATCAGGGTGGTGAACTGCTTGATGTCCCAGTTCCAATAGCTTCCCCAGGTGTATTTTGCCCAGACCGCTCCGGTGAGCAAACCAAGCACGCCGAAGAGCATCCCGACGCTCGTGAAGGCAACGGACCAGTAATCGGCCTTGTCGCGAAAGGATACGACTGAAACACTCTCGGTGCTCCCTTTCCGGGAACGGATCAGGAACTTTACGGCAAAGGTCACGGCGGCAATAAAGACAAACATCATCGCAAACCAGAGGCTTACGTGAAAGTAAGTATTCCGAATCGACTCCGCGAGGAGACCTCGGTACGGGAAAGTGGTTCGGGGGGTGGCTTTCAGGTCCCCTTTCTTGATGGCAGAAACCCGCCACGGAGTTTCTGCGGCGGCCTGGGAGCCAGCCGGGGTTTCCTGGCGAACGAACAAGCCGGCGGGATCGACAAAAGCGCCGTCGCCGGGGCTGTTCACGTAAAGATCTAACGTAGCCTTCTCCGCATTCTGATCCGGTAAAAAGGCAGGTAGGCTAAATGTCATTCTGGCCTTACGGTCGTTGATGACTTCCACAGACTCCGCTCGGAGACTCAGGTCCGTACTGTCTCCGGCAATCAACCAAGCGTTCATTGCACCTGCGCCCGCGCCCAAAAAAGAAGTATTGTAGCCCACCACTTCAAGCGTTACCGTTTCCCCCAACTTCGCGCTGCGGGAGGAAGGCGCATTCAGGTTGGTAACACTAAGCAAGTTTGGTTTCAGCGGGATCAACATCCCCGCCACCAGGCCATAAACGATCAGCGAAACCGCCAGCACCTTCCACCAGGAGCGGCGGACGAAACGGTTCATGTCCCAGGTACGCGGATTGTAGAAACGGAAGGGTTTGAGGTTATCCATGGCGCAAAATTAACTAAGCCCGGCCTTGTTTTCATTTACGACCGGGGAAAATGGCATTTGTTTGATGGAAGGGAGGATTTGGGGGCGGGGGCGCGGGTGCTTTGTGGGGTTTAGGGCGTGGGTAGCGCCAACAAAAAAGCCCGCACCAAGCAAAACTTGACGGAGGGTTTTAGTGTGGTCTCGGATGGAATGGCGAAGCCATACGCGTAGCGCATCTAACCATCATCACCCCCACCAAAAAGAAAAAACCCCAACAAGCAAAACTTGATGGAGGTTTTAGTGTGGTCTCGGATGGAA
>CAYWMW010000171.1:8450-9575 GCA_964458975.1 uncultured Lewinella sp. | reverse complement strand
CTAGGGAACTAGGAACTAGTGCCGTGCTAGTTTCTAGTTCCCTAGTTCCTAATTTCTAATTCCTAGTTTCTAATTCCCTAACATCTTCCAGCAGTGCGGAGGTTGCCCGTTGCAGAAAACCGGGGATGATTGCATCGTGCGTCCGGCGGATGGCCTCCGGGTTGCTGAGGTCGTCCATCATCTGTATCCACTTTTCCCGGCCGTGGTCCGCGATGACTTCCGTTTTGATTTCCGGACGGCTGAAGTGTACGAGCATCCCGTCGGCATCGGCCTCGGGGTGAAACTGGACACCGACTACTTCGGGGCTCCAGCGGACGGCCATCAGGGCGCGTTCGAGGTCTACGTGCGGGCGAATTTTTTCTTTGGCGAGGAAGACGGCACCCACCTCGGCCAGCTTCTCATCGTCGGGCTGAATGGCCTGGTAATGGCGGAAATCAGCGGCGATGAAGGGATTGTCCAGCCCTTTGAAAATCGGATCAGCTTTGCCCTCTTCCGTCAGGTGAATCGGAAACGTCCCGAAGCTAATGCTCTTACGGGCGGTCACCTCCGCCAGCTGGAAGTGATGCACGGCCATCTGGAAGCTGTGGCAGATGAAGAAGACGTACTTCTTGCGGTCGTTCTCTGCGTTGTGGGCCATTACGGCGTCCAGCCAGTCCGTCCAGGCTTTATACCATTTACCGTCTACTTCGCGGGGGTCTCCGGGGCCTCCGGAGCTGATGAAGATGTCGAAATCCATACCGGGGGTACTGCCGTCTACCCTGACATCGAAGACTTCGTAGTCTATCCGGTCGGCGAAGCCACCGACGAGTTCACGGATGCAGCGCATCCCCTGATTCGGGATGCCGTTGTAAAGATCTAGGATAGCGAGGCGTAAGCGGCTCATAATAGTGTTGGTTTCGTGAGACGTCCTTCCCGAAAGAAAGAGAACGACTAAAAGACGTATAACCGGTGGCAAAGTAACCCGATTCGGCAGATTTCCAAGGGTAATAGGTTGTTAACGTTTCTGGTTAGGGGAATGCTGCCTGGTGGATAGAAAACCGTCAGATAAGCTACAGTAACGCCAAAAACATGAGTCATCCCAAATTCTAGAGGGTAAAACCTGAATGAGTTGTAATAATGCACCTA
>CAYWMW010000171.1:5659-8350 GCA_964458975.1 uncultured Lewinella sp. | reverse complement strand
ATCAGAATCACTAACCCGAGGGAGCGCGTTCGGTAGTACACGTAGCCGAGGCAAAAGCCCATAATGCTGGCGAAAAAGACGTGTACCGGGTGGAGGTGCATTATACCAAAGATGAGGCCGGAGAAGAGAATGGCTTTGAAGGGCGTAGTCTTGCGGAGGTAACCACGGGTAAGCAGGCCGCGCAGGAGCATTTCTTCAAAAATTGGGGCAACCACCACAATGGCCAGAGCCATACCGATGCCTGGCACCAGGGTGTCTTTCATCATTTCGGCGAAGCCTTCGTAGCCCGGCAGGTACTCTGCGGTAGCAGAAACGCCGTTGGCCACCAGTAGAGTTCCCAGAATACTGATCAGCGCGGTAGCAAACGTAACGTGCTCAAAACCGAGGCTCCAGGTGGGCTTCCCCATCTTTTTCCAGGCGTACCAGATGCACAAAATCAGCGGCGTCCCGGAGGCGATGAAGCCCCAACGGCTCATGCTATCGTTCATATCCAGGCCTTCCTCCAGGTTTTCGAGGTCAATACCACCAGCCATCATATCGGCCACCAGCGGGATGGCTCCGAGAATGGAACCGCCGATGAAGATGAGAACAAGGATGAAGAGGTGGTTCCAGTCGGGAAATTTAGGATCGCGCATAGTTTTCTGTTTTAGCGGTGGCAATATAAGGCGCGGCCGCAGGTGCAATGAAATGGAACCCTTGTATGGGCACAAACCAAATTGTCGCTAAAGGCGAAACGTTTGCCCCCCCCACCCGATCGGGTACATCGGCGATGACGATGGAGCGTCATTTGGTTATTTACTTTTTTAACCGAACCCGGAAATGGTGGCTTCCGTTACAACTACGAACCAAAAAACCATTACAATATGCAAAAGCTACGCAAAAAGTCTACCTACGAAGGAAATCCCGTTGGCCTATCCGCCAAGGCATGCAAAGAAATCTCTGCTGATCTCGACAAGCACCTCGCCGCCCTCTGGATCATGTACGCCCAGTACCACAAACACCACTGGCTGGTGGAAGGGCCACAGTTTCGAGACATCCACCTCTTCCTTCAGGGCCACTACGAAGAAGTAAATCTCCAACTCGATGCCGTCGCCGAACGGATGACCCTACTGGGCTATACCCCAACTACCCGGCTGGAAGACTACGTCAAACTCTCCTACATCGATCAGGAGTCCGAAGACGTGTACCACATCCGTGAAGGTTTCGGGAACGACATGAAGAACGAGAAAAAGATCGCCGTCGAAATCCGGAAAACCATCAAGCTTTGCATAAAGCATGATGATTTCGGGACCAAATCAATGCTCGAAGGTTTCCTCTACAGGATTGAAGACCGCTGCCACCACCTTGAGCACTTCCTGGGTGAAGACAGCATGTCCGTCGGCCTGCTGCATAAACCCGAAGAGATGGAGGAAGAAGGAGGCAGCAAAAAGAAGAAAAAATAACTGTTTTGTTCGGCCTCCTCGCCGAGCTTAGAGCTTGTTTGGGAATTTTGAGAACTGATTTTCAGTGATTCGCTACACGGCTACTTCGTGGTTGCGGCTCTGCCTAAGTAAAAAAGTTCTTTCATAGCGGGTTATGGAAGCATTTTTTTGCGACGGCAGGCTCGTAAAGCACTGAAAATCAGGAAGCAAAATTTCCAAACAAGCTCTTAATAACTGAATCTGCCGCCGCTGTCCAAATCCGGGCGCGGCGGTTTTTTGTATCGTCAGCAAACGACACTTTTGCTACGGCGGATCAAACATTAAAGACGGAACCGACCTCTTACCATCAACAACCCCCGAAAAATGAAAAACATATTCCTCCTTCTTATTACCCTTGCCCTGTTCGCTTGCGGGACCGACACTACCGATCGTTCAGCTTCCACTGCTCCTTCAACCGAGCCGGCACCCGCGCCTTTCGCCCAAAGAATTGAGGCCGCTACGCAAAGGCTCAGTACATCTCCGGCCGGTAAAACGGTACTGGCGAGCATCAACGCCCACGGTGGTTTAGAAAAATGGTACAGCCAGAGCCCACTCTACTACCATTTTAACTACCGCCCGACGGAGGCGGACAAAACCATCCGCGATTCCTACATCCTCAACGATTATGTAAATGCCCGCGCCGTACATACCTCCGCCGATCAGGAGGGCGTAACCTACGGTTTCGACGGCGCAGACGCGTGGCACGCTCCGGCGGACGTGAAACCGACCGTGAGCCCGCGCTTCTGGTCGCTCACCCCGTACTACTTCGTCGGCCTGCCTTTCGTTCTGGCGGACGAGGGCATCAACTTCGAGCAACTGCCCAACGCCGAATGGGAAGGCACCGATTACCAAAAAATAAAGGTCACCTACGCCGCTGGCACCGGTGATGCTGACGGCGATTACTACATCCTGTGGATCAACCCGGCGACCAAGCAGGTAGATGCGCTCAATTACATCGTTTCTTACCCTGGTTTCTTCAAAGATGGCGGTCACCTGCCCGAAAAACTCATGGTATTGAACGGCAAAACCACCGTCGGCGGCATTACGCTACCCACCGGCTACACCACCCGCTGGTCGGACAAGCCGAAGGAAGTTATCACCAACATCACGGTAAGTGATTACGCCTTCCGGCCGGAGACCGGAGACGACGCTTTCGCAATGCCCGCCGGAGCCAAGGTTACTACGGACCTTCCAGGTAAGTAACGACCTGGACGAAGCACACTCCGTGTGC
>CAYWMW010000171.1:0-5559 GCA_964458975.1 uncultured Lewinella sp. | reverse complement strand
GTTACTACGGACCTTCCAGGTAAGTAACGACCTGGACGAAGCACACTCCGTGTGCATCGTCCAGTTTCACAATCCAACGATCATCCCCGCCGCCCGCTGCGCCAACGCGGCACTGAGTGCTACGCCCATCCCCGCCAAACGGCCAGCTACCAAAACGCCGTCGGAAGTATAACGGAGCACGGGGGATTTACCGTCGCCCTGGGCGATAATGCCGCTCCAGCGGACGGGGAAATCCTCGTCCGTCCAAGTCCGGCCGGGGAGCCATTGGTTCAGTTTTTCGAGGAGGTAAGCCTCGGGCACGCCGTTGGGGCCGAAGGCATCGGTCTCCGACGAAGCACCTGCTTTGTGGCGGGCACCGCCGATGAGCAAACGGTCTTCGCCAACGTTGCGGAAGTAGACGTAGCCCTCGTGGTAATGGTAGCAGCCGCGAAGCTTGAAATCCGGCAGGGGCTTACTCAGTAATATTTGGTTGCGGACGGGGCGGATGGCCTCCGGAAAGTCTTCCGGCAACAGCTTGCGAGCGAAGGCGTTGACGGTAACCAGGGCCTGCTTGGCAACGATGCTCCCCCACCCTGCTCCTTCAACCTTCGTTGCACCTGCGGCCGCGCCCACCTGTTCCACTTCGCAGCCAAAAAGAAAACGGACACCCGTCCGGTGGCAATCGGCCAGCAGCAAGGAAACCAACTTACCGGGATGAAGCTGGGCCTCAAAATCGTTGCGCAGGCAATCTTTTGTATCGGAGAAAGGGTGGTCGCAGTAGGCCCACGTTTTTTGGATGCCGGTTACCTCCTCCAGCAGGGCGTTCAACTCCGGGAGGCGCTCCCGGACCATTGCGCTGATGGGCGCTGCGTCGATCACCTCGTAGCCGCCGTTCTTCCGCCAGCCAATGCCCCGGTGCGCATAATTCTCCTCCAGCGCCCGGATGCCAGCGAACCGCTCCTGCACCGTTGCGAGCGTAGAATCCGCTCCGTAAGTATCCACATCGGCCAGTAGTTCCGTAGGGCCACCGAAGCAGGCAAAACCCGCATTTCGGGTACTCGCTCCACGCGGGATCGCGGCCCGCTCGATGACCAGTACGTCGAGCTTCGGCTGCGCTGCCTTCAGGGCCAACGCAGCCTGTAGGCCCGTAAGGCCAGCGCCAATGATGGCTACGTCGGGCGAACGCAAAAAAGTGGTCTGTTCCCAGTAGGAGGTGCGGAAATTCATGTTCCATCGTTTGTTGTGCTGGCAAGTTAGCGGATACCAGACCGAACTTTCGCGGTGTAGCCCACGGTTTTATTAAAAAACCGACACTTATGATTATCCAGCCCACCATCGACGCTGCACTCTTCGAAATCGCCGAAGAATCCGAAAACCACGAACTACGTTCTGCCATCTGGGAAGATTACCTGCGTCCCGTATTCCTAAAGAACGACCCCGCCGAGGGTGCCAAAATCTTTGCCGAAGTCAAAGAAAAACCCAGTGAGCACATCCGCCTCATCAAGAATACCCTCCGCGAGCACCTGGAAGGCAAGCCGGAGGCAGTCCATAAACTCCAACATTTACTCGGGATCGACGGGCAGTGATTAAAATCTTGCTAATTCCAAATAAAAATGGCCCCATCCGTTTGAATGGGGCCATTTTTATTGACTTTACTTTCGGCCTTAAGCAGCAACGGCCAGACCATTATCCGTAGTTTCAGTCTCCGGCTTATGCAGGCCAACAACCGTCAGAACCGCAAGTCCATTCGCCCAGTAGAACCAGGCATCGAGCCCCTGAAAGGAGAGCAGGAAGGGAGCGACGATAAATACAATGCCCACCAGAAAGTCTACACCCAGGTGGAACTTATATGGAACGAGGCGAAGAATCCCCGTGTCGTGGTCCGTCACTGCGGTAAGCAATAAGGCGGCGACACCGGTTGCGACAGACAGGTAAAGCGCTAAAGGATTGCTTGCGCCCAAACCCAGTATGAAAGGAAGGCCGATCAAAGCGAGAGCTACCGGGTAATCGATGTAGGCGTGGAACTGTTTTGTGATAAATTTCATGTTACTTTTAATTAAATGATGATTCCCAATGCGGGAGATGTTTTTATTACACCAGCAAAGTAACGTGCTTAAGCCCCCTTTCTAAATATCAATACTTCCCACCTCAAGGCATATTATTCCCCAAAACACTTAAAAGGCTAAATATTCTTCTGAAAAATCAGCAAAAACTAATTATAAACCACTCCGCAAGTCGTTTTTTATGTCCACCACCGCCTCCAGCCCCACACTCATACGGACCAGCCCATCGGAGATGCCGACCATTGCTCTTTCTTCGGTAGTGAGCTTGGAGTGCGTCGTTGTGGCGGGGTGCGTCAGGATCGTCCGCGTATCCCCCAGGTTAGAACTCCGGGTACAAAGCTCTGCGGCATTGAGTAGTTGTTGGGCCGCAGCAGCTCCGCCTTTTAACTCAAAAGAGACCAAGCCTCCACCGGCGGACATTTGCCGCTTGGCGAGTTCGTGTTGCGGGTGGCTGGGTAAATACGGATAATGCACCCTGGCTACTCCGGCTTGCGCCCCGAGCCATTCCGCCAGCGCCAGGGCCGAGCGGCAGTGCGCGTCCATCCGCAGGTGGAGGGTTTCGAGGCTCTTGCTGACCGTCCAGGCGTTGAAAGGCGACATGGCCGGGCCGGTGTGGCGGCAGAAAGAGATGACCCGGTCCAGCACCGCCTGCGTACCGAGCAGCAGGCCGCCGAGTACGCGGCCCTGCCCGTCCATCCATTTGGTAACGGAATGGGTAATCAGGTCGGCCCCGAACTCAGCCGGACGCTGAATTACCGGCGTCGCAAAGCAATTATCGACCACAAATAATAAATCATGTTCCTTGCAGAGTTTACCCGCGGCCTCCAGGTCCACCAGTTTCAGGCCGGGGTTGGAAGGCGTTTCGGTGCAGAAGAGCACGGTATTGCCCTGCACGGCGGCCGCCCAGGTTTCGGGCTGGTCGGGCTCTACGTAGGTGAAGGTGACGCCCCATTTTGGCAAAAAATTGGTCAGCAACTGGTGGGTACTGCCGAATAGGGCACGGGTGGCCACGATGTGGTCCCCCTGCTTCACGAGGGCGGCCAGGCTGGCGAATACGGCAGCCATTCCGGAGGCGGTGGCGAAGCCCGCCTCGGTCCCTTCCAGCGCGCAGGCCTTACCGATCAGCTCGTCTACGCTCGGATTATTGTAGCGGGAATAGATGATGCCCTCCCGCTCTCCGGCGAAAGTGGCTGCCATTTCTTCGGCGGAATTGAAGGTAAAACTGCTCGTCAGGAACAGCGGTGCGGAGTGTTCGCCGTATTGCGTTTTGTCCATCTGCCCGCGGATGGCGCGGGTTTGGGGCTGCCAGTTTTTATTCATGAAGCAAAGGTAGTAAAGGGGGAAGGGAGAAAGGGAGTAAAGGAGAAAGAGGGTATTCCTTTACACCTTTCCTCCCTTACCCCTTTACTTTCCGGGCGCGGCCGCAGGTGCAAAGTGGAGGACAAAGGCGGGGATTACCCCAAACTTCCTTTATTTCCAACACCTCGGTAGGGGACCGGCCCGCAGGCAAAAACGTGTCGTTATCGCCAATAATTTCACCCAAACGCCACATCCATAGCCGCACAAATCTTCTGCACCGCTTCTTCCAGATCCGCCACCGAGTGCGCCCCGGAGACGAAGCCAACTTCATATCCGCTGGGGCCAAGGTACACCCCGGTTTGCAGCAGTTCGTGGTGGATCACCTTGAAATACTCCATGTTCGCCGCGTCGATCTGATCGGAGCGAGTGATCCGTTCGTTGCCGAAGGCCAACCAGAAGATGGAACCGATGTGCGGGACGTGGAGCGGGTAGCCCTTCTCCGCCGCGTAGGCCTCCAGGGCGGTGGCCATCGCGTGGGTTTTCTTTTCCTGTAGTTCGTAGAAGCCGGGGGTGAGGCAGAGCTCCAGGGCGGCGAGGCCAGCGGCCATCGCGACCGGGTTGGCACTCAGCGTTCCGGCCTGATAGACCGGCCCGACGGGCGAGATGTGGTCCATGATCTCCGCGCTGGCGGCGTAGGCACCAACCGGGAAGCCGCCGCCGATCACCTTACCGAAGGTGATGATGTCGGGCTTCACGTCGTAGTAACCCGCCGCACCGGTGAAGCCGACGCGGAAGCCGGAGATCACTTCGTCAAAGATCAGGAGGACGTTGTGCTTATAGGCTTTGATGCGCAAGCATTGCAACCAGCTTGGGTCCTGAATCAGCAGGCCGTTATTGGCCGGGATGGGCTCCACGATGATGCAGGCGATGTCGTCGGCGTGCTCGCTCAGGGTCTTTTCCAGCAGGTCCCGATCGTTGAGCGGCAGGATGATGGTATCCTGAGCTACCGCTTCAGGTACCCCCGCCGAAGAGCTGGTGCCGAAGGTCGCCAGGCCAGATCCGGCTTTCACCAGTAAGCTGTCTACGTGGCCGTGGTAGCAACCGTCGAACTTCAGGATTTTGGTCTTACCGGTTACGCCGCGCGCCAGGCGCAGGGCGCTCATCACCGCCTCCGTACCGGAGCTCACAAAACGGATGCGCTCTACGTAGGGATGGTTATCCAGGATCAGCTGGCCGAGGCGGTTGCCCATCCGGTTTGGGGTACCGAAACTGGTGCCCTTGCGTACGGTTTCCATGACCCGCTCTTCGATGTAGTCGTTCGCATGGCCGTGGATGAGCGGCCCCCAGGAGCAGCAAAAATCAAGGAATTCGTTATCGTCTTCATCCGTCATCCGGCTACCCTTGCCCTCCTTGATGAACAAAGGCGGGCCACTTACGCTACGAAAGGCACGTACCGGGCTGTTCACGCCACCAGGAAAGTATGCCTGGGCTTCATCAAAAAGATCAGCGGAGGTTTGGCGGGGGATGCGTTGCTCGAATTTCATGGACGGGTTAGTTTGTGGAGGGCGAAGGTAATTGCTGCCGCGCAAATTCTTTCTTTATCGCGTATGCCGTGTGTCACATTTGCTGCGGTTTCTAGCTGTTGCCTGGAATAGGAAGCGCTGTGAATAGGCGCGATGGGCGCGATGGGCGCGATGGGCGCGATGGGCGCGATGGGCGCGATGGGCGGATCTCGCCTTCGGCGCGATCAACCCATCGCTAGAGGACGTACCCTTATCAGGGCACTTAGATGGACGCTCTATGCTGTGTACTGTGTATGCAAATCTTTCCCCAAAAAAACAGGTTATATAAAGCATGAACCTTAACCAAGTAACCCTTCCCACCCTAAACCTTGCCGAAAGCATTAGCTTCTACCAGACCCTCGGCCTGGAACTGATCGTATACGCTCCACCCCGCTACGCCCGTTTCGAGTGTCCTGAAGGCGATGCGACCTTTTCCATCCACCTGGTTGAGGAATTACCAACTGGCGCAGGAGCATCGATCTACTTCGAATGCGAAGACCTCGATGAACGGGTCGCTGATTTACAGACCAAAGGGATAGCATTTACCTCTCCACCAACGGACGAATCCTGGCGCTGGCGTGAAGCCCGCCTATTGGACCCCGACAACAATCAATTAATTCTCTTTTGGGGCGGCGAAGACCGCAAGAACCCACCCT
>CAYWMW010000170.1:8518-9610 GCA_964458975.1 uncultured Lewinella sp. | reverse complement strand
GGAGGGGCTGGGGGAGAGGGTTTTACGCGGCTGTAAACTTGTGTGCTCACCGTAGGGGCTAGTTTCTAGTTCCCTAGTTTCTAATTCCTAGTTCCTAACTTACCCCCATGCAAGTAAACCTAACCTCCGACACCGCCACGAAGCCTACCCCGGCGATGCTGAAGGCCATGTTCGCCGCCGAAGTCGGCGATGATGTCTTCCGCCAGGACCCCACCGTGAACAAGCTGGAGGCCACCGCCGCCGAACGTTTCGGTATGGAGGCCGCCCTCTACTGCCCCTCCGGTACCATGACGAACCAGCTCGCCATCAAGTGCCACACCCAGGCGCTGGACGAAGTGATCTGCGAAGAGAAGAGCCACATTTACCAGTACGAAGGCGGGGTGTACAGTATGCTTTCCAGCGTCAGCCTGAATCTGATCCACGGTGAGCGGGGCAAGATTATGCCGGGCCAGGTAGCGAAGGCCGTTAAACCGCGTTACGACTGGCTCCCCATCAGCCGCCTGCTCGTGCTGGAAAACACCTGCAATAAGGGGGGAGGTTCCATTTACAACATTGAGGAGGCGCGGACGCTGGTGCAGGAAGCCCGTTCCTCCGGTTTAGCCGTGCACCTCGACGGTGCCCGCCTGTTCAACGCCCTGGTAGAAACAAAAGAAAGCCCCGCTGAATGGGGCGGCCTCTTCGATACCATCAGCATCTGCCTGAGCAAAGGCCTCGGTGCGCCCGTTGGCAGTCTCCTGCTCGGGCCTGCGGACCTGATCGCCCGCGCCCGCCGCTACCGAAAGGTCATCGGCGGAGGGATGCGCCAGGCTGGCTACCTCGCCGCCGCCGGCCTCTACGCCCTCGATCATCACGTAGACCGCCTGGCTGAAGACAACGCCCGCGCCCGCCGCTTCGCCGAAGCCCTCGCTCCCCTACCCTTCGTCGCCTCCGTAGAAAAAACCGAAACCAATATCTGCATCTTCCACCTCGCCGGAGACCTGATGGCGGCCGACTTTCTGGAAACACTGGCCGGGCACGGCATCCAGGCCGTTCCGTTCGGACCGCAGATGGTCCGGTTCACCACCCACCTCGGGGTTACGGATGAGATGGTGG
>CAYWMW010000170.1:0-8418 GCA_964458975.1 uncultured Lewinella sp. | reverse complement strand
CTCAGGTAACTAAACAACAAGTTCAGCTTACTAGCATGCCGCCCAAAGTCCATCATCGTGGTTGGCGAAGCACTGTCTACCACCACGTGGACCTTAGTCCGCCCCCGCACCGTAGGCTTCACCCAAACCTCGATGACTTCTCCGAATTTTCCGGAGGAAGTGGGTGGTAGCGTAGCGGAAATGCGCCCGCCAGACCGGTCTGCCTTTTCCATCGTCATCCCGGCCTTCTTTAAGGCCTGGGTTACCTGATGAAAGGCTGCTCCGTAGGTTTTCAACAGTTCGATGTTGCGCTCCTTTTTGCTGGGAGAACCCACGTATTCCAGCTCTCCCCTGAAGCCCATTTCCTCCTGTGGTTTTGGCTTTTCTTCTTCTTCAGGCCTCAGCTCCAGCTTGAAAGTTGACTTGGCTTCTTTGCTTACAGCTTCCGTTTTCACCTGCGGTTTATACTCCTGCACCACGTCGCGCAGCCCACCGGTGATGCGGCTGCGGATGCGAGCGATGTCTTCCTTATTCAGCGTGCCCAGGTCAATGCGTTCGCTTAATTCTCTGAGCCGTTTTTCGAGCTGGGTAACGCGGCTCAGGTCCGGATGATCGGGGGCCACCAGTTTTTTCAACTCCGCGATGGCTTCGGGGAGGTTTTCGGCGGAGATCAGGCTTAATAGGTTTTGCTTTTCGGATTTATTCATGGGTCCGTCGTGATGGTCGCTTAAAGGTAGTAAGCATTAGGTAAAGATATAATTTCAAGTTGCCGGATTCCAGTTTTCTCTTTTCGGGCGCAAACGCAGGATGCAGTGAAGGGTAAAAGCAGGGTACACCTCCCCGAAATAAGCATCGGCCCGCTACCCAAGGGTAACGAGCCGAAAACTTTTAAAGAGGAATGACTTAAAGTAAAATGGGATTATTCGTTTTTAAAACGCCTACTGGTTGCGGCGGCTGGCGGAAGCCTTAGCCTTATCAGCCTTCTTGGCTCTGCGGCTGGCGCTGGCGCTGTATACTTCGTCGTAGCCAGTAGTGCTACGGGTAGCGCGGCGGCTGCGGGTGGCTTTCTTTCCACTGGCATCGCGCTGGGTACGAGTACTGGCTGCGGTACGGCCATTGGAAGTGCTGGGGCGGGTACGCGTTCCGATACGGGTTCCGCGTCCGGTACTACCGAAAATGGTACCAAAGCTGCCTCCGGTACGGCGGGTACTCTGGGCGCTACCGTTGCTCGTGCGGGCGTTGCCACCGTTACGGTTACGGGCGTTACCACCGGGAGGACAGTAGTTGGGGTCGTTACTACGGTTGCGGGGCGTAGTATTGGTACGTGGCCTTGGGGTAGTGTTCGTCCGGGTACGCGGAGCGGTGCGGGTACGCGTCGTAGAGCGGGTGGCACGGTTAGAAGCAGACGGGCGAGTGGTGCGGGTAGCACGGGTGGGCTGCGTAGAAGTAGTCGTCTCATTCCCCGTAGGATTGCTAGGACGCTGAGCCTGAGCAGCAGGCGAAAACAGCGTAACCAAAAAGACGAGAACGGAAGTAAGGAGGACTGACTTTTTCATAACTCTTGTTGTTGTTTATGACTGCAAGTACGGGCTTACCCTACCCTCCCTCCAACTTATTGGCTCCGTTTAACTACGTTTTGACTTTTAAGGCCCTATTTCATACCAAACCGTTAACAAAACTTAAGAAGGCATAGTATATAAGGTACACGTTCTAAAAGTGGCACCGCTTCGCGGTGCAGTTTTTGTTGAGGGAGACGTATTAACATGAGTCATCCCGAATTTTAGAGAAGTAAACTTGGATGAGTTGTAATAATGCACCTACGAAGTAGTGTTCAGAAAGCAGAATTCAGAGGTCAGGTGGCCATGTGCGGTAGCCTGACCTCTGAATTCTGATTTCTGAACGCCGTAATTTGTACAGAACATAGAAAAACCAACCTAAACTTCGGGATGACTCATGTTACTAATTTTGAATCCCTACAGCGTGGCTTGCCCATCGAACCATACAATTGGGAATGTACTGCTACAAATCCCCTTAAGCGACCACCTCCCTAACCTCCGCACCAGCGGCGCGCATTTCCTCTACGGCGCGGTCAACGTCTCCCGGCGCCATCTCCACCCCGCGCGTAGCGTCCTTTAATAAGGTAGTCCTGAAACCTTCCGAGATGGCGTCCAGTACGGTAAACTTTACGCAGTAGTCTGTGGCTACCCCAAGAACGTGTACTTCTTCGATGCCTTGTTCCTTCAGCCAATCGCCCATTCCGGTAGCTTTCCGGTGGCCATTATCGTAGAAGCCGCTGTAACTGTCTACCTCGGGGTCGGTGCCTTTCTGGAAGACCTTCGTGATTCGGTCGGTCTCCAAACCCGCAACGAACTCCGCGCCCCAGGTACCCTGCACACAATGGATCGGCCACAGCACCTGCTGCAACCCATGCAGGTCAATCACCTGCCCCGGCTTCCGCCAGGGGTGGTTGGCGGCGAAGGAGCCGTGGTTGGCCGGGTGCCAGTCTTGCGTAGCCACAACGGTCTCGTACTCCTGCATCAACGCGTTCGCCATCGGAATCACCTGGTCCGCTGCCGCAACGGGCAGCATACCGGTGGGCATAAAATCTACCTGGAGATCAACTAAAATCAGGGCGGTATTCGAAGCTTCCATTTACACTTAGTTTAATTTAAAAGCAAAGATATGGATTTACGGCTTAAGTAACAACCATGCTTTGCTAAAACCCAGCTTTGCACCTGCGGCCGCGCCCTAAAAACCGGAATTTTTTGACTACATATCCTTTACGGAGCAACATGAGCCATCCCGAGCATGAAATACAGCGCAGCTAATTTTAGAGAAGTAAACCTGGATGAGTTGTAATAATACACTTACGAAGTAGTATTCAGAAAGCAGAATTCAGAGGTCAGGTGACCATGTGCTGTAGCCTGACCTCTGAATTCTGAACGCTGAACGCTGAACGCTGTAATTTGTACAGAGCATAGAAAAACCAATCTAAACTTCGGGATGACTCATGTTGCGCCCTATCCTCTACACCTCCGGGGCCCGCCCTCCGGGGCTCCAGGTACCATCCTCAAACGGATCAACGGGCGGGTGGCCACCGTAGAATTTCTTCAGGAAGGCCCTTTCGGCGGGATCGTCGAAACCCGGCCGGGGGTAGCGGTAAGCGTCCGGGAACAGCGCTCGAATGCCCGCCAACAAACGCAGCGTATCTTCCAGCAAGGTGCGTAAATCTTGATACGCGGGCTGCCCGTGCTGCTCGATGAGCACCGTCATCGCAACAACGGCGCGCGCAAGAACGAGGTGGGTAAGCCGGGCCGTCCGCCTACCATTACTGCCCGTTCCTCCTTCTTCCGTCCGGCCTTTTAGTGCCCGCCGAAACTTAGGGCCTACCATCGTGACGTACCAGTAAAACTCCCGTATCGCCTGCACATCTGGCTTCGTAAAGTCAGGTGCCTGATGAAATTCAGGTACCCACGCTGCCTTTTCCAGATCACGGGTTCCCAAGGATAAGTTCATGCTCAGTTCCGCAAGGGCAGCCTCCGACATTCCCGTTGGGCGCGGTTGCTCCTCCCGCGCACCGTAGCCCATAACCGACAAGCTGCTGCGGTATTTAACCAGACAAAGCTCCAGTCTTCCTAAAAAGTGGCTAAACGTACCGCTCAAAGCCGGAAAAGCATTGGGCAACGGAATCAGTTCCTCCTGAAGGTTCTTCGGCAGGTGCTCCTTATTAAAGGCAACCAAAGAACACCGGTTGGTGAAAGGGCAGCGCTCGCACCAGCGGTGGCAGTAGGTAGAGACGGAGTCTATCATAAAATGAATGTTAGCAATGAACTGGTTTAAACTTTTCGTTCGCGACCTTGTCCGAACCCTGATGGCTACTGACTTCGTTGCAAAAATCCTCATTTCGCTGCGCGGCTACTACGTGGTAGCTATGGCTAAACTCCGGTTTTCGCGCCTAGTCAGTAGCCATCAGGGCTGCGGAACGGCCAGCTCAGAAAAGTTTAAATCAGTTCAAGCATGATTGAGGGGAGAAAGCTACGCTTTTTAAGCGAATTTTCAGTTCTCTTTCTCTTGCCTTACCCCATTAATGCAGCATTCCCAGATCGCCCCTCAGGAAGATAAAACCGGCCAGCGCGATCAACGGCCCCACCCAGCAGGAAAGGACAAAGCCGTAGTAATTGTGCGTCACCCGGCTCGGTTGGATCCACTCCACGATGTGACTGATGGCCCAGACAAAAAACGCAATACTACCCAGTATCACCGCTAATATGAAACCTGCGTTTTCGTTGCCCAACAGCAGGAGGCCGTAGATGATTATCTGGCCGAGGATCATTAGGAGGGTGTTCATGGTCTGGTGGTGCGGTGGTCTGGTGGTGCGGTGGTTTGGTGGTGCGGTGGTTTGGTAGTTCGGTCTACGAAACCACCAGACCACCGAACCACGAACCAAATTTACTTCTTAGTCAGCTTAGCCCGTGGCTCCACCCGGCTGAGGAGGTGCTTGCCAACTGCTTCCCCCTGCGTGATGCCGTAGTCGATGGCCGGCCGGTAGTGGATCCCTCCGTAGAGGCGGCTGAGGGCGGCTTCTTCGCTGGCCTGGAGGAAGCTCTTGTAGCTACGCTCGGGCAGGTCGTATTCTACTTCGGAGTCGTCGGTGAAGGCGAAGTTGTCGCCAAAAATATCGGTCAAAACGATGGCGCAGGCGCGGCTCACTACACTGTGGCCGGAGGTGTGCTCGGGGAAGGGCGGTGTTTGCAGCAGCGGCCGCCATTCTTCGTCGATGTGCCGGTTGATGAAGGTTTCGGGACGGACGAGACTGGAGCGGTACTTCTCGTCCCAGCAACTGATGAAGGCGTCGTGCATGGCCATGCTCGTCATCGCGTAGGCCTGGGTGGTGGTCCCGATATCCGCCTTGGCCTGGCGGGCGGCGATGGCGGCGATGTTGACCCAGTGGCCGCCGGGGGTGATCTTCTTGGTGGCGAACATCACGTGGCCAACGTGGTGGCTCACGTAGGGGTTACAGTCCCAAAACTGGGCGATGGCTTTGCGTTCTTCCAGCTCGGCTTCGTCTTCGGTTTTCAGGGCGTTGTAGACTTCTTCTACGCCGATCCACCAGTCGGAGCCTTTTTCTTCGCTGTACTTAGTGGGGGGCAGGGGCTTGAACTGATCCGCACGATCCAGGGCAAAAGCGCGGATTTGGGCCCACGCGGGCTCAATGCCGTCCATATAGTCGGGTGGTGTTGGCTGCCACTTGCTGGGGTCTTCGGTGATGGAGTATTTGGGGAAGGTGCGCGACTGTTTGTAGGTATCGCCGTCGTACCAGCCGATGATGTGGTCGGCAACGGCGTGGCCGTAATCGATGGAGGCCTTGAGGGTGGCGGAGGGGACTTTGATGTCCGCAAACTCCTTGAATACTTCAGCTTCGAAGGCTTCGATTTTTTCCTCGCTGAAGATCAGGCTTTTCCCGACCTTGAGCTGGGCGGCAACGGCGGCGATGGGGTACGCGATTTCAACGTCTTTTGGCGGCGCG
Organism: uncultured Lewinella sp.; assembly: GCA_964458975.1. Classification (GTDB taxonomy): domain Bacteria; phylum Bacteroidota; class Bacteroidia; order Chitinophagales; family Saprospiraceae; genus Neolewinella. The sequence goes on along the minus strand of CAYWMW010000170.1, from coordinate 2,912 downwards.
GGCGCGGGTGCCAGGTGGGGTATTTGGCCCGCTAGACTCGCAAAGTTGGGGTCTCCGGCGGCCATCGCTTCGTAGCCTGCGATGCTGGAGTACGCGTAAATCCGCCCCGCCTGCGGCGGGCTGAAAATATCGTGGACGATCACGTCCGTAAGCTTCTTCACCGAGCGGTGGTAAAACTCCGGGGCTGCTACCTCTTCCTGAAAGTTGGGGTTCACCTCCTCTCCGCAGGAAAACAAAAATACAGCAAGGGAAAACAGTGGTATAATTCGACTTAGCTTAATCATGATGCCGATAAAGTTTGATGGTACGAATGAATAACGTCAGCACGGGTTCATTTGGTGGGGCGAAGGTACTACTTCCTGAATTTTCCCAAACACGCCCTACCTTGCACCAGTGCCCGACCAACAAAAGAACTTCTCCCGCATCGCCTTCCTGTTTGTCTTCCTAGTGATGGCCATCACCTCCCTGGTGCGCAACGACGTCTTCCGCGGTACCACCAACGTCATCAACTGGGACGGCTACGGCTACTACGCCTACCTGCCGGGAGCGTTTATTTACGGAGACATCGAAAACTACGCCTTCGCGGAGCAGCACTTTGCGGACTACGACGTCAGCGGCGACATCTACCAACTCAACCCGACGGAAGCTGGCGGTCGGTTCCCCATTTACAACATCGGCTTAGCCGTCATCTGGGCGCCAGCTTTTTTGCTTACGCACGGCATCGTCTCCGCAACGGGCATCGCTGCGGCGGACGGGATGAGCTACCCGTACCAGCTCATGGTGGTGCTGATGGGCCTGCTCTTTGCCTTTCTTGGCTTACTGTATTTGCGGCGGTTTTTGGCGCTCTATTTCACTGATTTTGTGGTGGGCATCACCCTGATTGCAGTTGGATTGGGGACGAATATATTCTACTACATCGTCGAAAAACCCGACATGACGCACGGGTATTTGTTTGCCCTGTACGCAGTTTTCCTCTATTACTTTGCGAAGGGCGTGGGGGGCGAATTCAACCCAAAAGCCTTGCTAAGACTGGGGCTTTTGGCGGGTTTGATGTGCCTGGTCCGCAGTTCAGAAATCGTACTTTTTGCCATTCCGGCCTTTTACGGCCTGCGGAATTGGGCGACGCTCCAACGAAATTTCTGGCGCACGCTACCAATCTTTTTTACTGCCCTGGCCGTATTCTCCATCCAGCTGATCTACTACAAAATCGGCACGGGCAGCTGGTGGCAAAACGGCTACGCGGGGTTGGGTTTTGACTGGCTCGAGCCGCACTTATTCGATGGCTTTTTCAGCTACCGGCGCGGTTGGCTGGTCTATACACCGATCATGTTGTTGGCGCTGATTGGGATTTTTTGCTTGCCGAAGCGGTGGGTTTTACCGGTCCTCATTTTCACCTTGGGCAACGTCTATTTGCTGTTCAGCTGGCACATCTGGTGGTACGGCAACACCTTCGGTAGCCGGCCGGTAACCCAGAGCTATGCGCTGTTGGCTTTGCCCTTGGCGGCTTCTCTGGCGTGGCTTATGGGCTCGGCAGCAGGTGCAAAGAAAGGTTTTGAGGGGCGCTCCTGGCGGACCTTCACCCCCCTACTCCTCCTACCCCTCCTTGCCCTCAATCTCTTCCAGCACTGGCAGTACAACCAACGCATCATCCCGTTGGATTTCACCAACGGAACCTACTACTGGCACGTCTTCGGCAAAACATCGCTCGACAAAAAAGACCGCGTTTACCTGGATACGGACGAGAAACTTCCGCAAGGAGACTACACGAAAACCGCCCTCCTGGAAATCGATACGCTCGTTGCCGTCCCCCCCAAGGCCTCCAGCGAATTCACCAACCTGCTGGAGCACAAAATCACCGCCGAAGAGGCCAATTCTGGCGCATGGATCGGCTCCACCCTGGCGTTCTCTTACTTCGGAGACGCTTACGATAAATGGAAGTTCCCCAGCATAGTCACCGAGTACCGCCGGGGTGCTGAGACCTTGAAGTGGGTACAGGTAAAGATCCCCCCGACGATGGACACACCAGAGCAGGACTCCTTAAGTTTCCACCTAAGTTTACCCGGTTTGCAGGAAGGAGACGTTGTTAAGCAGTACGTCTGGAATTTATGTCAGGACAGCATGGTGATCCGGAGCTACGAAGCGGAGCTGCTTACCGCCGGGCAAGGCTCACGATGAGCTTTTGTGTCGGGCTGTAGCCGAGGTACATTGCTTGCAGAACGGGGTAGGGAACGTAGAGTTTGTCGGGCGCTTTGTCCAGTACCGGCTTTAGTTCATAGCCCTGGGCGTATTCGTTGAGGCCGGCAACGAACTGCTTTCGGTTTTCTTCATCGTCCTGATTTACTACAAACCCTTCGGGCAAATCACCATCTTCGATCAGCACCTCAGCTACCCTTTGGAGGCTGGCGTCTTCCACCGCACAGTTGCAGCGTTGCCACGCATCGTTGTAGACGTAGCCTTCGTACTCGGTCCAGCTTTCCTGGATGTATTCCCAGTGGTAAGAATCGGTTTTCACCGTATCAATGACGATGTAGTATTCGAGGATTTCGGTTTCCTGGGCGGGCCTTACGACTACCAGGCTTTTGGGGTTGTTCGGATCCTGACCGTAGACTGCGGGGCGGGAAAAGCCTTGTCTGATTTTACGCTTTTTCAGCTGTTTGCGGTTCAGGCTGCCATCGTTGTTGTAGACGGGTAAGTGGACCAGCTTTGTTTTGTCCACCAGCCGGACGGAGCCCTCCCCGGTTCTGACGTAGCAGTTGCCCGAGAACGCATCAACGCGAAACTGCCCGAAACAAGCGGCGGATAAAAGCAAAGCAAAGGTGAGAAATAAGGAACGGATCATGGTGTGTGGGTGTGGGTCTTCATTCAATGAACGCAAACTGGGGGTAAATAGTCGACTTTAAGGTAAAATGCTG
>CAYWMW010000169.1:0-9669 GCA_964458975.1 uncultured Lewinella sp. | reverse complement strand
TTGCTCCTTTAAAACCTTACTCGGTACCTGCGGCCGCGCCCTGAGAAGAAAGGGTAAAAGGAAGAAAGGGCAAGGGGTGAAAAGGAACACCCCCCGATTAACGGCTATCCTCCGGGCTGCCGCGCCCCTTCAACCTCTACTCCCTTATCCCTTTACTATCTTTGCGCCCGCATTAGAATCTCCACCATTATGCTCAACCAGCTAGAAGCCATATTCCACCGTTTTAAGAACCTCGAAGAACAGCTCTCCGACCCAGAGATCATCACCGATCCGTCGAAGTTCACGAAGGTGAACAAGGAGTACGGCAAGCTGCGCCCCATCGCCGATACGTACCTGACCTACGCCGAGCTGCTGGAAAACATTGCCAGCTCCGACGCGATGCGCAAGGACCCCGACCCGGAGATGCGCGAAATGGCGCAGCTGGAGTACGACGAACTGCGGGAGACGAAGGAAAAGATGGACGAGGAGATCAAGGTGATGCTGATCCCCAAAGACCCGGAAGACGAGCGCGACATCATCATGGAAATCCGCTCCGGCGCGGGCGGAGACGAAGCCGCCATCTTTGCCGGCGACCTCTACGATATGTACCGCCGTTACTGCGACAGTATGGGCTGGAAGATTGAGGTGATCGATGAAAACGAAGGCACCGCCGGCGGCTACTCCAAGCTCGTCATCGAAGTCCACGGAGACGATGTGTACAGCCACCTGAAGTTTGAGTCCGGTGCGCACCGCGTACAGCGCGTTCCGAAGACGGAGAGCCAGGGCCGCGTGCATACCTCCGCCGCAACGGTAGCCGTGCTGCCGAAGATGGAAGTGGAAGACATCAACATCAACAAAGCCGACCTGAAGATCGATACCTTCCGCGCCTCCGGTGCCGGTGGCCAGCACGTCAACAAGACCGAATCCGCCATCCGCATCACCCACCTGCCCACGGGCATCGTGAGTGAGAGCCAGGACGGGCGCTCGCAGCATAAAAACAAAGAGATCGCGATGGCGCAGTTGTACCTCCGCATCAAGACCGCGCAGGACAACGCCGCGCAGAGCGAACTGGCCGCTAACCGCAAATCACTGGTCGGCAGCGGAGACCGCTCCGAAAAAATCCGTACCTACAACTACCCGCAAAACCGGGTGACGGACCACCGCATCAACCTCACCCTCCACAACCTGGACAAAATCATCACCGGGGGGCTGGAGCCGGTGATTGAGGGGTTACAGGTAGCGGAGAACGCTACGAAGTTGAAGGAAGGAGAGATTGGATAGTAGAAAAGTGATGGTTGAAGAGTTTTACTCCGAGCAGAGCCGTAAAGCTTCACGTCTCTGCTCGGAGTAAAACTCCTCGACCGATGTGACATAAAAAGCGTTACTTAGCACTATCCAAACCAACGCCGTACTTCCCATCACGCCACTCCGCCAAATTTCCTGTCTGTTATTGCTGTGCCTCACCGGTGCATGGGCCTGCCGAGCACCCGACGAGCCGAAGTTCCTCCTCCGCGCCAGCGTAATCGTTGCCGAAGACCACACCTGGTTCCGCGCCCTGGAGCACTTCGGGGAACTACTCGATGAACGCTCCGAAGGCAGAATCCGACTCCAGACCTACCCTTCCGAGCAACTCGCTAAGGAGATCGAAGCCATCCGGATGATCCAGGCAGGCGTGATTGACATGACCACCACCAGCGCGCTGCTCAGCAACTGGACTGAGATTATGGCCTTCTGCGAAATGCCCTTCCTGCTGGACAGCATGGAGGAGGCCGACGCGATGCTGAACGGCCCGGTGGGGAAGCAGATCGCGGAGGAGATGGTCGAAAAAACCGGCTTGCGCCCCGTCGCCTACTTTCAGGCCGGGCCACGACACCTTACTTCCAACCGGCCCATCCGCCACCCCGACGACCTGAAGGGGCTGGTGGTCCGCATCCCCAGTGTGCCAGCTTTCGTTACCGCCTGGGATGCCCTCGGGGCAAAGACGACACCGATTGCCTTTTCCGAAGTCTTCACTTCTTTGCAGCAAGGCGTAATCAACGCCCAGGAGAACCCTCTGCCGCTCACCAATATGGCGGCCATGTACGAGGTGCAGGACTACGTAAACCTCACCGCCCACAACTTCGGGTGGACGTACCCCGTGATCGGCGAAGCAAAATTTCAGTCCATGCCGGCCGATCTTCAGGAGATCTTCCTGGCGTGCGCCCGGGAGATGCAGGCCTACGAGCGCAAACTTTTCCTGGAAAACGACGCCCGCAACCGCGCCGAGCTCGAAGCGAAGGGCATGACTTTCGTTGAGGTAGACCGCGAGGCCTTCCGCCAAAAGCACGGCAACGCCATCTACCGCACCCTTTCCCCCCGCATGCAGGAGCTTTACCGCTCCCTGAAAGATACCATCCGATGAAGACCACCGTAAAGTACATCGGCATCGCCCTCAAGTGGGGAACATTACTCAGCACGCTGGGCTTTGTTGCCTGCATCCTGCTCCAGATTTTCGCGCGCCTGTTTTTGGCCACCGCTCCTTCGTGGACCGAAGAGGCCGCCCGCATCTTCTTCGTGATCGCCATCGGCTTTGCGGCTGGTTTGGCGCTGCGCAGCGGGGAGTACGTCAATTTCGACTTTTTCTACCAACGCATGAGCACTGGCTGGCAACGCAGGGTTCGCTTTATGATTGATCTGCTGACCGTTGTTCTCTTCGGCGTATTCACCTTTTTTGCCGTGCAGTTCACGGTGATGGGCCTTGCGGAAAGTTCGCCGAGCCTCAAGGTTTCGATGGCCGTCCCGTTCGCCAGTACCTTCCTGCTGGGAGCTTCCCTGCTGGTGTATGCCCTTTACCACCTCCGTAAACACTTCCGGCCCCGCTCATGATTGCTCTCCTCCTTGTCACCTTTGCCGCCTGTATCCTGCTGCGTTTCCCCATCGCTTTCTCTTTGGGGCTGTCGTGTTTGGTTTTTCTATTGGTGGAGGGTACCCCGTTGATCGTCATCCCGATGAAGATGTACTCGGGCATCGATGTGTTTGTTTTGCTGAGCATCCCTGGTTTCATCATGGCGGGCAACCTGATGAACCACGGCGGGCTGACAGAGAAGATCATCGCCTTTTGCAACCACCTTGTCGGCCATATCCGTGGTGGATTGGCGCTGGCCAACATCGCCGCCTCGATGCTGTTTGCGGGCATCTCCGGCACGGCCATTTCCGATACGGCCAGCATTGGTTCCGTGATGATTCCGGCGATGAAGAAAGAAGGGTACGACGCGGATTTTGCCTGTGCGGTCACCGCCTCGTCCTCTACCGTCGGGCCAATCATCCCACCTAGTGTGTCGATGATCATTGCGGCAACGCTGACCGGGCTCTCGGTCGGTAAGCTTTTTCTTGCGGGGGCCATTCCCGGTTTTTTACTGGGGTTCAGCTTGCTGGGCTATACTTATTACATTTCCCGTAAGCGCCAGTACCCCAAACACGAACGGAGTACGCTGCGCCAGATTGGCCGGGGGTTCATTGATACGTTCTGGGCCTTACTGATGACGGTCATCATCCTCTATGGCATCATCGGTGGCCTGTTCACCCCTACGGAAGCCTCCATCGTTGCGGTGCTGTACGCACTGGTTATTGGGGTATTCGTTTACCGCAAGCTGACCATGAAACGGGCGATGGTGGTGTTTCTTGATTCGATGAAGACTTCCGCGTCGTTGATGGTTCTGATTGGTTTTGCCAACCTGTTCGGTTACATCCTGATCACGGAGCAGTTGCCGCAGATTGTCTCTTCCGAAATTCTTGGCTTCTCTACCAACCGCTACGTGGTGTTGTTGCTGATCAACCTCCTGCTCATCTTCGTGGGCACCTTTATGGAGACCATTGCTGCCCTGTTGATCCTCTTCCCCATCCTCCTCAAGGTTGCGCTGGCCGTCGGGGTAGACCCGATTCATTTCTCCGTCATTGCCCTCCTGAACCTGATGATCGGGCTGACGACGCCGCCGCTGGGGGTATGCCTCTTCGTTGCCGCTGGCATCGGTAAGGTGCCGATCGGGGACGTTAGCCGGGCGGGCTTCCCTTTTTTGCTGGTGAGTCTGATCGTGCTGACGTTGGTGACTTTGTTTCCGGAGTTGTCTTTGTTTTTGCCGGGGTTGTTTTCTTAGGGATGGGAAAAACAGTGCTTAGAATTCCCCTGCGCAAAACCCGAACCAACTTCAGGTGTTGAACCCTGGTACCCATCAAGTTTCCTATGCTTCGCAGCCTTCTTTTTACTGCCGTTCTCCTTTTCATCCTCACCTCCTGCACCTTCGTGCAAGACCGCTACCCCACCCTGCCCCCCGGCCCCTACCGCGCCACCATTGAGCTGGAATTCAACCCGATCGTCCCCAACCCCAAAGGCGCGCCCATTCCCGAAAAAACCAACCTGGAATTTGACGAAGTGACCGAAGGAGCCCTACCCTTCAATATGGACGTAGTGTACGTAAACGACACCACCTTCCGGATCGACATCCACAACGGCGAGGAAGTCATCACCGTGCCCCCGAAGAACATCCAGACTGGTCGTGACCGGGCTATAGGCCGCGACACCATTCGGATCGACTTCCCGGTCTACGACGCCTACATCAGTGCATACTTTGAGGAAAAAGTCATCGAAGGTGTTTACGTCGTTAACTACCGCGACAACTACCGCATCCCCTTCAAGGCTTTCCACGGGCAGGATCACCGCTTCACCGTCCTCAAAAAAACACCGGCCGCCGACATCAGCGGTACCTGGGCGGTGATGTTCGGTAAGGGCGACGAGGAGCCCTACCCTGGTATCGCGGAGTTTAAGCAAGACGGTAATCAACTCACCGGAACCTTCCGCACCGAGACCGGTGATTACAGGTACCTGGAAGGAACCGTACAGGACAATAAAGCCTACCTGAGCGTCTTCGACGGTGCTCACCTCTTCCTCTTCGAAGCTCTCATCAAAGAAGATGGCACCCTGAGCGGCACCTTCCGCTCCGGCCGCCACTACATCACCAACTGGACGGCGAAGCGGGACCCCGACTTCGTGCTCAAGAGCCCGGACGCGCTTACGGCAATGAAGGAAGACATCCCCCTGAGTTTCAGCTTCCCGGACGTAGACGGCAACATGGTCTCCCTCGCAGACGCGAAGTACGACGGCAAACCCAAGCTCATCAAAATCATGGGCACCTGGTGCCCCAACTGCCGCGAGGAGGCCGACTTCCTGAAAGACTACCTCGCTAACAACGATGCTGGCGATCTGGAAGTCATCGCCCTCGCCTTCGAGCAGTACGGTACGGAAGATGAACGCAGCAAGGCCGTCGTCCGCCGCTATCAGGAGAACATGAACGTGCCCTGGCCCGTCCTCTTAGCTGGCCCCAGCGATAAAGAAGCTGCGGGCGAGGCCCTCCCGATGCTCAATAAAGTCATCAGTTACCCTACCCTGCTCTTCCTCGACCGGGACAATAAGGTGAAGCGCATCTACACCGGTTTCAACGGCAAGGCCACCAGCCAGTTTGCCGACTTTGAGCGGAGCTTTAAGGCTTCGGTGGCGGAGTTGGTCCGGTAAAGGATCGCAGATTTAGGCGGATTATACGGATCGACCCAGATTTAGACGTAGGCTGTCTAATCTGACGGTCTTAACCCATAGCTGGTTCTTACGCTCAAAACGCAAAGCGTTTTCTTCTTAATAGCCCCTCTCCGCTGAGCCTGAGGCGAAGCGTGTTGGAGAGGGGTTGGGGTGAGGTTACCACGGGCTGAACATGACTAATTAGACAGCCCAGATTTCGCCGTCAAACCAATCCGCGTAGATCCGCGAAATCCGCTCAAATCCGCGATTCCAATTCTCCCCCACCCATGAACGTAGAAAAAGCCATAGAACAAGCCCGCCACGAGCGCAAGGGCAATAAGAAGTTCTTCAGCAAGCTCAAGGCCCGCCCGCCCAAAGACCTCGACGAGCAGTTCCATGACCTTCACGACGAAGTCTTCCAGGAAATAGACTGCCTCAAATGCGCCAACTGCTGCAAAACCACCAGCCCCATCTTCCGCGATATCGACATCGACCGGCTGGCCCGTCACCTCGGCGTAAAACCCGGCAAACTGATCGAAGATCACCTCCACCTCGATAACGATGGCGACTACGTGCTCAACGTAGCCCCCTGCCCCTTCCTCGGCCAAGACAACTACTGCTCCGTCTACGAAGCCCGCCCCCGCGCCTGCCGGGAGTACCCGCATACGGACCGTAAAAACATGCTGCAGATTCTACCGCTCACCCTACGAAACACCCTAGTTTGCCCCGCAGTTGGGGAAATTTTGCGGCGCCTTCGCTAACTCGTCCGCCGAGCCAGCAAAGCCGACCCTCTGCGGTATGCTATCTCTTTGCTACGTTAGAGTGGTACAGTTCAGGTTTTTACGCTCCCCACGTGCCTATATTCCTCCACTAGCACCGCTTCGCGGTGCCACTCATCGTACGTGAAGTGCTGTAACCCAAGACTGCGCTGCGCTGCGTCTTGGGTTACTAATGTTGAATCCCTACGGGATTACTTCTTTGTGAACTCTGTGTTCTGTGTGTTCTGTGTATTCTCTGTGTTCTGTGTGTTCTCCATAGAACCCGCTCGGCGGACGAGCCAAGCTAACGCAAGGCTCGGCCGACGAGCTAGAGCCGCAACCGACCCCCATCAAACCGGTTCTGGTTAGAAGGCACCTCAATAAAGTCCAACGTACCCGGTTTCACCGCGATGGAGAACTGGTAAGTATTCCGCTGCGGCTGCCAGTTGAAGCGCATCTCCCAGCAGTGGAGATCACGGACCAGACCTAAAGACGGATAAGTAACCCGCTTATCGGTGAACGAGTACCCGATCTGACCGATGTTCACCTGCCAGTTGTTGGTGAGTTGTAACCTGCCCCGCAGCTCGATGGAGTTGGCGACCTGGTTGAAGCGGACCTTGCCCCGATCAGCCACGTCGGGGTTTTCGGTATCAAACTCCCGCTCAAAGTTGAAGTTGAAGACGTGGCGGATGCTGAAGTTTTCGAGCAGGCTGAGAAAGTCCGTCTCTTCAAAGAGTGTGTTCTCTTCTTCCCGGCGTTTGCGGCGTTCTTCCTGTACGTCGGTGACGAACTCTTCCTCCTCGCCCTGGAAAAGCTGACGGATTTTAGCGACCGTGATGTTGGTAGAGATCGAACTGGTGAGCCGGGTAAGAGACAGCGGGAAGCGCCCTTCGGAGAGGTTGAAAGTATTCACCCGGTCAAACTGATCTCTCTCGGCGTTGTAGCGGGTGATGTAGGGGTCAAAAGTACCACGTACGTTCACGTTCGTCAGGCCCTTAAAGAAGCGGGTGGAGCCACCGATGGAAACCTGGCTCCACTTCAGGCTGTCCCGGGTATAATCCCAGCTACCGCTAACGGCGATATTTTGCAGCAGGTCAATGTTTTCCGAAATGCTGTCCTGCTTATTCCAGACCTTGGCCTGGATGAGGTTGGCGATGCTGTAGTTGATGCCCAGGCGGCGTTCTGAGCTTGGTGGCTGGCCGAAGATCTGGTTGGCAAAGGGCGAAAGCAGGCGTTCCGGGCTTCGGCTCAACGGGTCAATGCTGCCCTCCTCAATGAAGTAAGGTGTATCTGAGATATAATCCGATGCCGTGGTATAATCCGGCGCGTAGCCAAAAGTGATCATCGGCTTCATCACATGCCGCAATCCCTGCAGCCCTAGCAGGCCTTTCCCCTTAAATTTCACCTTACCGAATACTTGCGTACCTACCGTTACGCCCGCCGTGAAGGTTCGGTAGCTCGCCAGGCCGTTACTTAGTGCAGAGTTGATACTGCCCAGGCTGGTGGTATCAATCCGAATTTCGCCGGTGAGCGGATCGACGATGGTGTCTCTCACTATGTCGCCCTCCAGGAAGTATTCCCGCGTCTTCCCGTAATAGACCTCACCGTAGCTGACGTTGGGGCTAACGTTGAAGTACTTCAGGACGTTGAAACTCAGGCCGCTGGTAATGTCGTGCCGGAAGCCGTACTCCCCGTCGTCCAGCGTAGCCCGCTGAAAGAAGGTAGAGTCAGAGGCTTCAAACTCTGAGCGCAGGGCGCTTTGGTAGCGGAAGTTGAGTTTTTTGAACCAGGCCGTTGACTTGCCCGGCAGGTTACGCAGCGGGTAGATGGTTTGGGTAGAAAAAGCTGCGTCGGGGAAGTTGACCGTGATGGTTCGGTTCCGGTTGTTCTGGCTGTGGTTCAGGCCCGCCGTCAGGGTAGATTTCAGCTTCGGGAACGTCTTATTGATGTTCATGCTGGAGCGGATGGTGTTCTGGCTCGCCGTTTGGTAATCGTTCTGGAAGCGCTGGTCCACCAGGTTGGTCTGGAAATTGATGTTACCGCCGAAGGTGAAGGTCGGGTGGGCAGCGCGGTCTTGCCGGTGGCTCCAGTTGAGGGTGATTCCCCTGTTCTGATCGATGGCCAACGACTGCTCCCGCTCCACCCGCTGGTTCTTGAAGCTAAAGTTGAAACTACCCGAGTATTTATAACGCCTCACGTAGCGGACGTTGGACTGGATGCTGTAGGTCCCCTTCACGAAATAATCCGCCGTAAGCTCCAGGTTTACGTGCTCGCCGATGGGAAAAAACCAGCCTACGCCCTGCAAGCCGTAACCGCCCAGCCGCTGGTCGTACTGGTAATCGGACGGGAACAGCAGGCCCGTGCTCCGGCCGGATTTGAGCGGGAAGAACCCGAAGGGCAGCCAGAGGGGCGTCGGGATGCCCATAATTTCCAGGTTACTGGGGCCGATGACGGCGAGGCGGTTGGGTACCACCTTGGCTTTACGCGTTCGGATACCGAAGTGCGGATGATCCGCCGAGCAGGTGGTGAAGATGGCGCCTTCGGTATAGATCACGTCGGCCTTCGTGGAGTCATTGACGGTGAGCGCACCGGAAACGAATTTGGATTTTCCGCCGCGCACGAAAATATCGTCCTGCGTAGTGGTGGTACCGTACACGATGCCCTTGCGCGTCTTGAAGTTGTAGCGCATGCTTTTCGCGTCAAAGGTCTGGCCGCCGTCGGAGAACTCCGGGAAGCCGGAGGGGCGGCCGATGCTGTCGGGCAGCGGGCCTGCGTTCACGATGTTGGTGCCGTAGTTGAGTACGATGTGATTGGCCTTCAGGCTGATCGTTTGGTAGTCTACCGAAGCATCGCCGTAGAGGTGGATTTCCTGGGTCTCGAAGTCTACCCACATGCTGTCGTTGGCCGCGTAGTCTACCGGTGCGGTCAGCGAATCCGGCGACATTTGGTACTGGGCCGAGGAGCCGCTGAATTTGGGCTGCGGTAGGGTATCGTTGAGTGTTGGCAGGGTGTCATTTAGCATTACCGGGCCAGCGCCTGCGGCTTGGATGATGGAGTCCAGGTTGACGGCTTGGGGGGCAGGAGGGAGGGTGTCGGGCGCGGCCGCAGGTGCGGGGGGAGGTTGGGGCTGGGGGACAAGAGGGAGGGAGATTCTCGATTCTCGATTCTTGAGTCTTGATTCTTGATTTGCGTTGGAGGAGGGGTAGCTCGCTGCGCTCGTAACCTCACCCCCAGCCCCTCTCCACGGGAGAGGGGAGTCGGTGTCCGCTGCGGCTCCGCCTTGCTGGTTTTTACGGTCAGGACCAAAACTGTGACTATTGACGGTAGTAGAATGCGCTTCCCCTCCAGAAAAAACATCCATCGCCACGAGCGGAGCGAGCATCCTCG
>CAYWMW010000168.1:7000-9672 GCA_964458975.1 uncultured Lewinella sp. | reverse complement strand
AACATTTTCAGTTATGCTTCACCTGCCTCCTTAGTCATCAGCGTAAAGTGAAAAACGGACCCTTCATCGTGGATGGAAGTTGCCCAGATGGTTCCGCCGTGGAGTTCAACGATCTTCTTGCAGTTGGCCAGCCCGATGCCGTAGCCGTCGGATTTGCCCTTGTCGTGCAGCTGGCGGTAGAGGCCAAAAATATTGGTGAGTTGGCTGTCCTGAATGCCAATGCCGTTGTCGGTTACGGTAAATTGCCAGCCGTGCTCAAGTACGGCACAGCCTACCTTTATATGCGGTGCTTTGCCTTCTTGCCGGTAGCGAATCGCGTTGCTGATCAGGTTTTGAAAGAGCAGTTTTAGCTCCAGCGGATAGCCGTAAATCTCGGGGAGTTCTGAGTATTTGACCTCTGCTTTTTCTCGCTGAATGCTGTTGTCGAGATCGGCAATAACTTCTCCGAGCATTTTCTTCAGGTCTACCTTCTGAAGCTTTTTTACCTGGCTGAGGCGGGAGTAATCCAGCATGCCCTTAATCAGTACGTCCATCCGGTCGGTAGCGCTGGAAATGGTTTTGAGGTAACCAAGCACTTCGGCCGGGATGTCTTTGCCAAAGTCTTCGCGGATAACGTCGAGGTAGCCATTAATGGTCAGTAGCGGCTCCCGCAAGTCGTGGGAGGCAACGTAGGCAAACTGCTCCATTTCTTTGGCTTTCGCTTCCAGAATTGAATAGTTAAGCAGCCGGAGTTCGTTGCGTTTGCGGGTGTCGATGTCCTGAAAAATACCGTAAACCCGGCGGCATTCACCGTTCAGCATTTCTGCCTGACCGATGGTACGGATCCAGATGTCTCGTCCTTTCGCGGTGGTCAGTTGTAGCTCTACATCGAAGGGCGTACCGTTTGCTACCGTTTCGTTGAAGAGTTGGATGATCATGTCTCTGCTTCGCCCCTCTTTATAAAAATTGATAGCCTGAGAGAGTTGAGGTTGATAATCTTCAGGCACTTCGTGAATTTGCCGTACTTGCTTATCCCAGAAAATTTCATCGTTGAGGGTGTCAACTTCCCAACGGCCGATGTTGGCTATTTTTTGACTGCGCTCCAGTAGGAGTTCCTTTTCTTTTTCGGCGGTAACGTTTACGTGCGTGCCCAGTAAGCGGGTTGCCTTGCCGTTTTCATCCCGGATGGCCATGCCCCGGCACCTGATCCAGACGGTTTGGCCATTCTTGTGGGCGTAGCGAACCACCTGATCGTAAGGTACGCTGGGATCTGCGATGTGCTGGCCCACGCGTTCGACGGCTAACTTTAGGTCGTCAGGATTGATGATGTCTCGCCAGGCGGAAGACAGGTTAGGCATTTCGTCGGGGTCGTACCCGAGGGTTCGCCAAAACTTAGGGTTCATCCATTCCTGTTCCTGGTTGGTGAGGTCCCAGTACCAGAGCCCGTCGAGCGAAGATTCTTGCAGGAAGTCAAAAATCTCATCATCGGTCTTGATTCGTTCGTAAAGCTCCTTCTTGAGGTAGTGCATAGCGGAAAAATACGCCGAAATGGTAATACCGAAAAGTTTATGCCTGCATTCATCCGAACATGTACCCAAGACAGTGGTTTTGGTAAGTGAACTTACTGAAGTAAAGATGCCGAAAATTAATTCTGTTTTATTGATCGATGACAATGCGTCAACGAATTTTCTGCACACCCGCATTCTGCGGAACTCTAAGCTGGTGGATACCATCCACTCGGTAACCAGCGCCCGGGAAGGGCTGGATTATTTAACAACGGAGCAAGACGATGCCTACCCAAAACCAGAACTCATTTTCCTGGACATCAACATGCCGGGCATGAACGGCTGGGAATTCCTCGATGCTTACCGGGAGCTGCCCGAAGCCCAACGCGGAGGCATCGTGATCGTAATGCTGACAACTTCCCTCAACCCGGACGACTATAACCGGGCCAAAAACATTGCAGAAATCAATGACTTTCAGCCCAAGCCGCTAACGGTAGCGGCGATGGAAGAATTGGTGGAAAAACACTTTGCGGTTCACTAATTCTAAGGTGCCTCCCCCGTCATTCCTTAACCAGTTACCACAACAAAAGGGCTTGTGCTACCGTATTAGCGGGAAAATAAGCCCATGAGAATCTTCCCGGTACTTGCACTCCTGCTCTTCTTGACGAGCTGTGCCCTGTTTAAACCCGCTGGCTCCAGCAATACCGACGGCGTTGTATCGCCCATGATGAAGGAATTGCTCACGGCAAACGATCCCGGCCTCAAGTACCCGGTTTATTCTTCCTTCTCTGAAATAGAGCCACTGCTTACCCGTAAGGACGACAACATAACCTACGTCGTAAATTTCTGGGCAACCTGGTGCCGCCCCTGCATCAGGGAAATGGAGCACTTTGAGCAACTGACCGCCACCACCAGCCGGGACGACGTTCAGGTAATCATGATCAGCCTCGACAAACCGGAGGACGTCCGAACCAAGATGAAAGACTTTGTCGCTGAACGCCCCCTCAACCTGCCCGTGGTGGCCTTTACCGATAATTTCTACGACGGCTGGATTTATAAAGTAGACCAGCAATGGCAGCGCAGCTCCATCCCCGTTACCCTCTTCTATCGCAACGGACAGCGCTACTTCAATAAGGGGCAGATCAGTAGCTACCGGGAGCTGGAGGGGTTGGTGGCGCGGGTGCAGTA
>CAYWMW010000168.1:0-6900 GCA_964458975.1 uncultured Lewinella sp. | reverse complement strand
GCGGCGCTGAAGCTCCAGCATCTGCCGTGTTCTACCACACCACAAAACCACCGAACTACAAAACCACCGAACCACAATGCCCGAACTCCTCCAAAATGCCTGGAAACTGGCCGCCCATCACCACGATGGGCAACGCTACAATACCCCCGAAGACGGGGTGAGCCTGCCGTACCTGACCCACCTCGGTGCCGTCCTCATTGAGGTCAATTACGTCATCAGCCAGGAGCAGGGCCTGAACGCCGATTTGGCCCGCCTCTGCGCCATTCTGCACGACAGCCTGGAGGATACCGACCTGGACGAAACCACCGTCCGCGAGCAATTTGGCGACGAGGTCTTAGCCGGTATCAAAGCCCTGACCAAAAACGAAAGCCTCCCTTCTAAACGTGAGCAGATGGAGGACAGCCTGGCCCGCATCCTCGCCCAGCCCCGCGAGGTCGCCGTCGTCAAACTCTGCGACCGCATCAACAACCTTAGCCCCGCACCTTCGCACTGGGACCAGGAAAAACGCCACGCCTACCGCGCCGAAGCCGAGCTCATTCTGGAGCAACTTGGCCCCGCCAGCCCCGTTGCCGCCGCCCGCTTACGCAAGAAGATTGTGGATTATGACGTTAGTTGAAGCAATGAAACATTTTAGGCTACGTCTTCAAGGGGCCTTACTCCGCCGTACGTTGGCTGTTTGTACGCAACTAACCCGCCCAATCCCGTAGGAATTAAACTTTATTGGCCCCGGACGCAGCGCAGCGAAGTCCTGGGGGCGAAGTGCCGGCCAACCTAATGACAACACCCCGCAGGAACCCCCTCCGCCTCCGTACACAGGCGCCCCTTAGTCGTATTTCTAAACCATTTACAGCTACCGGTGTGCCGTTTATTCCCGTTCAGGTTCAGCCAAAAAACTCCGCTACCAACGGCGGGTTGCCGTGCCCTGTTCGCAGGCGTTACGCCGGGAAAATCATCCGGCCAGAGCCAAACGGTGATACTATTGCCCAGCCCCGCATAATCCAGCGCAGAACCCAACTGGATAGCGTATTTTCGCTGCGCGGGTGATTCGATCAACAGAATAATCCCGGGCCGTTTATTGCGCTGCATCCCGTACCAAAGCGCCTGCCCGATGCTGTTTTTCCACTTCGGAGCCCGCTCTACCTCAATGGCGTGGGTGGCCGTTTCCAGGTCTACCCGGCCGTTGGTGACGGAGATTTCTTCCTGTGCGCCAAGGTGTTTGGCCAGGGCGGTGATGTAATCGGCCTCAGATTGGGCAGTAAGCAGGGCGGGGCCGCAGGTGCAAAGAAGGCTAACGAGCAGGGTTTTAAACATTGGATCAAGGAATAGAAAAGGTTGATAACTGAAAATTATTTAGCGGTGCCGGTACCCAACACATTCTTCCCAATCGCATAAGCGGACATCAAGGACCAAAAAGAATTGATCACGATGAAAGGGTAAGCACCATTGGCCGTCGCGTTTACAATCAGCAGTACCGAACAGACGAGGTTGATGAGGTGGTAGGGCGTGCCCAGATTGTCCAGCTTATCCAACGAAGAGGCCACGAAGGCGAAGAGCAAACCGAGCGCGCCTACCCAGCCGGCTATGGTGATTAGTAGTTCCATGAACGACTTAACACATAGTGGCGGCTTTTGTGCGCAACTGGTCGATGCACGCTCCGCGTGCGAGTTTTCGAAGCAGCCTCCGGCTGCGAGCCTGTCACAACGTCTCGCACGCGGAGCGTGCATCGTAAGCTCGCAGCCGGAGGCTGCTTCGACCAGGTTAAGCTTTCCAGACCGTCCCCAAAATTGGTAGGTGGAGGTAGCTTTCCGTCACAACCTTGCCCGTCAACCCCTGCACGGCATCCCGCGTGAGCGCCAAATCTGCTACGTGTTGCGCGCTCTGCTTGTCAAACTGCTTACCGGAAACGTAGACATCGGTGATGGGCACGACCTGATCGGCGTTAAGCTCAAGGAGCCAATCTGCGGTGAGGAGGAGCTGTTTTTCTCCGACCTGAAAGTTGAGCGGAACCCGCCGACGAATGGTTGCGCCAGGGAAATTCGCCTCCAACCAAGCGGCAAAACCTGTGGCCTGTTTCACCATTTCGCCCGGGTCAGGATCGCCGCCGGGCAAGTAATTATCCAGCAGCCCCGCCGCTCGTTCGAGCTGAAGGTCTTCGCTGAATTGAGCCGGTAAACCCAGCAAAAAACTGCCGATGGCCTGGCCATAAAGCCGCTCGTCCGTCGCCGGATCGGGCGCGGCGGGGGAGAAGTAAACCGTTGCCGCGCCAAGCGCGCCACCACCGTAATTCGCCAGCCGCCACTCCTGCGAAGCAAAGCTGTCGGGGTATACTTTCCGCCCCTCCCGCAACCCGTCGATGAACGGAACGGCCGTGTAGCCGAGGTCCGCCGATGGCAGGTTGCGCGGCTCGCTCCAGGTCTGGAGGTATTTATTGACCTCCTTGCCGTCCCAGTCGAAGGGTGCATCCGTGGAGTCGGGCGTGAGCACGGGCACGGTGCCGCCGCCCCGCGCGAAGGCCCGGTCTAACCACGGCGCACCGTCTTTATTGGTCGGCAGAATGAGGTAGTCGCGGGCGCGGGTAAAGCCGACGTACAGCAGCCGGGCTTCCTCCGCCGTTGCCGCTTCGGTGGAGGCCGTCTGCCATTTGCTTTCCTTGAGCGCTTCGAGCCAGTCTACCCCCCTGGTCTGTTTGCCGTAGGGGTTGACCCAGTATTTGAGCCACCGATCGGCGAGCGGGCGGCTGAGGTCTACGGCTTCTTTTTCGGCTTCGACAGAGATGCCCCAGACGTCGGCCCGCAGTTTCTGGTCCAGGTTCATGGCCACCACGGCGGGCCATTCGAGGCCCTTGCTGCGGTGGTAGGTGAGTACGTTGACGGCCTCGGGGCGTTCGCTCGCGCCCTGGGCGTCTTTCTCGGCCCGCAGGAGTTGATCGAGGTACAAAAGATAGCCGCCGAGAGACGCGGCGCGGTGCAGGCGGTGGCAGTTGTCTTCGTAGGCGACGGCCAGGCGGCGCAGCTCGTCGACGTTGCTCAGCCGCTGCTCGCCGTCTCCCCAGGCAACGATGACGCGGCGCAGCTCCAGCCGCTCCAGCAGCAGGTTGATCATCTCGCTGGTGGAGTGCTCGCCGGTGGTGGCGCGCAGCTCGTCGAGGGTCTTGATGATGGCCTCGTCTTTGGCCCAGGGCGGAACGCGTTCGTCTTCTTTGCGGCCCTGCAGCGCTGCGAGGTAATCCAGCCGGGAGTCGATGATCTTCGGCAAATCATGGCGGCTGCCGAAGAGGAGGATTTCCGCTACGGAGAGGCTGTCGGAGGAGTTGAGCAGGTACTTCAAACAGGCCAGGATCAGCGTCGCTTCGGCAGTTTGCAGCAACCCGTTGCGGGCGATGGCGGCGGGTAAACCCTGCTTCGCCAGCGCAGCGGCCATGTCTACGCAGCCGTAGTTGGTGCGGCAGAGGATGGCGATGTCGCCCGCAATCAAACGCCGTTCTTCGTCTTCGCCCTTCGGGCGAATCAGCGGCGGATTGGCCAGCAGTTCGGTGATGGCTTTGGCGAGCACGTCCATCGTCCAGCCTTTAGAGATGCGCCCCTTGCCGTCCAGCTCGAAGTGCCAGTGCAGGATGCCGGAACGTTCGGCAAATTCGGCGCTCTCCGCCGGGGCAAGGTCGCCGCCCGTGCGGGTGCGGACGGGTTCCAGTACTACGGCTTCCTCGGCGATGTCCGGAAAAGCACTCGTGAAAATCGCGTTACAGGCGTAAACGATGTCTGCCCGGCTACGCCAGCTTCGCTTCTGGATGTTCTTGGGGTCTACTGGCCCGTTGGCGTTCATGACGGCCTTCATCAGGCGGGGCTCCGCCCCGCGAAAACCGTAGATGGACTGCTTGGGGTCTCCGACCCAAACCGACTGTTTCGCCAGTTCGCTGAGGCGCAAAAACAAGGCCAGTTGAATGGGGCTGGTGTCCTGAAATTCATCCACCATCAGCAGGTCCAGCTCTCGGCGGAGGGTTGCCTGCACGGCCGGGTTGTCCAGCAGGCCGAGGACGAGGACTTCCATGTCGGTATAGTCAATCCGGCCCCGGTTCTTTTTGTATTTGTCGTATTCGGCGATGGCGGCTTCGGCGCAGTCGAAGATCAGATTCTGGTAGCGACGGAGATCGTTCTGGAAGGCGGAGAGGGCGGGGTGGAGCTGGCCGATTTCTACTACGGGGTCCACCAAGTCGCGGCTCTTTGCACCCACGCCTTTGGCCTTGAAGTTGGCCAGTTTGCAGAGTTCGTACCAGGGCAGGTAGCCCTTGCGGTTGAGTTGGCCGAGCAGGCGCTTCAGGGTGTTTTTGCCAGTGGCGGTGACCTTGGTGGCGTCCACGTCTTCGTTCGCTTCGAGCGCAGCGATGGTTTCTGAAAGGGCGATCCTGAGGCGGGACCGGAAAGACTCCGTAGTGACCGTTTTGTTGAGCGGTGGTAGGATCTTGGCCAGTTCCTCCCAGGACTTTTGCTTGCTCTTTGCGATGGCCGCCGCGTCGAAATTGTTGCCCCGGATGATGTCTACTACGCGGAGTACTTCCTTGCGCCAGTTGAATTTTTCCCCGTCCAGACTCAGCCCGAGTTTGTCGCAGAGTTCTTCAATTTCCTCGATGGTTTCCACCTTGATGACGGCGGCCATGCTGAGGTTAAAGAGCCGCTGGTGGTCTTCGTCGGCGATGATGTCTACCTGCGGCGATACGCCGGCCTCGAAGGCGAAGCGCTTCAGCAGCTTCACGCCCAGGCCGTGGACGGTGCCGATCAGGGCGTTTTTCAGTTCGTTGGCTTCCTGCGTCATCCCTTCCCGCAGCAGCTTTACGCGGACGCGCTCCTTCAGTTCCGCTGCGGCCCGCTTCGTGAAGGTCGTCGCGATGATGCCGGAGGGCCGCGCCGCGCCAGAGGTCAGCAGGTCGGTCATCTCCTGCGTCAGGCGGTAGGTTTTACCGGAGCCAGCGCCGGCGGAGATTAGTTTTAGGTCGGTTAGGGGCATGGGGCGAAATTAGTCAAATAGTCAGAAAGTCACGCAGTCAAATAGTCATAACCGGAGACTGTTTGACTACTTGACTATTTTAGGGCGCGGGTGCGGGCGCGGGTGCGGGGGGAGTTTTTTTGTACCGGAGTAATTTACTACCTTGAGAATAACTCTTCAGTTCTCTATGAAGCAAACAACATTCCTAATCTTAATCCTGTGGTCCTTCATAGCCCATGCCCAAAATCTGGTTCCCAACGCCAACTTCGCGACCAACTCCGGTTGCCCGACGAGCCTGGGTGAACTAAATGCAGCAGGCTGGAGCAGCCCTTTTTTCCCAGGAACACCAGACTATTTTAACGCTTGTGGGGCAAATGGCTTCGGGCTACCCTCCAACATAGCAGGCTGGCAGGAGGCCACTACCGGTGATGCCTACATAGGCATTTACACTTTCGGTTTTAACACCCGCGAGTACATCCAGGCGGCCCTCACCGAACCCACCGTAGCGGGTATGACCTATGAGCTTACCCTCGTCTACAGTTCCTCCGACAACTTTGGCCATGCGGACGGGCTGGGAATGCTCCTCTCCGCCGGAGCGCCGGAAACCGCCACGGGGCAGGTGCCCCAGCTGGAAAAAACGCTTGTGATGGACAGTCAGGACGAGTGGCACACCCTCACCACCGAATACGTTTCTGTAACGGGAGGAGAAACCCACATCACGGTCGGGAACTTCTACAACGATGCCAACTCCAACTTCAACCGGGAAGGGATGTACCAAATGAATGCCTACTACTACATCGATTCCGTTGCGGTGAAATGTATGGGGGTTCCCTCAAACAACGTTTTGGCGGACCTCGGCGGAGACCAGGAGGTGTGCGCTACCGACTTCCCCCTCACGCTCTTTAGCAACCTGCCCGCTGCTTGCAATGAATGGAGTACCGGGCACACGGGCAACTGGATTGAGGTAAACGCACCGGGGCGGTATTTCGTGAAATCTACCCTCGGCTGTGAATACGGCACCGATACCATCGAGGTTCGCCTGGTCACCACTCCTACCTCCCTGCTGGAGGAGGAAATAATCTGTGCCCCATCCGCAGTTACCATCCGCTTAGATCCGCAACTGGGCGATTACGTCTGGAACAACGGCAGCCAGGAAGCGGAACTGACCTTCGAAGAAGATGGCTTGTATACCGTGGCCCTCGATTATGGCTGTGGAACCTTCCAGGATTCTGTCTCCGTCGTAATTGGCAATAACCTCATCGACCCCGCCTGGCCCCGCCTCCACGTTTTATGTAACGACGAACCCCTGGCGATAGACCTAAGCAGCACAACTGCGGATTTTATCGTCTGGGACGACGGCGATACCACCGTTACACGAATCTTCACCGACGAAGGCTCCCGCTTCGTTCGCCTCAGCGATGCTTGCCGGGATACCACCTTCCGCTTCAGCGTTGAGCGGGAAATTTGCTCCTCGGAAACCATCTATGTCCCCAATGCCTTCAGCCCCAACGGCGACGGCATCAACGACTTCTTATCCATCGGATTTTCCCAAAACTGGACCTCGCCCAGAATCAAATTTTACGTTTTTGACCGCTGGGGAGGCGCTGTTTTCTTTACCGAAGACCCGTATTTTCGTTGGGACGGTAACGCCAAAGGAAAATTGCTCGATCCCGGTGTACTTACCTACTTCTATGAGTTGGAAGTTGAGGTGAACGGAGAGTTACGGACGATGACGGAAAGTGGGGGCGTTGCGCTTTTGCGGTAGAGTGGGGTGTTTTATACTTTTAAGGCAGTAACGAATACAGGTGCCTTGTCCCACCTTTCTACTGAGTACTGCCAGTGAAATACGGATTTCGCCAATACGGAAGATTACTAGTGGCTGAGTTCACAATTACTTAGCCGTTATTCCTTGTCTTTTCG
>CAYWMW010000167.1:0-9681 GCA_964458975.1 uncultured Lewinella sp. | reverse complement strand
GCACTCCCCCTTCGGGAACCGGGGGGAGTACTCCCTCTTTGGGGGCTGGGGGGCCATGGGCCAACATCCCCCTCCCCACCACCACCTCCCGCCAACTTCACCTCGGCGACCTGGCCACCATCGAGCGCGTTCCGCTGCCGCCGAGGGGCTTTTACCGCATCAACGGGGAAAACAGCATCCGCCTGCTCGCCTACGCTACCGACGATGCCAACCGCATTGCCCTCGCATCCGAACTCGGCACCCGCGTCCGCGCCCTGAAAAACGAACTGCGAACTGGTTACGTCCTTTCCCTCGAAGACGATGCCACCCGTTTTCTGCGCGACGAGCTGGCCAAAACGCGCAGCCGCACCGCCCTCAGTATGGGCATCTTGCTGCTCTTCGTCCTCATCGCCTACCGCAGCGTGCGCCGCCTCGGCGTGGTCGTTTTCAGCCTCGCCGTTAACCTCGGCCTGGCCTTCCTCTGCTACTGGCTCTTCGGCGTGGAGCTCAACCTCTACGCCTTCGCGGGCATCGCCGTTTCCTTCGGCATCATGATCGACAACGTCATCATCGTCCTCGACGGCCTGACGCGAGAACGCGAACGCAGAAGCACTGCCGCCGGTGGGCGTACTCCCCCTTTGGGGGCTGAGGGGCTAACGCCCGCCATCATCGGCGCTACCCTCACCACCCTGGCTGGCCTCTCCGTCATCTGGTTCCTGTCGGACGAGCTGCGCACGCAGTTGTTCGAACTCGCCCGCGTAATGGCCATCAATCTGGCTACGAGCGTTTTGGTGGCGCTGACGCTGGTGCCGGGTTTGGTTAAGGGAGTCGGGAGTCGGGAGTCGGGAGACTCGAGTCGGGAGTCGGGAGTTGGGAGTCGGGAGTCGGGAGTTGGGAGTCGCTACCGCAAGCACCACTCAGTTCGCTACGCTCCTTCGCCTTGGGTGAGCAAGCGTAGCGCTGCGAACGGTGCTTGCGGCAGCGACTCCAGACTCCAGACTCCCGACTCCCGACTCGAGTCTCCCTACTCCAGCCTCCTCTCCTTCCTCCTAAACCACAAAAAAAAGGTCCTTCTGGCCACCATCCTAGCCTTCGGCCTCCCCCTCTGGTGGCTTCCGAACCGGGTAGACGACTTCCCGCTCTACAACCAGACCATCGGCTCCGACTTTTACCGCGATCAAGTCCGCCCCCACCTCAACAAATACCTGGGCGGCAGCTTCCGGCTCTTCAGCTACTACGTCTACGAGGGCGGCGGCTACCGCGCCCCGGAGGAGACCCGGCTCTACGTCGGCGCCGCCCTGCCCGACGGGGCTACGCTGGAACAGCTCAACGACGTCGTTGGTCAGGTGGAGGCATATCTCGGTCGCTTCCCGGACAAGATCGAACGCTTCACCGCCCAGGTTTACTCCGGGCAGAACGCGCGGCTGGAGATCACCTTCCCCAACGGCGGGAGGGGCGGTTTCCCCTACACCCTCAAGAACCGCCTGACGGCCTACGCGGGCAACTTCGGCGGGGTGAAGTGGAACATCTACGGCGTCGGGCAGGGCTTCAGCAACGACTCCGGCGGGCGGCCGGTGAGCTTCAACGTAACGCTAAAAGGGTACAACCAGGCGGGCTTGGACGAGCAATCTGAGCGCCTCGCTGACCTGCTCCTCAAGCATCCCCGCGTACAAGAAGTTAACACCGACGCCAACATCAGCTGGTGGGAAAAGGACCGCTACGAGTACCTCCTCAACGTCCGCGCGCCCGATCTCGCCCGCAGGGGCCTCTCCCCTTCGGACCTCAGCGCGAGCCTCGCCTGGTTTAACCGCAACGACCAGCCGGCTTTCTACCTCAGCGGCGGAGACCCCGTTGCCCTCACCACCGAAGCCCCCGAACGGTACGATCGCTGGCGGCTGGAGAACTGGTCCGTCCCCCGTGATTCAACGCAGTTTGATTTCTCCACCGTTGCCAGCCTGGAAAAACGCGTCGCTCCGCAGGCGCTGCATAAGGAAAACCAGCAGTACCTCCGCCTCGTCGCCTTCGAGTACCTCGGCAGCCCGCGCTTCGGCAACAAACACCTCACCGCCTGCCTGGACACCCTGCGCGCGGGCCTACCCCTCGGCTTCACCGCCGAGCGCCGGTCTTACTCCCGCGACCGGGAAGCAAAGCAGTTGACCGCCCTGATGGGCCTCGCCGTTTTACTGATATTTTTTATTTGCGCCGTCTTATTTGAATCCTTGCGGCAGGCATTTAACATCATATTACTGATTCCAATTTCCTGCATCGGTATATTTATTACTTTTTATTACTTCAACGTCCGGTTAGACCAGGGCGGCTACACGAGTTTCTTACTCGTTACGGGGCTGGCAGTCAACGGTTTAATCCTCGTCGTTAATGAGTTTAATTATTTACGGAAACGGCATACGTGCTGGACGGAAGCACAGCTTTACGGCCTCGCCATCCGGCACAAAATATTACCGATTGTGCTGACGGTTGTTTCTACGGCGGCGGGCTTGATTCCGTTTTTGCTCGGCGGGCGCAACGAGGTGTTTTGGTATGCGTTGGCGGCGGGGACTATTGGGGGCTTGGTGTTTTCTTTGTTCGTGATTCTTTTTATTTCGCCGGTGTTCTTTTTGCGGCGGCTGGAGTGAGTTGCCTCCGGCAACAAAATTGGTCTGACTTGCCTCCGGCAAAGAGGCATTAATGTGCTTCGCACAAAGTAAATTTCACAGAGTTAAACGGAGTTTGAAACAGAGTTTAACAGAGTTTTGAGCCTCATACGCTGTTAAACTCTGTGTATACCTCTGCTAAACTCTGTGAGATAAATAATTCGCGTAAACGGACAAGGCGGAACGCCCAACTTCCTTACTACCTAAAAAGCTCGCACGCGGAGCGTGCATCGACCAGGGCCTTGCCTTTAACCTTTCTTTGCACCTGCGGCCGCGCCCAAAAGAAACCCCTCGAAAACAACCACGGGCCAGCCGCAATACGCGACCAGCCCGGGTTCTTCGTGAGATAATAATGCTAATTCTAAATTACCTCGCTACAACGAAGCGACGGCTGCCCTTGGCGAAGCTTCCGGTATAGCGGAAGACGTAAGACCCGTTCGGGAGGTCTCCTACGGAAAGAGAAGTCTTTCCGTTTGTAAACGTCCCCCGCTGCAGGCTGCGCCCGGTGAGGTCGATGATGTCATAACTCACCGTGCCTTTGGTTTCCGGCAGGTCGATGTTGATCACCTGGCTAGCGGGGTTGGGCGTAAGGCGGACGTCCGAACCGGATTCTGGAGCAAGCTCCTGGGTAGGCGGCAAAGCGGTAGGGCCGCAGGGTGCTCCTTCGGTAACTACTACGTCGCGGAAAAAGCTGTTGCCATCCCGGGTGCCCACGTCGTGGTCGGCGGTGAAGAAGAGGTACTGCGCCTGCACGGTGTAGAACTGGCCGAGCGGAATCTGGAAGTGCTGCCAGTTACCGTCACCGGAGTAGGTATTGAAGTCGCCGAGCCCCCAACCCTGGGTGCCGTAGAGCTTGAAGGTCCGGTTGGAGGAGAGGACTTCGTTATCGTCCATCCCGATGCCGTGGACTTCCCCTTTTTTGGTGGATCGGAACCAGAAGGAAACCCAGGTATTCGGCGTCATCTCGTAGTCGATCTCGATGCCTTTCCAGGCGTTGTTTTCCAGCAGGATTCCCTTGCCGTTGTTGATCAAAGAAACCGTTCCGGCATCCTGGTTGGTACCGTAGGTTACAACGGTGTTTTCCACGAAGTCAATCACGTCGCAGCCAGCCTCGTTATCGTCGTCGTCATCGTCATCTTCCATTTCGGGGAGGCAGAAGTCTACTACTTCGAGGGTATCAAAATTACCGCCGGAGCCGAGTACGTTGCCGAGGGTATCCTTCAGCAGGTAACGCCCCTGGCCGTAGGTACAGCAGATGCCGTCTCCGTCGGAGTCGTTGATCTCGAAGACGTAGCAACCGTCGATCACGCATACGGTATCCCGGAAGGTGCGCCCCTTTTTCTTTTTGGGGTAAGGGCCGCCGGTAGCGACTACGGTGCCCGTCTCCGTTTTGATCATCCAGGTGGTTTCCATGCCGAAATCATCGAGCGTAAGGTCAACGAAGATGGTTTGCTGATCGCAGCTGATGGGCTCCTGAACGGGGTCGTCGTCGTCGTCATCGTCATCGTCATCGTCGTTACTACCACCGCTACCGCCGCCGGGTGGGGAAGAACAGACCGCCTGCACGCAGCCCTGCGCCGCCGCCACCCGGTTTGCGATCACTGCTCCGGGCTGAGTACCGAAGCCGAAGTTGAAGTTGATGCCCTGCGGCCGCAGGTGGCAGTAAGACATGATGGTTCCGCCCTGGGCCGGAATGCCCGGCGTACCGCACAGACCCTCCGTAATACCAGCGCAACCGTCAATCGCAGTATTGTTCCCGTTCCAAACACAAGCGTGGGTATGCTGGCTGCCCAGCAGGTGGCCAAGTTCGTGCGCAATCACCATCGTTGACCAGCTGTAAACGGGCACTGCGGCAAAGTTGGAAGCGATGCTGGAAAAGCTCATTCGCGCAGCAACCCACGGGTGGCAGAGCCCATCGAGCACTGCAATACCACCGCTGGCCTGGTAGCTGACGAGCTGGGCAACGTCTCCGTTGAAGCTCGTCCGGTTAGACTGGAACTGGGTAAGTAAAGCACTACTGCTTGTACCACTGTAGGGGCTGATTCGGTCCCAGACCAGGATCTCGCTGATGCGGAGGTTGACGCCAATTTCGGAGTAGAGCGCCGCTACTTCGTTAAAGTTGGCCGCCAGATGCTGCGCTGCGGCATCGACGGAGCCTTTGTCGGTAAGGATGTCATAGTCGATCTCAAAGTAGACATCGATACAGCCGACGTCGGTTTTCTGTTCCAGCGGGTAGTCGAGTTCCTTGGCGGAGTACGGCATTCCGCTATCGGCAGTACCACAGTCGAATTCCTGGGCGTTGGCGAGCTGGGCATCGGGAAAAAGAAGGTAGGTGGTTTGCGGAGACTTAGTGCTCTGGTTCTGTACTTTCCCCAGCGCGAGGCGGGAGCCATCGGCGCGGGAGATCGTGGCTGTCAGTTCGCCATCCAGCAGAGAAAGGGCTACCCGGCTATCGGGCTCACCGGCCACAGTACCGGTATAATGCTGGCCGAGGTTGACGTCGGGTACGACCTGATTGCCGGAGGCCAGGCGGAGGGTGAAGTCGTGGCGGAGAAAGTTGTTGCGCTGAAGTACGAGTGTTAGCTTAGCGTTCAAGCCAGGCGTAGCGGGAATTTCAAGCTCCCAGCTCTCCGGTGCAACGGCGAGTAATTGGGAATAATCTTCAGCGTCTACTTCCAGCAGGCCATATTCCTGCAGCTCTTTTCCCAGCAGGCTTTCAGCGGCCGTTTTATTGGTAGCCGGGCGGAATAGTTCAGTTTTTTGGGCGGTTAATGATAAAGAGATGAATAAAAAAAGAAGCGGCAAAAGCATGCCACGGGTTTGGCTTAAAATGAAATTCATACGGGTGAAATATGTAGTGGTTGATACCGCCATAGGGGGCAGTATTACCAAATGAGTAGAAAACCGGTATTCGGAGACACACCAAGAGCGTGCAAACTCTTTACCTTTCGTACAGAAGGGTACGAACAAGAGGCTGTTCCTGAATACCAGCGATGTGATAGCGGTTGGGCGGCGGGAAAAGGTGCCTAATTACTGCCACGGGGAAGGTGTAGCAATGACCAAAATGTTCAGCGGGGATGTTTGCGCGCGTTTATTTATTTAATCTCAAAGCTCTATATGCGTCGCGTATTTTTTTGTGTGCTATATGCAAATTCAAAAAAAGTTAGGTCGTCTTTTCATTCAAGTGCAAATGTAACATCATACGGTGCCGGGAGATTTGATCCAAGGGGGTGCGTTTAGCAAACGGTAGGAAAGTAGCGGACAACGGACTGAGTAGGATAGGGCACAAATCAAAAACCGCCGCTCCGAAGGGTATCGAAGCGGCGGTTTAGAAATGCCGTGAGAACATTATTCCTGTGCGCAAACCAAATTGTCACTTTTTGTTCCCCCTTTGGGGGCTAGGGGGCCAAAAAAGCGACAATTTGGTTTGCGCCCTTATTCCTTTACGGCGAAGCTATTCCCGCTCAAAGCGGATTTCCTGAAGCAGTACGCCGGTGGATTTCTTGGCAACGTACACGTACACCCGAAAGGGGCCTTTGGCCGTAGCCAGGGTACCAATGCAGTACTCCGCATCGGCAGATTTGGACGCGCCCTGGTGTACCTTGCCGAAGCTGGAAGGTGTATTGGCGGTAAAGAAAGATTTGAGCGCCGTAACCGCCTCGTCTTTGCTGTAGAAGTCTTCTTTGTCTAAGATGGTAAGCTGCACCTCTTCGTCCATTACGGCGGAGAGTTCAGCTACATTTCCACTGCCGATGGCCCGGCAGACGTCGTCTAACGCAACGGGAGCCTGATCAACCTGAGGAAACAGGTTACCAAAGAAGGCCAGTGAGATGATGAGAAGCGTTTTCATGGGAAAATAATTTAGATCACTCAAGCTAACCAAATTCCCGGAGGAAATGGAAAGCAACCGTGAAGCCAGCTGTGTTTAAACACCCTTTCGGTAGCCGGACGACTGTTAATTAGACGATTACACCCGTAAAGGTCACTAAAACATCACCTACCAAACGCCCCCATGATGATGGGGATTGCTACGGAAAAGTTAAGATTTTGAGGTAAAACCAACCTAAATCGTGATTCGCTGCACTTTATTCGTTCGGCCTGAAGGAGAAAAAGAGGTATCCCCACCAAATCACAAGACCACCAAACTACAAGACCACAAGACCACAGTACCACCAAACCACTTCGTACCTTCGCCGCCAAAGCAAGAAACCTCCAGCAAAATGAAAACCGGCAAATCACTTTTAGTAATCCTCGACGGATGGGGAATCGGCGGAAGACCCGAAGACGATGCCATCGCCATGGCCAAAACCCCCAACTACGACCGCATATATAAGGAGTGCCCCCACGCTACCCTCGTCACCTACGGCGAAGAAGTCGGCTTACCCGAAGGCCAGATGGGCAACTCCGAAGTCGGCCACCTCAACATCGGTGCCGGCCGCGTCGTCTACCAAAGCTTCGCCCGGATCAACAAAGCCATCCGCGAAGGCGAACTGGCGAAGCTGGACGCGCTGCAAGCACAACTCACCTATGCCCGCGAAAACGGCAAGGCCGTTCACCTGATGGGCCTGCTCTCCGACGGCGGCGTCCACTCCCACATCAACCATCTGCTGCGGCTGACCGACATCGTCACCGCCGCCGGCAACGAAAAGATCTTCATCCACGCCTTTACCGACGGGCGCGACGTTGCGCCGGATTCCGGCCTCGGCTTCCTGAAAACCCTGACCGAGCACATCGAAGACCAGCCAACGGAGCTCGCCTCCGTCACCGGTCGCTTTTACGCCATGGACCGCGACACCCGCTGGGAACGCATCAAACTGGCCTACAACGCCATGGTTAAAGGCATCGGCGCACCATCGCAAGACATCCTCAAGACCGTACAGGAGCAGTACGCCAAGGGTACCACCGATGAATTCATCGAGCCCGTTGTGATGAAGAACGCAAACGACGAAACGGTAGCGACCATTGCCGAAGGCGACGTCGTCATCTGCTTCAACTTCCGCACCGACCGCCCCCGGCAGATCACGCGCGCGCTCACGCAGGAAGCCTTCCCCGAGCAGCAGATGACCCCCGTTCCTGACCTCCGCTACGTCTGCATGACTACCTACGACGATAAGTTCAAGAACGTATCCGTCCTCTTTCCCTCCGAAGACCTGACGAAGACGATGGGCGAGGTCGTCAGTGCAGCGGGCAAGACCCAGGTGCGCATCGCGGAGACCGAGAAATACGCCCACGTCACTTTCTTCTTCAGCGGTGGCCGCGAAGACGAGTTCCCCGGCGAGCGGCGCATCCTCATCGATAGCCCGCGCGACGTGGAAACCTACGACCTGAAGCCCGAAATGGGTGCCTACGGCATCACCGAGGCCATCGTGAACGACATCAATACCAACCAGCCCGACTTCATCTGCCTCAACTACGCCAATACCGATATGGTGGGCCACACCGGAAACTGGGAAGCGGCCGTCAAAGCGGCGGAAATTGTGGACGAGTGCCTCGGCAAGCTGCTCGAAGCCGCCGCTGCACAAGATTACCACGCCATCGTCATCGCCGACCACGGCAATTCGGACGTTATGCGCAACGAAGACGGCAGCGTACACACGGCGCACACCACCAACCCCGTTCCGGTGGTTTACGTCGGTTCCAACGCTGACTTACAGCTCAAACCCGACGGCAAATTAGGAGACGTGGCCCCTACCCTGCTCGCGCTCATGGGCATTGCCCCTTCTGCGGAGATGGACGGGATTTCGTTGATTAAGTAGTATTTTGGGGCGCGGCCGCAGGTGCAGGGGGAGGTTAAAAGGTGAGGATGAACCGGGAGTGAACGGTACTCTTCTCTTTAGCGTTGTCCCTGCGCCTCCTATCCGTAGCCCCGGCTTCAGCCGGTGGCTTTCCATCCTTGTTTGGGCTTACCCTTCGGGGCTCCGCAATCAACCAAGGCCGTAGACATGCCCCCCTTATTCCTTTACTCCTTTCCCCCCTTACTCCTTTCACCCCTTACCCCCTTTACTCCTTTCCCCCCCTTACTCCCTTACCATGAGCATTCGTCTGATTTCCTTCTGTCTTTGTCTTTTCCTCTGCTGCGCCTGCCAACCAAAGCCGAGCGCGAACGTTGGAACCGCTAAACCAACCGAAGCAATGGCCAAAGAAAGCATCCCCACCCCCTCCGCCTGGAAAATCGTTAGCTGCTCCAACGGTGGTAAAAAGGTTGAGGCCGTGAACGACAAAGGCTTCGTCGCCATTCGCGACGGGCAGATCGGCGGCCACACCGGCTGCAACTCCTTCGGCGGCGAATGGACCGGCTCCTCCGCAAAAATGAAGGTAGGCGGCGTAATGGCCACCAAGATGTTCTGCGCCGACGCTAACGAGCAGGAAGTGATGGTACTCGACGTATTCAACGGCACCGTTACCGCTGCGCTTACCGGCAAGGAACTCACCCTCTCCGGTGGCGGCACTACGCTGCTCCTTAGCCGGGATGATACTATGTTGAAGTAGTAGGTATACGTAGCAGGAAAAATTGATCGTAGCACTCAAAAACATCATAGCCTACTCTCCGCGTCAGAGCCGGGGCGTATATGCTGGTCGCTACCTGGCATAGGTAAGTACTACGAGTGTTCAGGTTCTCTAGCTCGCTACCGGGGAGAACGCTCATCGCGCAAAATCGGCACTTTCAGTCATGGTCAAGCTCGGTTTTCTCCGACAGCCCGCTAGCAGCACACCATCAGTACATCTAAATTTTTCCAAAAACAATATATTAAGTTTTTTATTTTAAAAATTTTGCCATAATAAAATTATTGCTTATCTTTAAGGCATTCGTCAGTATAATGCTTTTCGATACCTTCAGATGAAGGTGAAAGCCCCTACAACGAAAGAGCCCACTTGCTTTGTGCAGGTCAGGTTCACTCACCTGTAATTCACAAACCGAACGAGAGATAGCCAATTAAATTTATTGGCACATTTTGTTCACAAAAAATCATCATGAGTTTTCATCTACCCCCCCCCGGTTTTCACACGGATCAGGAATATGTTTTGTGCAATTATGGTTATTTTCTGTTTT
>CAYWMW010000166.1:0-9725 GCA_964458975.1 uncultured Lewinella sp. | reverse complement strand
AGATGAGCAGGCCGCCTGAACTTACACCGCTCTCGTTGCAAACCCGAGCTTAGCGAAGTCCGCATAAAAGTCTGGGTAGCTTTTGCCCACTACTTCAGGGTTTTCAATTTGGATGGGGTGCAACAACGCCAGCGGAGCAAGGGCCATCGCCATACGGTGGTCGTGGTAAGTTATGAACGTTGGAGTTCCGGACGCAGAGAAATCTGCCTTGCCTTCCTGCCCGAAAAACTGTTGCCCCTCGGTAGCGCCGCTCATTTGGGCAGGGATTTTGTAAAGGGCGATGCTCAGTTTGCCCAGTTCGGTCTGCATGGCTTTTACCCGGTCGGTCTCCTTGATGAAGAGTGTCTGTAGCCCGCTGTAGAGAGATTGTACCCCCAGGCCAGCGCAGGTGGCCATCAGGGTCTGCGCGATGTCCGGGCAGTCCACAAAGTCTTGTTCAAAGAAAGGAGGCACCTTGGCATCCGCAGGCTTGGTAAGCCGCAGTCCGGATTCATTGAAAACCGTTGAGACACCGAATCGTTGGTAAAGCTCGGCCACAACGGCGTCTCCCTGAACGCTCTGAGCGAAGAGGCCGTCTATTTGCAAATCTGCCTCCGGAGCCAGGGCCGCGAGACCATAATAATAGCTTGCGGCAGACCAATCTGCCTCCACGGTGAACTCCCGGGCCTGGTAGGCCTGGGGCGCAACCACGATGGTTTGCCCCTCCCAACTACTCTTTACCCCGAAGTAAGCCATTAGGGAAAGGGTCATCTTGATGTAGGGTACGGAGACGATGTTTCCTTCCAGGCTAAGCCTTAGTCCGTTGGGTAAAGTGGGCGCGAGCATCAGCAGGCAGGAGATGTACTGGCTGCTCGTATCCGCAGCGATGCTTAGCTCGCTGGTACGGTCTAAGGCGGACTGGCCGATGCGCAGGGGTGGGTAGCCTTCGTTTTCGGTGTACTCGATGTCGGCCCCGAGCTCGCGGAGGGCGTCCACCAGGATGCCGATGGGGCGCTCCTTCATCCGTTGGCTGCCGGTTAAAATCTGGTGGCCCGGCCGCCGGCTCAAGAAACCGGTGAGGAAGCGGAAAGTGGTTCCTGCGGGGCCAGCGTCCAGCACGTCGTCGTCGTGGCTGGCCAGCAATCTTTCCAGCCGGACGGTATCGTCCGCCGCCGCAAGCCGGTGAATGGGGAAGTCTCCCTCCGTCAGCGCACGGATAATGAGCGCACGGTTGGCAATGGACTTGGAGCCAGTGAGTTCGATGTGGCCTTTGATTGGTGTGCCGGGGTGGCTTAGTTCGTACATTTCCTTTATTTGTGGGGCAAAGGTAGCCTACCCGAACGGCTCGTTGGTACCCCATCTTAACGGTTAACGACGACGGCCAACCCACTTTGCTCCTTCAAAAACCTTACTTTGCACCAGCGGCCGCGCCCAAGAGAAAGGGAGAAAGGGAGTAAAGGAGTAAAGGAAAAGGGTGCTCAGCCTTTACCCTTCCCCCTTTACTCCCTTCCCCCTTTACTCCCTTCCCCCTTTACCCCCTTACTCCTTCACACATGCGAATAGCCAAACTCCTTAGATCCCAATCCGAAAAAATCGCTTTTGCCCGCAAAGCCTCCGGAGCGCCGCCGGGAACGCTCGTCTACACCGGCCGCCAGGAGATGGAGGAAGTACACATCCACCTGACGCATTACGACACCGAGGTTTTTAGCTGCGAAACCAAAGCGGGGTCCATCCCGGAAGACGATGCCCCCGGCCAGGTAACCTGGTACGATGTGCGCGGCCTGCACCGTGTTGAATTGATTGAACAAATCGGGAAGGCCTACGGGATGCACCCCCTTTCGCTGGAGGATATTCTGGACGTAAACCAGCGGCCAAAGATGGAAGCTTTCAAAGACGGCATCCTGCTTCAGGTTAAGGCTTTCGCCTTCAATAAAGAACAACGACAACTGAGCATAGAGCAGGTCTCCATTTACCTCACCGACGAAACCGTCCTCACCTTTCAGGAAGACGCGGGCGACCTGTTTGCCTCCGTAAGAAAACGGCTTGAGGCAAGCACTGGTCGTATCCGTGGCAAGGGCCCAGACTACCTCGCCTACGCCCTGATCGACAACATCGTTGACCGCTATTTTACGGTACTGGACCAGGTTGAAGAGACCCTGGATGAGCTGGAAGATATCATCATCAAGAACCCGAAGGTGGAAACCAAGTCTAAAATTCATGACCTCAGGCTGGCCCTGCTCACGATGCGCAAATCCACCAGCCCCACCCGCGAGCTGGCGGGCCGCTTCGGAGATACCGAACACCGGCTGGTGACGGAAGACACCCAGTTTTATGTCCGTGACCTAAAGGACCACATCATCCAGATTTCCGATCTGGTAGAAACCTACCGCGACGTCACCAACGGCCTCTACGATCTTTACGTGAGTGAGATCAGCTTTCGGATGAACAGCGTGATGCAGACGCTTACCGTTGTGTCTACCATTTTCATTCCTCTGGGCTTTCTGGCGGGCGTCTTCGGGATGAATTTCACGCACATGCCGGGGCTGGCGTACCCATACGGATATTACATTTTCTGGGCAGCGATGTTCCTGATTGCTGGCGGGACGCTCACTTGGTTTCGGCATAAGCGGTGGATCTAGCAGCCCGTCGGAGAGAACGCTCACCGTCCAAAATCGGCGCTTCCAACCCTGTACTTCTTAGCAAAATGAGTCCCTTATCTCGATAAACTCCTCATTTTACTAATCGTTCAGGGCCGGAATCATCCAATTTTGTTCAGGTTCGGTTCTCCCCGACAGGCTGCTAAACCGATCATTTCCTTCATAAACGCGTTCTTTACGTCGAAAACCAACCTCAAGCGAAAATGAATAAGAAGTCTTTAACCATCGT
Source organism: uncultured Lewinella sp. (assembly GCA_964458975.1). Classification (GTDB taxonomy): domain Bacteria; phylum Bacteroidota; class Bacteroidia; order Chitinophagales; family Saprospiraceae; genus Neolewinella. The sequence continues at coordinate 6,860 of CAYWMW010000166.1, read as the reverse complement.
TGCCGTTCTTCTGGCCCTCCTTTTTCTCGGTTCCCTGGCCTGGGGCATCAGCCGCAACAGCGCCGCCGGAGCACTGACGGAGGAGAACGAACAGATCAGCGCCGAAGCCGAACAGCTCACCATCCTGCGGGCCAAGCTCGAAGCGGAAGTGGACAGCCTCGGCACCGCCTACGAATCTGCCGTAGCGGACAAAGAAAGCCTCCAGGGCCAACTCACCGAAGCCCAGGCGACCGCAAAAGCCGCCCTCTACGATATGCGCCGCGCCCAAAAGTCTCGCAAAAACGACAACGAGGTAGCCTACAAAATGCGCCTCGAAATCGAAGACCTCATCAACGCACGCGCCAATCTGGAAACCCGCCTCGCAGAAGTGGAACAGGAGCTTACTACCCTCCGCAAGGAAAACGTCACCCTGCGGCAGGACCTCTCCACCACCAAAACCGAAGCCTACAACTACGCCAAGAAAAGCGAGAACCTGGAAACCATGACCAAAACCATGGAAAAACAAATCACCGCCATGACCCTCGGCGCTTTCAAAGCCACGGCCATTCAGGTAGATATGTACCGGGGCAATAAGGGAACCAAGGTAACCGCCGACGCCAGCCGCGTAAAGCGCATGGCCGTTAGCTTTGACCTCACCGATGTGCCGGATAAATACCTTGGCGTGCGCCCCATCTACCTCGTCCTGACCGATCAGGCGGGGACGCCCGTCACCTCCGAGAACCCCGTTCGGGCCAAAGCCATCGTCAACGGTGCAGCCATGGACATCATCGCCCTGGAAGGCCGCGATGTAAACCTGGAAAAAAACCAACGCCTTAGCTTCACCCACGATCTGGACGTAAAACTCTCCGCCGGAGCTTACCGCGCGCAGCTGTTTACGGATATTGGCCTGCTGGGAGCCGCTAACATAAACCTTAGGTAGGAACCAGGAATTAGAAACTAGAAACTAGAGAATTAGAAACTAGCTCTCTGGTTTCTAATTCCTGGTTCCCTAATTTCTAGTTTCTATCTTTGCCCCCCGCCGATTAAAAACCACGGAAAACATGGTATTCTTAGAATTTGAGCGCCCCCTTGAGGAACTCTACGACAAACTGGAGAAAGTACGCGAAGTAGCGGAAGACGGAGTGGTGGACATGTCCGAAACCATTCAGGACCTGGAGGCCCGCATCAAGCAAACGCGTAAGGAGATATACGGCAACCTCACTGGTTGGCAGCGCGTGCAGCTCAGCCGCCATCCGGAGCGGCCTTATACTTTGTTTTACATCGAGCAGATGTGCCGCAAATTTGTGGAGCTCCACGGAGACCGCTACTACGGAGACGATAAAGCCATCGTTGGCGGCATCGGCAATATGGACGGGCAAACCGTCGTCATCATCGGCCACCAGAAGGGCGTCAACACCAAGATGCGGCAGTACCGCAACTTTGGCATGGCCAACCCCGAAGGCTACCGCAAGGCTCTGCGCCTGATGAAAATTGCCGAGCGCTTCAACTTTCCCGTCGTTTGCCTGATTGATACGCCCGGTGCTTTCCCCGGCATCGAAGCCGAAGAGCGTGGCCAGGCGGAAGCCATCGCCCGCAACCTTTTTGAAATGGCACAGCTGCGCGTCCCGATCGTCTGCGCCGTCATTGGCGAAGGGGCCTCCGGTGGCGCCATCGGCATTGGCCTGGGCGACCACGTGATGATGCTGGAAAACACCTGGTACTCGGTCATCAGCCCTGAAAGTTGCAGCTCCATCCTCTGGCGTAGTTGGGATTACAAAGAGCAGGCCGCCGATGCCCTGAAACTCACCGCCGAAGATATGCTCGGCTTCGGCATCATCGATGAAATCATCAAAGAGCCCCAGGGCGGTGCTCACTCCGGCCCGGAAGAAATGGCCAAGAGCCTGAAGCGGCAGCTTAAAAAAGCCATCTCCGTACTGCAAGCCCAGGAGATTGATGAGGTGATTGAAGCACGCATTAACAAATACTCGGAAATCGGCCGGGTGGAAAGAGCCGGGTAATGGGCTTGTTGGCCGACATAAAGGAAAAGTTCTTCAAGCGCCGTTTGCGGGAAGACACCAAGCCCGTTCGTAGCCAGGCTGGCGGCCGGGCCGTTCATCCGTCTACCGCTAAAGAGATCACGGTCCTGTTTCTTGCGGATTCAGCCGAAGACCGTAAAGCGGTGGATAAATGGCGAGATGCCAGCCAGAAGTCGGGCTGCAAGATTAAGGTCATTGGTTATTTTGAGCAGGAAGTTGGCTCTACGAGCTTTGATTTCAGCGTCGTATCCGTCAAAGACCTCAACTGGTACGGCATTCCCGGTGGTGAAGAAGTTAGCCGCTTCCAGTCGGAGAAAACCGAATTGTTACTTCGCCTGGGCCCACCCGACCATGATATCCTCAACTACCTTGCGGCCACAAAGTCAGCCAACCTTAAAGTTGGCCCTTTCACCGAGAATACCCACCATCCATATCAACTGCAGTACGATGCCCGGAAGAGTCCCAATTTAAAGGACCATTTCTCGGCTATCGCGCAAATTTTCAGCTTCACTAATGCTCACTAACCTTCCTCAATTCAGTGGTACTGGCGTTGCCCTCATCACGCCCTTCACCGCAGAGCTTTCCGTTGACTACCCGGCCCTCGGAGACCTCATTGACTACGTCATTACCGGCGGGGTAGACTACGTCGTCAGCCTCGGCACTACCGGAGAAGCCATCACGCTCAGTTCGCAGGAATGCCGGGAGATTCTCGACTTTACCATCCGGCACGTTGACGGCCGGGTACCGATCGTTGCCGGTTTCTTCGGTGGCAACTACACCGACCGGCTGGAAGAGCGGATAAAAGAATACAATTTTGACGGAGTGGCGGGCATCATGTCCAGCAGCCCGGCCTACAGCAAGCCACCGCAATCGGGCATTTACCAGCATTTCATGCGGGTGGCGGACGCCAGCCCGTTGCCGGTCATCATCTATAACGTTCCTGGCCGAACGAGCAGTAATGTTTTACCGGAGACCATCCTGAAGCTGTCCGAAAACCACGAGAACTTCGCGGCGGTAAAGGAAGCCAGTGGTAAAATTGAACAGTCGGTAGAAATCCTGAAGTACTGCCATAAAGGTTTTGGGGTACTTTCGGGAGACGACCCCATCACGGCCCCCATCATCGCTATGGGCGGGCACGGCGGCATCAGTGTAATCGCCAACGCCCTGCCCGCGCACTTCAGCGGCATGGTTAAGGCGGCCCTGGCAAGTGACTTCCCCCGGGCGCGCAAGCTCAACTTCGATATGCTGGAGGTTCACCCCCTGCTTTACGTAGAGGGCAACCCCGTCGGTATCAAGGCGGCCGTTTCCATGTTGGGGCTGTGCCGCAATTACCTCCGGGTGCCGCTCGTTCCGCTCTCGGAGCCAAAGCGCGAGCGGTTGCGGAAACTACTGAGCCAGGTACCGGACTTTAAGGTGTAGACCATTTGGCGCGCCCGCAGGATGCAGTGATGGTTCTGGGGCATGGTTGTAATCACAGTCCCGGCCGAGGCTTTCCAAGCCGATTCATACCTTGCCGCAAGAACAATAACCCGGCGCACACTCGGCCTGAGAGGTCTCGACCGGGGTATGGTCCGTACCGTACTTCGGTGAACCTCCACCCTGCACCTGCGTTCTCGCCACCACAACCAACACTGCTATGCGCTTCCTCAAGATCACCGGAATACTACTGCTCATTCTGATCCTGATCCCGATCATCGCCGTATCGTTTTTCGGTGGGCCGATTGCGAAGGCGGTCGTGAGTTCGTTGAATAACCGGCTCCAGACGGAGATTGTAGTTGCCGATTACGACGTCTCCTTCTGGGCCAACTTCCCCAGTCTTTCCGTTGACCTATCCGACGTGCAGGTGGCGGGCAGCGACGGTAGCGAGCTGATGATGGCCGAACAACTCAGCTGCCTGCTTGACCTTAGCAGCCTCTTCGGAAATAAGATTCAGGTAGACGAAATCATCGTCTCCGACGGCAGCCTGAACCTCATCGTGGATGTGGATGGCAACACCAATTACCAACTCGCTGGCTACACCCCCATCGGCGAAGAAGTGCCAGAAGACCCCGACGCCAAGGTGACCGAGTTCGCCATCGCCGATGCGCGCTTCAAGGGCATGGAAATCAGCTACCGCGACGCCCAGCTCCAGGTATACCTCAACGGTAACATCGACCGGTTGAGCCTCAGCGGAGATTTCGGTGCCAACAAGTACCTGTTGGAAACCGAAGGCCTTCTGGACGTTTACTACCTCGACCAGGAGGGCACCCGCTACCTCAACGATACCCAGATGACGCTGGAGGCGCAAACCAGCGTGGACAACGTAGAGGGAACTTACACCTTCGCCCCCCTGAAGGTAGAAACCGGAGACCTTGAACTCAGCATCATCGGAGACCTGACCCCGACCAAAGACGGACTTTTGACCGACCTGCGCGTAGAAAGCCAGTCCGGTAGCCTCGAAGACGTAATCGACCTGATTCCACCCGCCTTCGCCGGCAACCTCGGCGAGCTCGAAACCCGTGGCGAACTCGAACTCACGGGCAGCCTGAGCGGAGAATGGACCGCGAGGCGCTACCCAAAGATGGATGGCCAGCTGGTATTCAGCGATGGCCGCGTTGGTAGCCCCCGCATGAACGTTGGAGCCAAAGACCTGAACCTGCGGGCGCGCTTCGTTTACCTGGACGGGCCAACGGGCGGCGTCCAGTCTTTCGCCATCGAGGAACTCACCGGTCTTTTTCGGGGCGAGCCCTTCGCCATGCGCCTCAGCATCGAAGACCTGGATGATCCGAAGATTGACCTCTCCGCCAACGGTTCCTTTCCGTTGGGCAGCCTGCCCGCCATCATCGGCGAAGGACCACTGACGGACGGGGAAGGCTTCGTACGTATCAAAGACCTCCGCGTGGCGGGCCTTTACGAAGACATGCTCCGCCCCCGCCGGATGGGGAAGGTCTCCGCTGGCGGCAGCATCACCTTTGAAGACGGAGAACTGGTCTATAACGAAAAAAAGCTAAGTTTCCCCTCCGGCACCCTCCAGTTGCGGGACAACGAAATGGAACTGACCGACCTCGTCTTTGAAGGCCCCGGAACGGAAGTCAGCTTCACCGGCAAGGCTACCAACCTGATCCCCGTACTCTTTGCCGACAGCCTGAATACCAACGATGCGGAGTTGCTCTTCGACGCAAGGCTGACCGGGGAGACTTTTGACATCGACGAACTGATTAAGCTCGGCGGCCCCACCGAAGCCGAAGAAGAAATAGCCGCCGCCGCTGGTAAAACGGACAGCCTCCGCGCCAAAACCGTCGCCCGCCGTGCCCAGATCACCGACCTGCTGCGCGGTCGCTTTGATGCGGTAGTGCAGGAATGGAATTACGAAAAAGTTGAAGGCGAGAACTTCCGTGGTCAGCTCATCTTCGCCCCCCAACGCCTAGATGTAACTGGTATCACTGACGCAATGGAAGGCCGCCTGGAGGTAGACGGAGAAGTATATTTTCAGGAACTCCTCCGCGTGGAAGGTCGGGTAAAGGCGATCAGCATCGACGCGGAAGAATTCTTCGCGCAGAGCGACAACTTCGGACAGGAAGTTCTTACCGACGACAACCTCGAAGGAAAGATGAACGCCACCCTCTGGATCCAGTCGTACTTCACGCCGGAGAACGAACTGGACTACGAGAAGCTCCACGTTTTAGCGGGCGTAGACATCGCCAACGGAGAACTACGCGACTTCAAGATGCTGGAAAACTTCGCCTTCGCGCTCAAGGCCGGAGACCTGGAACGTGTCCGTTTTACCCGCCTGCGCAACTTTTTTGAAATCGTGGACGAGACGATCTATATCCCCCGGATGTTCATCCAGTCCAGTGCCGCAAATTTAGAGATCAGCGGCAGCCATTCCTTCAACCAGTATCTGGACTATTTCATCAAGGTGAACGCCGGCCAGGCGATCAAGAATAAGATCAAGAAGCACGACCGGGCGCTAGAGATACTCCCCGCCCGCCGCAACGGTTTCTTCAACCTCTACTACACCGTGAAGGGGCCGCTGGAAACCTTTGCCGTGGAGAGTGATAAACGCGCCGTGAAGAATGATTTCTCCCGCAGTGCCTACCGGAAGGAACGGGTACGGAAAAAGCTGGAGGAATTGTTTGCGGAGCCGATTGAGTTACTGGAGGCGGAAGTGGATACGGAGGATAAGGTAGGGGACTAATCCTTTTTCATGAAGGGCGCGCAAATTGTCCATGCGCTGCGGCAAGTCCTGCTTTGTCGTTCGTTCAGCGCACGATACCCGTGAACTTATTCCAGCATAGGGACGAGGGCAAGCCCCGTCCCTACATTGAAAGACTTAGTTTACACCTTACTAGATTTAGCCCAATCGTCTCCGTAGGGTGGCAATTCGGTCTTATGGATCACGCGGTTTCTTTTAACAAGTCTAACAACTCTTCCTGCTTCCCCTCACTGGCGATTAAAAAAATCGGCAGCACGACGGAAGTTCCGTCTTTGCGGGTGATCCTGAGGTCACGGATGTTGGTTCGTTCTGCGGTGGCGATCTCTTCTAGGGCCACGCTTTCTTCGTCGGTTTTCTGGGTGAGGCTCCAGCGGAGGTGGGTCTCGTCGATGCGGGCGTAGCGGTCCGCAGCGCCCCGGCTGGAGTTTTCGTGGCGATAAGCAATGTAAGCCATCACCGCCCCGATGACGAGGTAGACAAGGCCGAGCCCCAAGTGCCAGTAGCTGTGTTCTGTGTCCGAGGCGTGCCAATCGGTAAAGAACAAAAACCACTGCTGGCCAGCGGCGATCAGCAGCAGGAAAGCACCCAGAAAGAGGAGGAAATGAATCCACCGGTCTTTCGGTTCGGCGTGGTGCTCGGAATGGTAGGTG
>CAYWMW010000165.1:0-9837 GCA_964458975.1 uncultured Lewinella sp. | reverse complement strand
CTAGTTTCTAGTTCCCTAGTTCCCTAGCTCCTAGTTCCCTAGCTCCTAGCTCCTAGCCACTCCAAAACAATAGCATTAAAAGCCTTCCGGTCTTCCAGGTTACAAAGGTGCCCCCGCCCTTCCATGACGACGAGGTCGGCCAGCGACTGGTGCTTTGTGGTGTAGCGCTTGGCGGCGTCCAGGAAAACGTGGTCCTGGCTACCGTTTACGAGCAGGCTTGGGGTTTTCAGCTCGCGGTCGTAGAATTTACCGACGACGCTGAAGAAGTCTTTGTAAAGACCAAGCCACTTCAAGAATTCACCGGGGGCAAGTTTTAGGGATTGTTTCCGGTACTGATCACGGCTGAATTTGTGGTTCTTGCGCGGCATCACAATCAGGATGAAACCGTCGTAAATCCAGCGGAAGGGCACGAAGTAGCTCATGAACTTACCGAAGTGCGCGAAAGTACTGATGCGCCAGTCGGCCTTAAACACGCCGCCGCACATGATCATTGTTTTCATCATCTCCGGCCGGCGGGCGTTGAGTTTCTGTAGAATGATGCTGCCCAGGGAAAGCGCGATGAAGTGGGCGCGGGAAACGCCGGCGTGGTCGATGGTGCGCAGGAGGTCATCGGCGATGATGTCGAAGTTGTAGACGCGGTAGCTGGGCTTCAGGTCTTTGCTGTACCCGTGGTCCCGCATATCGATCAACAGGAGGTTGTAAAAGGGTTTGAAACCTTCGATCTGAAATTTCCAGGTCAGTGAGCTGCCACCGGCCCCGTGGATGAAAATCATCCATTCGGCATCGGGCTTGTCCGTTATGTGCGTAGTGTAGTGGAGGAGGTTTTGCAAATGAGCGTGCTTGTGTTGCAAATGTACTAAGCGGTTTCCGGTTACAGGCACCCAATCCACCCCTCATAGTGTTACCTTTGTTCCTCCATAAACTGTTAACACCATAGGATATGAGCTTTTTCAAGAAGTTTTTCAATAAAGAGAAGAAAGAAGACCTGGATAAAGGGCTGGAGAAAACCAAAACTGGCTTCTTCAATAAGATCAGCAGAGTAGTTGCTGGTAAAGATACCGTTGATGAGGAAGTACTCGATGAGCTGGAATCCGTACTGATCTCCAGCGATGTAGGGTTGGATACCACCATAAAGATTATTGAGCGCATTGAAGCGCGGGTGGCGGAAGACAAGTACGTTAACACCAGCGAACTGCACGAAATTCTGCGCAGTGAAATCGTAAACCTACTGGCGGAGCAGAACGACGTCGACTATGAAGACTACGTACTGCCCCCCACCGAAGGCGACGGCCCCGCCATCATTCTGGTCGTAGGCGTTAACGGCGTAGGTAAAACCACCACCATCGGCAAGATCGCCAACCAGTACCAACTCCAGGGCAAGAAGGTCGTACTCGGCGCTGCGGATACTTTCCGGGCGGCTGCGGTAGACCAGCTCAAAATATGGTCCGAACGCGTAGGCTGTGAATTTTACTCAAAAGGGATGTACACCGACCCCGCAGCGGTGGCCTACGAAACAACCAAATATGCCGTCGACAATAATTGCGACGTAGCGATAATCGATACCGCAGGCCGCCTGCACACGAAGTTTAACCTGATGAAGGAACTTTCTAAAATAAAAAGGTCCATCACCAAGGCTTTACCCTCCGCCCCCCACCAGGTCCTTTTGGTTCTGGACGCTACAACGGGCCAAAACGCCATCGAACAGGCGAAGGCCTTTACCGAGGCAACCGACGTAACTGCACTGGCCCTCACAAAGTTAGACGGTACGGCAAAGGGTGGGGTAGCCATCGGCATCACCGATTCTTTCCGTGTTCCGATTCGCTACATTGGCGTTGGGGAAGGCATCGAACACCTCCAGATTTTCAATAAACGGGCCTTTGTGGATAGCCTGTTTGGCAACGAAATGAAAATTTCCTAGATTTTTTTTGCCAATTCGTGCACATTTTGTAAAAGAGTTAGTTTACCCTTCCGAATCGCGCAAACGAAAGGAGCCGATAACATCCGGCAAGATGAAATCGGCTCCAATTTCTTGGTGTGATTCGTAAGCTTCAGTGAGGACCACGGCAATGGTTATTCTCGGTGAAGTAGGTTTTTTACTCTCTAATTCAACATCCTTATTCAGTGAACGGAAGGAGGAAGTTGAGACATTACAATTCACACTATTATGTATAAAGTAACCCGCTTACTTTTGTCAACACTGTGCATGTTGGCTTGGGCAAACGCCTCACTCTTAGCACAAGGTACTACTTACGAAGTCAGTTTTGCAAGTATCGCCTTCGTAAATTTTGAATTAAACGAAGATTGTACCCGCGAGATCATTTATATGAACCTCCTGAGCGGAGACGCGGACCTTGACGGCGACGGTTTAGTCCCTCCCCAGGAAGCCTTTATTATCGAAATTGATGACAACCGCCCGGAGAATGGCGAAATCGTTGACGGTTGTGGGATGTTCAACTATACCATCCGCCCGAACCCGGACAGCATGATTGTCGGTTTCACCTTTGGCTCCGGTACCATTACGGCCCGGGATGCCACCCCTCCCCAACAATTTGGTAGTGCCTTCCCCAGCGCAGGCCCATTTTTTACGCCGCAATTGCAGGCACTAACGATCAATACGCTCCCGGCAAACGTCTCGCGCACTTTCATGGTGAACGGAACAACGAGCATGCCGATCATGAGCTCTTTTGATAACCAGCTACTCAACCGCCTGCTCAAGGGCGGTACCGTTCCGCGCTTCACGGATGCGTGTTCTGACGTCACCGTCACCGTTGCGGATGAAATCATCGACAACGGGCAGTGTGAAGACATCATCATCCGCCGCACTTTTACGGCTATCGACGGTAGTGCGGATTGTATCGCCCCTAACCCCGCGGGCAACAACGGTGAAGTGGTCGTTACCTACGACATCCTCCTGCGCCGCCCCGCTGCTGACGATGTGGTAGCCCCCGTTGAACTGGTAACCTACGAATGCGGAGACCCCGCACTCGCCAACGGCAACTTCCCCGATCCGCGCCCGCAGGATTACCCCTTCCTGAACGGGCCAGACGGCGTGGTTTTCCTTAACGATGTCTACGGCAACGTAGGCGCTTCTTTCACCAACAGTGCCGCCATCCAGCTGTGCAACAATACCATTAAGTACGTACGAACTTACACCGTCATCGATTGGTGCGATACCGACAACGTACAGACCTTCACCCAGCTGGTAAAAGTTGGCGATACCGGAGCACCGACCATCCTGCCGCCTACGGTAGCTACGCCCGGTGCGCCACTGGTGTTCGGTACCAATGCTCCGGGGTGTGGCGCATTCCTGACGACCAACCTCGCCGGACTGCAAATCACCGACGGTTGCTCCCAACTGATGACCGTTACGGCCTTTGTCCTCATCGACGGTGATGAAGACAATATGACCGGGGCCATCGACGTGAACGCACCCAACGCAACGAACCGCCTTACCCCTTTTCTGCCCGCAGGCCCACACGTACTCCGCTACATAGCCGAAGACGAATGTGGTAACATCGCTACTTCAGACCTGGACATCGTGATCGAAGACCAGTCCGGCCCGGTAGTGATCGTAGAGGATGCACTCAACGTAGCCCTCAGCAACAGTGGTTTTGCGACCGTACTGGCTACTGACCTGGACGAAGGCTCGTACGACGATTGTACCGATGTAACCATCGACATCGCCTTCGCTAATGGCAACTCGCTGCTGCCCATCGGTTCTTACGGCCCAAGTGTCACGCTGAGCTGTGTTGACCTGGATCAGGTGGTGACCGGCATCCCCGTGATCGTTCGGGTAACGGACGAGAATGGTAACTCGAACACCCGGATGTCCGTCCTTAACGTAGTGGACAATACCGCACCGATCTGTATCGCTCCCGGTAACCTGGAGCTTACCTGCTCCGAAGCGGACGCCATGCTGCCGGAGGATGTGAATGCAGAATTTTCGGCCAACCCCCAGGGGCTGGTAGTAATGTTCGACGAGTTGTTCGGCCAGGTAACGACCATCGATAACTGCGGCAATGAATTCTCTTCTCAGAGCATCGTATCCAACGTAAACGATTGTGGTACGGGAACCATCAGCCGTTCCTTTACCGTAACCGACGGGCAGGGCTTCGTCTCCGCACCAGGGTGTGAGCAGCTCATCAACATCCGGGGCGTACGGAATTATACCGTGGAATTCCCCGGAGACGCTTCCGCCACCTGTGGCCTGATGCCCGATGCGAACGACTTCGCTTACACCCCACTGGGCTGCGACATGGTGGTAACTTTTGTGGAAGTTGATACTTTCTTCGCCGTCTCCGATGCCTGTTTTAAGGTCCGCCGTACGATCGAGATCATCAACTGGTGTGAGTACGACGGCAACGGTGATTTTTACAACATCCGCCGCGATGCGGACAACGACGGCAATACGGAAGAATCTACCTTCCTTCACGTCATCCCTAACGGAAACACCGATGCCGGAGATGATGTGGCCGTGCTGGACCGCGACAACAACCGCAACAACGCAAACAACATCGGTTTCGTGGATACGGACGACAACTTCCCCGGATTCGACACCGACACCGACAACGACGGTGATACCGGCTACGCCAACTCTGAAAGCCGGGGTGCCTTCCGCTACGTGCAGTTCATCAAGGTGTACGACAACAACGCCCCGACGATCACCAACATCGCTTCCGACGTTGCGAACAGCGAAGACTGCGACGGTGGTGGTATCCAGATCGATTATACCCTCACGGACGACTGTGTGGGCGCTAACCTGACCTCAAACGTAGAGCTTGACCTCAACTTCGTGGCCAGCGGCGGCTTCAACGCCAGCCGGACCCTAACGAGCAGTGAAGTACTGGACGACGGCGGCGGTAACTACAACGTTATCCTCGACGGATTGCCCGCAGGAGAGCACGCCATCCGGGTAGGCGCTACCGACGGCTGTGGCAACGCAAACGGCCGCATCATTCAGTTCGATATTCAGGACATGAGCGCGGTTACCCCCATCTGTATCGGCCGCCTTTCTTTCTTCCTGGCCAACGACGGCGCTGGCGGCGGCGTGACAACGGTGGAAGCCGACGACTTCGTAATCGATGTGAACGACAACTGTAACGACGTAGACGTGACCTACTCCATCTACCGCGATTTTGAGTTCAACGACCCCAGCTTCAACCCAGGAACGAACCGCCCCGAATTTGCGGTAGACTGTGACGATGTGGGCGATATTATGGTACAGGTCTACGCCTTCACACCAAACGGAGAAGCGGGTGTTTGTAACGTAACGGCCGTGGTGGAAACCACCCCGCAGGTGAGCTGTACGGCCGCCAACGTGGCTTCCCTGTCCGGCTTCATCACCTCGCCGGCCAACGAATTGCTCGACGGCATCGAGGTCCACATCAGTGATATGGGTACGATGGAGGATATGCTCTACACGGACGCCAACGGCAGCTTCCTCTTCCCCGCGCTTTCCGAAGGGCAGGAGTACATGGTTCGACCCAGTATGCCGGACGACGTCAACCTCCGCCGGATCAAGACCAGCGACATCACCGTCATCGGTGCCCACGCCCTGGGCGCTATCCTGATCGAAGAGCCGCACCGGATGATTGCGGCTGACGTGAACGCCGATGGCTACATCGACATCGGAGACATGATCGCCATTCGTCGCGTCATCCTCGGCCTGGACGATACCTTCACCGAGGGGCCAACCTGGCGCTTCATCCGCCAGGACTTTGACCTCGATGGCCTCAGCGAAGGCTGGAACCCTAACGTATTCCCCACCACCTACGAAGTAGAAGAGCTACTGGGCCACAACCGCGAAGCAGACTTCGTTGCGATTGAGATCGGAGACGTTTTCGTTCAGCCCGAAGGCCGTGAAAGCCATGCCCTTACCGCCACCGACGCCGTACTAGCCATGGGCGAAACCATCGACTTAGACATCACCGCCGATCAGCTGGCGGGCTTCCAGGGAACGATTGACGCCGAATCCGGTCTGATGATCGAAGGGTGGAGCTCTGACGTACTCGGCTCCGGCAACGTCAACGACGAATACCTGGGCCAGGGCCTCCTTGCCCTCAGCTACAACGGTGCTGAACTGCACAACGATGCCCCTGTCCTCACCCTGCACCTGCGCGCCGCCGCCCAGAATGTCAAAATTAGTGATTATCTTAGCGTTACGGATCGAATGACCTACCCCGAAGCTGTTCTGGCGGGAGGCAATTCATCCGCTTTGAGCCTTGAATTCAGCGAGACCACGGGCGGTGCCGACATCGTACTGCACCAGAACTTCCCTAACCCGGTGGCCGCTCAGACCAACATCGTATTTGAACTCCCAACGACCAGTAAAGTACTGCTGGAAGTGCATGACCTGCAGGGCCGCCTCGTAACGAAGCAAGCCCTCGAAGGCCAGGCCGGGCGCAATACGATCACCCTTTCAACCTACGACGACCTGAACAACTATACCGGCGTTCTGAGCTACACGATTACCGTGGGCCAGACCCGCCTTACGAAACGCATGACCGTGGTTGCCGCCCGGTAATGCTGGTTCCTCAGTGTGAGAACCGTAAACTTTAGAGAGTAGCGCGACCCTGCCTTTTCCTTCGGGAATTGGTGGGGTTATGCTATGGGTGAAGTTGCGAACTCGTCCGCCGAGCCTTGCGTAGCCTGGCTCGTCGGCCGAGTGGGTTAAGGCGGCCGTTGAGATAGTAGTGAGGTCGTTTTCCCAAACGTAAAGTTCCGCGACCCCTAAGGTGGAGCCGCAGCGGTAACGGATTTCCCCCAGGCCCAGGTGACTTGGGAAGGGGATAGTTTTTTTGGGCGCGGCCGCAGGATGCATAGATAGTTGAAAAGAGCAGTGCAAGCGCCAACCGTCCTTAATTCCGTATTTTACCGATCCACACCGCCACAATGATCATGCCGCTAAACCTACCTCCAGAGACACAGCAACGCCTTTTGGTTCGTTTTGAGCGTGCGGAGGCGTGGGCTTTCCGGTTGGTAGAACGGGTAATATCTTTGAAGCATACTCCTGAAGATTGGGCAGGGATCTTCCGGAAAACCTGGGAGGAATCTGCGGATCATCACCGGTTATTTCTGCAGGGGCGGCTGCTGGGCTACGCTCCGTGGGACGAGCAGGAAGCGGAAATGGTACGCCAGTGGCAAGCTTTCATTGAGGGAGAACTTGGGGAGCCTGCGGGAGACCCGCAGCAGTTGTTTGAATTTCACCAACTGATCGGCGCTTTTTACCCCCGCTTCGTAGCGGCCGGGGACGCTGCCGACCCGGTAGCAACCATGAGCGAATTGATCGCCGAAGTAAGCCAAGCCATTACGGACTACGGAGCGGTGGATAAAAAGGGAGACCTGAAAACCTTATTGCTGAATTGTATCGAGGTCCTCAGCGTTTTTTACGAGCAGCGTAATGATTTTGGGCAAGCGGTGGCGCACGCCAACATGGCTACCCTGAAAGCGGAAGATTTTGGCCGGCGGGCAACGGCGATGAAGAACCGATCGCGGTCCGCCAAGCTGCTTTTTGCTGGCTCACGGAATATAGATGAAGCACTGCACCTGGTTCTACCCATTTGGGAGGTGGTGCAGGACCGCCCACCTTCGCTGGATCGGGCCAACCTGGCGTGCATCCTCGCCCAGGGCTATGCGCAAACGGGGGACCTGACCGAAACGCGCTACTTCCTCGGCAAGATCATCACCGACCTGGAGACGCTCGGCCTGGGGATGACTACGGAAGATTCTGCCGAAGTTTTGTCCGGCTGGCTTGATCTGCTGCCGGAGTGGGAGCCGGAGTCAAATTATACCCTGGAGCGCTTTACGGCGGGGGTACTGCTGCACGTGCAGTACGCTTCTTTGCGGGAGCTGAACGTTCCGCAACCGGAAGGGATAGAACACTGGAGGCAACAACGGGATCGGTGTCTGGATATGATCGAGGCGTTTCGCCATCTTAAGGCCCACCAGGAAAAGGTGGATGAATGCCTGGTTGCAGGCGAAGAGGCTCCCGAGCTTGCGCCCATTAGCTTTGAACGGTTTGACCACGCCGCCAGCACTTTTGGCGAATGGTTAAAGACTATGTACCGGTGGTTTCAGGAGGATGATCAGGACGAAGCGTTACTGAAGGCCCTGTACGGGAAAATGGAGGAGGAGGTGGTCCAGAAAGACATTGTGAACCAAATGTTGATCTGGCAACTTATTGGGGAGTTTCATACGGGTAGAGAGGAGACGGAGCAATCAGAGGCCGCGCTCAATACAGCTTACGGCTTAGCGACGGAAGCGAACCGGATGGAGGAGCAGCTGCACATTCTGAAGCTGATGGTGGGGACTTACCTGGGGCCAGACCACGCCAACGAGCGCCTGGGGGTTTGTCTGCGGGCCATCGACCTGACCGAGAAGGTGCGGGCAGAGATCAGTACACCCTACCAGCGAAGTGCTTTCGTACAGGATAAATACGAGTTCTACGCCCTCGCCCTTAAGATAAGTTGGAAGGGGGAAGCGTTTGACCTGATGCTGGGGCTGATTGCCCTCGTGAAGGCGAACGGTTACAAAGAAGCACTATTGCGGGAAGGGGAGGATGCCAGCGAACTACAGGAACAACTTGGCGTCCTGCACGAAGAACGCATGGCCGCTGCACCGGAATATTTAACCGTCATCGCCCGGAGGCGACAAACCCTGTACGATACGCGTACGTTGCGGGCGCGTGGTTTGCGGATGCCCTCGACGTACCGCTCTTCCTCTTTTCAACGGATCCTGGATGACCTGCCGGAAGGCGAAGCCGTCCTTAATTATTGCGAACTCATCGGTGGCATCTGGCTCTTTCAACTCTTTGCGGGCGGGCGCTTCTTAGCGCACGAATACCGGGTGGAGGAAGCCTGGTTGCACGATTGCATCGCTACGTACGGCAGGGACCTTCCCTCCGGCTACCGGGGCAGGGGGATGGCTATTTATAAACCGAAATACGGCGGGGCGCAGCGTGAGAAACGGCGGCGAAAACAAAAAGCTCTGGCGGAGTGGCTGTTGCCGGAGGAGTTTCGGGAGGCGCTCGTTGGCTGCCGTCACCTCAGAGTTTGCCCACACCACGAGCTGCACGGTGTACCGTTTCACGCCCTGCCTTTCGGGGATGGGTATTTGATTGAGGCGTTTGCCGTCAGTTATTTGCCGAACCTGAATTGTCTGCCGTTGCCGCTCAGAAAGCGTAGCAAGAGTGCTGCGCCCGTAGCCCTGATTGGTACGGACCAGTTTGCTCAGATCGACGGCCAGGCCCTCGCTCCGCTGCCGGGTGCGCTGGCGGAGGTGAACGAACTGGCCGCTTTTTACGCCGCAGAGAACGTCCCGGTACTAAACTACACCGGCCCGGACGCCCAACGGAAAAAAATCCTTGATCCCGAAGCCGTAGCCGCGCTCGAAGCCTGCCGGGTGGTACACCTGGCCGTACACGGCGAAGACCTCTCCCTGGAAAGCCCGATGGATGCCCGGCTGTTCCTCCGCGACGGCTTCATCGACGGCTTCGACGTTTCTCTCCTGCGCCTCACGGCCGAAGTGGTGGTCTTGAGCGCCTGCTTTGCTGGTGCACGGCCGCAAGCCGTGCGCGGTTACGATGAGTTGGTAGCGGACGATATGTTTGGCTTGCAGTCGGCCTTTTTCTCGGCTGGCGCTCAAAGCGTCCTTGGAGCCCTCTGGCCGGTGGACGATGCCGTAGGGAAATTATTAATGGTGGATTTTCATCGGTATTTGCGGGAATATGCTCCTGCGGATGCGCTGCGATTGGCTACCCTTGATTATTTACGGGCGGCCCCGGAGGGGCGGCGGGGTAGTGTTTATTGGGGTGGGTTCTTTTTGGTGGTGGGGTAGGGG